>FR882209.1:35021-62988 GCA_000434935.1 Bacteroides sp. CAG:709 | reverse complement strand
GGCTGTCGAAGAATCCATCGTCTTTCGCAAGTAATTCATAAATATCACTTCAGAATTGTCTAAAAGGTAGAATAAATACTCTTAAATTCTGCTAAATAATTCCGTTTGGAATATTACGTCAAGAGTAAAGTACACATTAAGTAAAATATTGTGTATCTTTGTATCTTATGGGTTTCACCCCATAATGGCGCACTTTACCGCAAAAATGAGTTGGTGAAATGAATAAGAGAACGTTAATAATCTGTATATCTGCACTTTCTGCTCTTGTCATTCTCGTGGCAGGAGCAGTAACGCTGTTGTATTCGGAAAAAAGCTCTGTAAATTCACCATCCTCCGACGAATTGTATGAAATCGCAGCCTCGTCCAGACCGGTCATGAATGCTATTCCTTCCGATGCCGCGATGATACTCCATTGCAGCACGATGAGGGACGGTATCGATGTAATGACAGACACCACCTGGGCGTTCGGTTCTATGTTTTCCGGCAGTGGGAAATCGAATTTCCGGAAATTCCTGTCCAGAGTTTCAATGCTTGTCGGCGATGAAGCCAGGGCATTGAGAAACTCCGAAATGGCTGTGTCAATGCATTATAGCGGGAACATTGTACCGCTGATGCTAGTCAGTGCCTCCGGTTTTCCGAAAGATTCCACCAAGGGGGAGTGGGCGATTGTCCGTGCCGCTGACTCTGCCCGCATCGCGTATCGGATTTTTGACAATGCGGGAGATTATGCACCATCATTGAAACGGAAAACGGTACTCGCATTTTCACCTTCCGAAACATTGGTGATGTCCGCAGGCAGGAATCTTGAATCCGGGACATCTGTGCTGAAAGACGAAGAATGTGCAGCAGCAGTTGCATCTGTCGGAAATGAATCGGCAATATTCGTAAATCATTCATACTCAGGCAAAATTGTTTCGTCATTCTTTGCTTCGAAATTGCGTGGACAGGCAGGATTCCTGAAAAGTTTTGCCGACTGGACCGCGCTCACGATAAACGACATGACGGATAAACGGCTTGCCCTTTCCGGAACATCGGCATCATTCGAAAGCCCGGCATTCTTCTCCAATTTGTACAAGGGAATTGCCCCGGGGACATCCACGGTGAAGTCCGTCCTCCCTGCCGGCACATTGAGCGCGTCAATGCTTCAGCTCAGCTCCACCGAATCATATATCACCGCATACAAGAAATATATCGATGCCATCGGCCGGCTGCCGAAATACAATGCCGCGCTCGAAACGTTCCGCATCAATGACGGCGTTGCGCCCGATGTTTGGGTCAATGCTCTTAAAATCAAGGAGATATGTAAGGCCAATGTGTCCGTTTCCGGCGGTGAAACATCAGTTCTGCTTATGAAGCCCGGAAAGGATGATCCTGCACAATTGTTCCGGGGCAGTGAAATCAAGTCGGTGAAGGAATATGACGGGAAAGTGCTGAAATCCGGATTGTTTGCCTCTGTGGGAACATTGTTAGGAAACATCTTCTCGATTAAGGATTCCACCTATATATTCAAGGACGGATGGCTTATATGCGGTGCGCCTGCAGCATTGGAACAGTTTACGGCCGAGAAGCGCCGGACACTTGCGGACTATCTGTCTGAAGCCGGGGCGGGGAGCATGATCCGGAGCTCGGGAACCGTGTTCCAGATGTACAGCTCGGCAGCTGCATCTCCGGTGGTCCTGTCCATCGAGCCCGGCGAGACCTCTTTCTTTATGAACATCGAGGCTCTGCAAGTGAAATTTACCGGAATCAATGAAGATGCGCCGGCCGCGGCAAAGGATACCGTCGTCATGGTTCCGTCCGGACCTTTCAAGGTGAAGAACTGTGCCACAGGGAAGACGAATCTTTTCTCGCAGCAATCCAACAACTGGTTGGTACTCAAGGATGAAAAAGGTAAAGGATTGTGGGGAGTCCAGTTCGGGACGCCAATATGTGGAGCGGTCTCGGAAATCGACTACTTCGGAAACGGCAAGATACAATTCCTGTTCGCTTCGGGCTCCAAGCTGTATCTCATTGACAGACTTGGCCGTTTCGTGAAGCCGTTCCCGGTGGAATTGGGCAAGGAAGTCCTCATCGGCCCGGCTGCATACGATTTCTCGGGCGCGCACGCCTACACGGCCATGGTCCTGCACAAGGACAATACAATCGGAATGTACGATCTCCATGGGAAGACTCCTTCTGCATGGAAAGGCATAAAATCAGAAGAAACCATCAAGTCATTGCCGGAACTTCTCCGCGTCAAGGGGAAGCGGTTCTGGGTAGTCAGGACATCGGTCAGGACCGTCATCTACGGTTTTGACGGCGGAAGCCCTGTCTACAATCCGGGAGGGAACAAGATGCTCCGCCCTGATGCCAAAATCAAGGTTAATGACAATGGCTCTGTCTCCGCTCTCTGCCACGACGGCAAAGAACGTGTATTAAAACTTTGAAAATCAATTAAAAATGGAATTTCATTCAGTAAACAAACTCCTTGAAGAGAGTTTCAGGAAAAACTGGAATCGTCCGGCATTGTCGAACTACAAGGGTCAGGATCTGGCCTACAGGGACGTCGCAAGGCGTATTGCCAAACTTCATATCGCTTTCGAGCAATGCGGTCTGGTAAAGGGTGACAAGGTAGCCATTTGTTCTAGAAACCAGGCCAACTGGGGTGTCAGCTTCCTCGCTGCATTGACATACGGTGCGGTTCCTGTGCCGATTCTTCACGAGTTCAAGCCGGGTAATATCCATTACCTCGTGAACCACTCGGAAGCTAAGGTGCTGTTCGTGGACGATGTCATATGGGAAAACCTTTCCGAGGCGGAAATGCCTGGACTCTATGTGGTTGTCCAGATCAATACTTTCGGTTTCCTTTATTCGAAGACCGAGGAAATGTCCCAGATCCGCGAGCATCTGAATGAAAGCTTCGGACATAAATATCCGAACAATTTCGGCCCGGAAGATTTGAATTACTATGAGGACAGTCCGGAGGAACTCGCGCTTATCAATTATACTTCAGGCACTTCCGGTTTCTCAAAGGGCGTGATGGTTCCGTACCGCGCACTCTATTCCAATATCGAATTCGCCCATGTCCAGGCGATGCCGCAGCTCGACAATACCGCTGATGTAGTGTCAATGCTGCCGTCAGCCCACATGTACGGAATGATGTTCGAATTCCTTTTCGAGATGACCATCGGCGCCCATGTACACTTCCTTACACGTGTGCCTAGCCCGAAGATCATCATGCAGGCATTTGCCGACATCAAGCCTAGCGTCATCATTGCGGTACCGCTCATCATCGAGAAGGTATACAAGTCCAAGCTCAAGCCGATTCTCGACCGTAACAAGATGATTATGAACCTGCCTATCATTGACAAGGTGATTCAGAAGAAGATTCTCAATGAGCTTGTCAATGCTTTCGGAGGTCGTTTCTATGAGGTCATCATCGGCGGCGCAGCCTTCAATCCGGAGGTTGAGCGTTTCTTCCATAAGATAGGATTCCCGCTGACTGTCGGTTATGGTATGACCGAGTGTGCTCCGATTATCGGATACGTGGACTGGAAAGATGCCAAGCTTTATTCTTGCGGACGTGCCGTAATGAATATGGAAATCAAGATTGATTCCCCGGATCCTGAAAACATCCCTGGCGAGGTGCTCGTGAAAGGTGCCAATGTGTTCCTCGGATATTACAAGAATGATGAGGCAACAGCCAGTGTCTTCGACAAGGACGGATGGTTCCACACCGGAGACATGGGAGTTATGGACAAGGAAGGTTTTCTCTTCCTTAAAGGACGTTCCAAGTGCATGATTCTCGGCCCTTCAGGACAGAACATCTATCCTGAGGAAATCGAGGGCGTGGTAAACAATGTTACCTATGTCGTTGATTCTCTGGTGATTGAAGACCATGGAACACTCGTATCCCTCATCTACCCGGACTATCATCAGGCAGAATTGGACGGCCTCAGCAAAGAGGCATTGGAAGCCAAGATACAGGAAACTCTCCCTGAAATCAACAAGCAGATTCCTAACTACGCCAAGATCGCCAAGATAGAGTTCCTGCCGGAAGATTTCGAGCGTACTCCGAAACGTAGCATCAAACGTTATCTTTACCAGAGAAACTAAAGCATTGATATGCAGAAATTTGATCGAAGCTATCTGAAGATGGCGGAAATTTGGGCGGAGAACTCATATTGCAAGCGACGCAAGGTGGGCGCCCTCATTGTCAAGAACAATATGATCATCTCGGACGGGTACAATGGAACCCCGTCCGGTTTTGAAAACATTTGCGAAGACGAGAACGGTGTCACGAAGCCGTATGTGCTTCATGCCGAGGCCAATGCCATCACGAAAGTTGCCAAATCCGGAAACAGCAGCGAGAGTGCCACCTTGTATGTGACAGCGTCTCCTTGCATTGAATGTTCGAAACTCATCATTCAGGCTGGTATCAAGCGTGTCGTGTATCGTGATGAATACCGATTGCAGGATGGCCCGGATCTGCTTCGCAAGGCAGGCATAGAAGTTGAACAGGTAGACGTCGATTAATGAATATTTTTTATGACTGAAAGAGACAAGTCAAGTACTTTAGCTGCCGTGCTCGGAATTGTTTTGGGAATTCTGGGTACGGTATTGTTTTTTACGGTTATCGGCAAGCCGGCGCGCATGTCCGGCAACTATAACAATTGGAGAAAGCTGAATCTGGTCCTACAGGAAATTCAGAAATGTTATGTGGACACCGTGGATGTGAAGAAAGTGACCGACGCGGCTGTAGTAGCTTCATTGGCAGCGCTTGACCCGCATTCCGTTTATCTGCCGCCGGTGGAACTGGAGAAATCGCAGACCGAACTGGCCGGCAATTTCGATGGTATCGGCATACAGTTCAATGTCCCTAATGACACGGCGATTGTCCTGGAAGTCATCCCGGGCGGTCCTTCTGAAAAAGTCGGACTCCAGCCTGGAGACCGTATCCTGAAAGTGGACTCATGCAATATTGCTGGCGTCAAATTTCCGCAGGACAGCATGGTGCGCCGCATGAAGGGACGTGCCGGAACAGAGGTCGGGATTCTCGTGAAGAGGGGAAAGGAGAAGATTCCTTTCAATATAAAGCGCGGGAAAATCCCTATGCATTGCGTGGATGCGGCATTCATGATCAATGACACCACCGGCTACATCCGTCTTTCCAAGTTCTCCCGCACGACTTTCGTGGAGGTTTCAGCAGCTGCCGGGAAACTTCTTGACAATAATATGAAGCATCTGGTTTTCGACTTGCGTGACAATTCCGGAGGCTATCTTGATCAGGCACTTCTGCTGTCCGACATGTTCCTCGAAAAGGGAGATGAGATAGTTTATCTTCAGGGCCTTCACCAGAAACGTGAAGATTACAAGGCTGACGGCAAGGGAATCCTGAAGGACGTCCGCCTGTCCGTGCTCATGAATGAAAACTCTGCTTCATCAAGCGAGATTTTCGCCGGGGCGATGCAGGATAACGACCGTGGTACTATCGTAGGGCGCCGTTCCTATGGAAAGGGCCTTGTCCAGGAGTCTCGTTTCTTCAGCGACGGTTCAGGTATAAGGCTGACGATTGCACGTTTCTATACTCCTTCCGGAAGATGTATCCAGAAGCCATATTCGGATGATTACCAATATGATATTTATAAGAGATACGCTGATGGCGAGATGTTCGACAAGGACAGCATCCGTATAGACAGCACGGAAATCTATCATACCGTATCAGGTCGTCCTGTCTATGGCGGTGGCGGTATCGTGCCGGATGTTTTCGTTCCGATGGATACCACAGCGGCCACGAAATACTTTCTGAAATGTAACAGGAAGGCTAGCCAGATGCGTTTTGCATCTTCGATTTTCGACAAATATGGCAAGCAGCTCAGTGCGATAGATGATTTCGCCAAGTTGAATTCCTTCCTGGACGGGCTTGACATTTCCAGAAGATTCCAATCTTATGCGGCTTCAGTTGACGGTATAGTCGCAGCGCCGGGTGAGTGGGAAAAGACGGCCCCATATATGCTCCCGCAGATACGGGCCCTCATCGGAAGATACTCGAAACTAGGTGAAAATGCCTTCTACAAGATATATCTTGACATTGACAATGTCGTGAAGGCTGCGGTGAATTAGGGAAAAGACAACTTGCAGAAAAAAATTATTGCGCGATAAACTGGTAGATTATATCTCCAGTCTGTTTGGAAGGAGCGGTAGGCGATGACGAGAAAATCGACATCCTTGCCGCTCTTATTGCGAAGTCGCGGAGGCATTTGTCATCTGATGAGACCTCGTCCAATACCCTGGCATCCACTACTTTACCGGCATTGTTCACTGTAATCACGACGGTCACCATGCCTCCTCCATAGCATCTGTATGCCGGTATCGGAAGGTGGCTGGCTTTCCTGTTGTCCAGATGCCATGACAGCACGGAAGGTCCGCTATAAGTCTTGTCTGACGCCTTGTCGTCTTTTTTCTGTTTCTTTGAAGGCGTTTCCACGAAATCATCATTGCTCAATTCTGCTTTCGGGCCGTTCTTCAGGTCCTTGGCAAGTTTTTCCGCATCAGCGTAAAGCTTCTCCGCATCGGTGTTGCGGTCATCCTTGAGGGCGCCCTTGTTTCGCGATGTGGTGGTGTTCCGGAATTCCACACCTGACATGCCGGCCAGCATACGGTCCACTTTCGCCGCAATAAGGTCGTCCACCTTCTTCTCCACTTCCTCGTCGAAGCGCTGTTTTTTCTCCCTGGCCTCGATTTCTTCCTGCTTGGTGAAGTCTATGACAAAAGAGTTCTCCTTTTGCAAGGAAAACCCTATTTGTGCTATTAGCAGGACAATCAGAATCACGAGGTGGAATATCACCGTCAGATAAAGTCCTGCCTTATCGTCCCGTGTCAGCATTTTTCTTTTGAAGCGATTTCTCTATTGTAGCTGAAATGATATCTACTGCAACCTTGTTGTGACCTCCCTGCGGAATGATGATGTCAGCATAACGCTTGCTAGGTTCAATGAACTGCAAGTACATCGGCTTCACCGTCTTGGTGTATCTTTCAATGACGGTTTCCACTGTCTTGCCTCTTTCAATGATGTCCCTGGCCATGACTCTCATCAGTCTGTCATCATCGTCTGCATCCACGAAAATCTTGATGTCCATCTGGTCGCGGAGTTCCTTGCATGTGAACACCAGAATACCTTCAATGATGATGACGTCCGCCGGTTCCACCGTAATGGTTTCGGTTTTCGATCTTGAACATGTTATGTACGAATACACAGGCTGTTCAATGCTTTTTCCCTCTTTCAGTTCTCTGAGCTGTTTGCATAGAAGTTTGAAATCTATGGCATCCGGATGGTCAAAATTGATTTTCTGACGCTCCTCCAGCGGAAGGTAACTTGAATCCTTGTAGTATGAATCCTGAGGTATTACCACGACCCGCTCTTTAAGCTGATGGGTAATTGCATTTACGACTGTTGTCTTTCCGGAGCCCGAGCCTCCTGCTATTCCGATTACAAGCATGTCCCAATCTCTTAAAAATCAGCGTTTCTAGGGGTTCTAGGGAATGGAATTACATCCCTGATGTTGCTCATGCCGGTCACGAACAGAAGCAGTCTCTCGAAACCGAGTCCGAATCCGCTGTGAGGAACTGTTCCGAATCTTCTGGTATCAATGTACCATTCGAGGTTCTTTCTGCTCATTCCGAGTTCATCTATGCGCTTTTCAAGTTTCTCAAGCGAAGCCTCTCTCTCCGATCCTCCGATGATTTCTCCGATTTTCGGGAAAAGCACATCTGTTCCGCGGACTGTCTTGCCGTCCTCGTTCTGCTTCATGTAGAAAGCCTTGATGTCCTTAGGATAGTCAGTAAGGATTACCGGTTTCTTGAAATGCTTCTCCACCAGGTATCTCTCATGTTCGCTCTGCAGGTCCACGCCCCATTTTACAGGGTATTCGAACTGCTGTCCTGACTCTTCCAGAATCTTGATTCCTTCCGTATAAGTCAGTCTTACGAACTCCGTGTTGATGACTCCTTTCAATCTCTCGATCAGACCGTCGTCATATTTGTCATTCAGGAACTGGATATCGTCAATGCAATGCTCAAGTGCGTAGTTTACGAGATATTTCACGAACTCTTCCTCCAGGTCCATGGTCTCATACATGTCGCAGAAGGCCATTTCCGGCTCAATCATCCAGAACTCTGCCAAGTGGCGTGGGGTATTGGAATTCTCAGCCCTGAAAGTAGGTCCGAAAGTATAGATTTCTCCTACTGCCGTGGCACCGAGTTCTCCCTCAAGCTGACCGCTTACCGTAAGGCTTGTCTTCTTGCCGAAGAAGTCCTTGCTGAAATCCACTTTGCCGTTGTGCATCGGAACTTTGGTGAGGTCAAGTGTCGTAACCTGGAACATGTCTCCTGCGCCTTCCGCATCGGACTCGGTGATGAGCGGTGTGTGAAGATATACGAAACCTTTGCTCTGGAAGAACGAGTGGATAGCGAAAGCCATGGCGTTCCTTACTCTCAGGATTGCTCCGAAAGTATTGGTCCTCAATCTCATGTGGGCTACTGTCCTGAGATATTCCAGAGAAGTGTCTTTCTTCTGGAGCGGGTATCTCATCGGGTCGCACTCGCCGTAGACTTCGATGTTTTCAGCCTTGATTTCCACGTGCTGTCCGCTTCCGAGAGACTCTACCAACTTTCCTCTTACACCGAGACTTGCACCCGTGGTGATTTTCTTCATCAGATCCTCATTGAAGAGTTCAGCCTCGGCTACAATCTGGATATTATTGATCGTAGAACCGTCGTTAAGTGCTATGAATTTTACCTGTTTGTTTCCTCTCTTGGTCCTTACCCAACCTTTGGCAAGTACCTCTTGACCTGGCTGCATTTTCAGCAAATCCTTGATTTTCGTCCTTACAACTTTTTCCATTGCTATGATGAATTCCGTTATTTCAGCAAAGATAACTAAATCAGTCTTCTTATACAAAAAAGAATCCCGGAGATTTGTTCCCCAGGATTCTTTCTATGAATTTCAGGTTGACCTTATTCTGATGATCTGCGTGCCTGATACATGATCTTCAGGGCTGAGCAGCGTCTAAGTTCCTGTTTGATATCTGTTACAATACCCATTCTCACGTCCTGATCCACCTTAAGTACAGTGTTCATGAACTGGCGGTCTGCCTCTGACATCGCGTCACGCTCTGCAGCGATGAAGTCGCGGATGTCGGTAACCGTCTTGAATGAGTCATTGAGCTGGATACGGGCGTCAGTACCATACTTTGACTGAAGGTTCCTTGTAGGAGGACCCACGTTGATGTATGATGCAAGATCTTTTCTCTCAAGTTTGACAACCTCGGATGCTTCAGGGAGTTTTACGATAACCTTGTCCTCTGTGCTTCTGAGCTGTGTCGTAACCATGAAGAAGAACAAGAGCATGAAGACAATATCGGAAAGTGAACCTGAGGTAATACCAGGGGTTTCTTTTTTCTCTTCTTTACGAAATTTTGACATATTCCTATTCCTCCTGATTATTTACCAACGTTCTTAGGCTCTGCCTCTGAAATGTTCTGAGGGATGCATTTCTTCACTACTGTCTGCTGGTCCTCTGTGAGGTTTGCAAACGGTTTGCCGTAGGTAGACTTCGAGAAATCATCACGAAGTTCGTTCACTGCTTTTACAAGCTCGTTCTGAACTGCGATGTATGCACGATAGCTGGTACCACGGTCGTTCTGAAGAGAGATGACACCCTTGGTCACAGGGTATTTGCCATAGCCTTCGATATCGGTAACGATTCTTTCCGGAAGGTTAGGATCGTTGGCCGGGTTGGTAAGGAAAATCTTGATCTTGTCTTTGAGCTGGCTGACATCCATCATTTCTGTACCTGCCAAGAGCCTGTCCTGAGAGTTGATCTTCACGGTGATGAGATTTCTCTTGTTCACCTTCTGGTCTTCAACTTTCTGGTTAGGATCTGGCATAGGCGGAAGACGACGCTGGAGACCTGTCTGTGATCCCATGGTTGTAGTCATGAGGAAGTAGCACAGAAGCAGGAATGCGATATCTGCCGTTGAGCTTGTGTTAAGAGCCGGAGTCTTTTTAGCCATATCTCAAATTATTTATTACGTATTGCACCCATGATTTCACCGAAGATGATGGCTGCAACAGACAAGATTCCGGCGAAAGCTACGATGTAAAGTACTGTATCCGTGAATTTAAGTGTCCCGACGGTCGGCTGCTCAAGCATGCCGATAGCAGGGCTGGCCGGTGCGAGTACGTATGCCAATCCGCAGACAACAGCTGCAGCAACGACACCTACGAGAATTGTGATGAGACTCTTAGGATTGTTGGCAACAGATACTGCGACGCCGAAAACCACAGCGCAGAATGCTGCGATTCCGATCATGGCATAGCACCAGTAGATCAGCGCATTCACTGTGCCGTTGTCACCCTCTGCAGGAGTTGAAGGGAATCCCTTCACCATTCCCCATACGAGGATGCCGACGCTGACAGCGAAGAGCAGCCACATCAGCCATTTGAATATTTTATTAAGATCTTTCATTATGAATGTCCTTATTTAGTCTTAGCTGCGTATTTTGTAAGAACGTCGATGAAGGAGATTGAAGAATCCTCCATATCAGTTGTAAGTGATTCAATCTTGGTGAGGATATAGTTGAAGAACACCTGAAGAATCATAGCTACGATAAGACCGAACACGGTAGTGATGAGGGCGACCTTCATACCTCCTGCGACAACGTTAGGAGAAATGTCACCTGCAGCCTGGATAGCATCGAATGCTGCGATCATACCAACGACTGTTCCCAAGAATCCGAGAGATGGAGCAAGAGCGATGAACAGGGAGATCCATGTCATACCGTCCTCCATGAGGCTCATCTGAACAGAACCGTAAGAAACGATAGTTTTCTCTACTACGTCTACGCCTTCCTCATAACGGAGAAGACCCTGGTAGAAGATGCTTGCAACAGGACCTTTAGTGTCACGGCAAACGTCTTTAGCTGCCTCGATACCGCCTTCAGCAAGAGCGTTCTCTACCTTCTCAAGAAGCTTCTTGGTGTTGGTCTTCGCGAAGGTCAAATAAAGAATTCTCTCGATGGAAAGAGCAAGACCAAGAACGAGTACGAGAGCGATAGGAGCCATCCAGAGAGGGCCACCCTCGATGAACTTAGTCTTAAGCTGCTGATGAAGAGGAACTTCAGGAGCTGCTGCTGTAAGAGCTGCCAGGTCATTTGCTGGAGCTACTGCCTCTGTAGCAGGTTCGCTAGCAGTTTCTGCTGCCTGATCCTGAGCGGCTGCGTAGTTTGCAGATGCGGCCATGATGCCGGCTACTGCCAAAAACATGAAAAACTTTTTCATAATTGTTTTTGTGTGTTTGAAATAATTAAATATTAATGTTTATAAATTTCATAATGCGGCATTCGGGTACAATACACCTACCCGAAATCCGTTGCAATTTAGCAATTAATTTTCATTTGGCAATATTTATTTGGATATTTCTCCTTTCAGGTTGCGTCCCATCATTGCCCTCACCCAAGCATTGTCCTGGCTTTTTCCCATAAGATAGAACAGTTTCGCGAGCGCGCTTTCTGTAGTCAGGTCATTGCCGTCGATGACTCCGCTCTCTTCCAAATGCTTGCCCGTCGCGTAGAGATTCATGTTTACCGTCCCTGCAAGACATTGAGTTACATTGACTACGATCTTGTCCATCGCCTTGGCTTCCTCCAGGATGTCGAGGAACCATTTGCTTGAAGGGGCGTTGCCCGAGCCGTATGTTTCCATGATGACCGCGCGCGTTTCCTCTCCGCACAGGATGTTCCTTACGACCTGCGGGGTGATTCCCGGATGAATCTTCAGGATTGATACCCTGGTGTCCAGATTCGTGTTGATGGACAGGTTCTGTAACCAGTCGTTGGGCTTGCGGATATATTCATTGTTGTACCTTATATTTATACCGGCCTCCGCGAGCGGCGGGAAATTCGGTGACTGGAAAGCCCTGAATCCTTCGGAATTGACCTTGGTCGACCTGTTGCCGCGCATGAGGAGAGAAGCGAAGCAGACACATACCTCCGGTACGGCCGGATTGCCGTTCTCGTCTTTGGCAGAGGCGATTTCCACGGCGGAAATGAGATTTTCCCTGCCGTCCGTACGCGGTACGCCGATCGGCAACTGGCTCCCGGTGAAGATTACCGGTTTCGTGAGCCCGTCCAGCATGAAGCTCAATGCCGATGCGGAATATGCCATGGTGTCGGTACCATGGAGAATGATGAAACCGTCATAATCATCGTATTTATCCTTGATCAGGCAAGCGAGTTTCTGCCACAAGGAAGGCTCTACGTCCGATGAATCTATCGGCGGCTCGAATGAGAAACTATCTATCTTGACAGCGAATTTCCCTATTTCCGGGACCTCTTCGAGAATCTGGCTGAAGTCGAACGGCTTGAGCGTCATGTCGTCCGCGTCCTGTTTCATGCCGATTGTTCCGCCCGTATATATCAGCAACAATGCCGATTTACGTATGGATTCGATTTTTTTCATCATGGTATCTGTGTCTTTAGATGCTGATTCTGAATAATTTACATGCGTTTTCCGTGGTCTTTGCCGCGACTTCGCCCAAATCTGTGTCCTTTAGCTCCGCCACCTTCCGGGCGATCAGCGGAATGTATGAACTTTCGTTCCTTTTCCCGCGGAACGGCATTGGCGTAAGGTACGGAGAATCCGTTTCCAGCAGAATCTTCTCCAGCGGAATCTTCTTCACGCTTTCAGCCACGCCGGCGTTCTTGAAAGTGACGACTCCGCCGATTCCCACGGACCAGTCCCCGTATTTCTGCAACCTCATGAAGGTCTCGTAACTGCCGCTGAACGCATGCATGTTTCCGCGTACACCCAGATGCCTGCATTCTTCCAATACCCTGAAAAAGTCCTCCGTGGCATCCCTTTCATGGATGTTTACCGGCAAGTCCAGTTCCGCCGCAAGCTCGAACTGCGCCTTCAATGCCCTTCTCTGCAACTCTGCACTATCTTTCGAATAATGATAGTCCAACCCTATTTCTCCGATTGCTATGACATTGTGATTGACAGCGCATTCCTTGACCTTCTCCACTTCTTCTTCCCAATTATCCTCCACGGAACCGGGGTACAGGCCCGCCATGTTCCTGAAGACTTCCGGAAACCTGTCGCCAAGTTTCAGCATTCCGTCTCTTTCGCTGCTGTCAATGTCCGGCTGCAGGATGATCTTCACCCCGGCGGCCAATGCCCTGCCTACAACTTCTTCCTCCTCGCCCTCGAAGGCAGGATCGTACAAATGCGCGTGCGTGTCTATAAAAAACATGTCATTCATGAATGCAAATTTATACAATTTTCGGGTTAATGCTGCACCCGCCGAGCAGGTCACATGAAATTATCCTGTCACATTCCAATATTCCGATGATGGATGCGACTTTCCGGTAGGGCATTCCTGTCAGTGAGCAGATGTCTTCTGCGCGGATATCCCTGTTCCTGTCTATCGCATCAGCGACTGACGCGATGTCCATGGCTTCGTCGGCAGTTCTCTCATCCCTGTATTTCATCTGTACGAAGGTCCGGATATCTTTCGGGGCTTTTTCCCTGGACGCCCCGAGTCCCAGACTGTCAATGAACAATTCCGGGTCGGTCACCGGCTCCGCAATCTTCAGGCGCAGCAACTCGTTGCACCCCGCCGAACAAGGGTCGTCTATCCGTCCCGGCAATGCGAATACTTCCCTGTTATATGAATAGGCCAGCCTGCATGTCATGAGTCCGCCGCCCTTTTTCTTGGATTCTATCAGCAGGACAGCCTTGCTCAATCCGGCGATGATCCGGTTCCTTCTGAGGAAATTGATGGCAAGAGGCGTGGTTTTTGTCGGATAATCCGTAATCAGCCAGCTTTCTTCGGCATTGCAGATGCGGTCAGCCAGAAATCCGTGCCTGAACGGGTATACGCCGTCTATTCCGGTAGGCATTACCGCGATGGTGGGCAGCCCGTTGTCAAGTGCCGCCGAGTGTGCCGTCGCATCTGTCCCTATTGCCAATCCGCTGACAATCACAGGCTTGATTTGCGCCCTTCCCAATGCCGAAACGAGCCGGTTGCACCATTCTATGCCGTAGCTTGTAATGTCCCTCGTTCCGATTACCCCGATTGCAGGCCTTCCTCCGTCCAGTTTCTCAATCGGCGTCTTACCTTTAATATATAGGCCTATCGGCGGGTCCTCGCATTCGCGGAGCATCTGCGGATACCGGCTGTCGCCAATGCATATGAAACGGCTTCCTGAATCTTTCAGTCCGGTCAATTCTTCCGCGCTTTCCTGGAGAACCTTGCCGGAAATGAGACCGGTGTATTTCGACCCGTACCCGAAGAATCCGAAAAGTTCCTTTTTGTTTGCCCTGAAAATCTCTTCCGCGCCTCCGAAATGCCTTATCGCCTCAAGCCCGGTTTTAGGAGAAAAGCCGAAAATTTTGTTCAATGCGCACCACGGCGCAAGAAAGTCAATGTCGTCATAGTTGTTCATAAGATCAGTCTTTTGGAGACCAAGTTATGCAACTATATCATTAAAACAATGAAAAAGTGGCCTTTTATGGGATTAAAAAGCCACTTTTTTATGATTTTTATGTGTTTTGCGAAATTTTTAATATGCCGTGTGACAATTTTTATATTATCAGCAGCGCGTCACCATACGGACCGAACTTGTATTTTTCTTCCAATGCGGTCTCGTAAGCCTTCTTCACGAGGTCATATCCGCCGAAAGCAGCCACAGCCATGAGCATGGTCGAACCCGGAAGATGGAAGTTGGAAACGATGGCGTTCGGGATGGCGAACCTGTACGGAGGGAAGATGAACTTGTTCGTCCATCCGTCATAAGCCTGCACCTCGTCATTTGTCGTGACGTATGTCTCCAGTCCTCTCATTACGGTCACGCCGACTGCCAGGACCTTGTGGCCCTCACGCTTCGTCTTGTTGATGATTTCTGCGGCTTCAGGTGTGATGATGAGCCTCTCGGAATCCATCTTGTGCTTCGACAAGTCTTCCACATCTACTTTCCTGAAGTAGCCGATACCCATGTGCTCGGTGATGAAAGTCTTGTTTATATCCTTGAGAATCATCATGTTGAACAGCTCGCGGCTGAAATGGAGACCTGCTGCCGGTGCGGAAACGGCGCCCTCGTGCTCTGCGAAAATCGTCTGGAAATTCACATTGTCATCAGCGGTTGCCTTAGGCTTGACCCATTTAGGTACAGGAAGTTCGCCGAGGCTGAACAGCGTCTGCTTGAACTCGTCGTACGGTCCGTCGTAGAGAAAACGCAAGGTGCGTCCTCTGGAAGTGGTATTGTCAATGACTTCGGCTACAAGGCTGTTGTCGTCTCCGAACTGCAATTTGTTGCCGATACGGATTTTTCTGGCAGGTTCTACGATTACATCCCAGAGCCTCTGCTCCCTGTTCAGTTCGCGGAGGAGGAATACTTCGATATCAGCATCGTTTTTCTCCTTTTTTCCGAGAAGTCTGGCCGGAAATACCTTGGTATCATTCAGGACGAAGGTGTCGCCTTTTCCGAAATAATCAGTAATGTCTTTGAAAATCTTGTGCTCTATCTCGCCTGTGTCCTTGTGAAGAACCATCATGCGGCTCTCATCTCTCCATTTGCCGGTCGGTTCATGGGCAATGTCATTCTTCAGTGAAATAGGAAACTGGAACTGTGATAACTTCATTGTAATGTCTAAAAATATAAAGTCAAACTAATATATATACGACTGAAAATCAAATTTGTTTCATCGTGACTTGATATTTCCGGAAATATTGCGGATTTTTATTAAGTTTGCATGATACTAATGATTTTTCAGATGCACAAGATATATTTTGATTGGCGTTCCATCGTAATCTGCACTCCGGAAGAATCCGCATTGACAGACCCGAATGCCGTGGAATTTCATGCCGGAAACCGGATTGACCTAGGCAGGTTGGTCAGGATGTTCGAGGTTTCGTCGACATTGGACCGGATCTACATCCCGACAGACGACCCGGAGCAATGCTACCGCAATGTCTGCGGCGAGTTCAAGGAGGTCAATGCTGCCGGCGGCCTGGTTTCCAACAGACGCGGCGACTACCTGCTGATCAGGCGGGACGGGCTATGGGACCTTCCGAAGGGACATCAGGAGGCCGGGGAAGATATAAGTGTCACGGCATTGCGCGAAGTGCAGGAAGAGACCGGCGTGAACGAATTGGAACTCGGTGACCTGATCTGCGTGACGGACCATTGCTATCTGAGAAACGGATTGTGGCATCTGAAGCACACATGGTGGTATCACATGAATTACATGAATCCTGTGGATCTGACGCCTCAGACAGAGGAAGACATAACCAAGGCCGCGTGGGTAGCGAAATCCAGTCTGCCGCCATTTCTGAAAAATACATATCCTTCCATCCGGGAGGTCTTTCTGAATGCCGGACGCGGTGTCTGAATGTCGGTTGCATTGTCACGAAAAATGGCTAAATTTGTGGATGTTTTAATATAATAACATTATGAACGAAGTATCAGTTGACAAGAAACTCGCAAAGTCCCTCATGGACATCAGCGCGGTCCTTCTACGTCCTCATGACCCTTTCACATGGGCATCCGGATGGCATTCTCCGATATATTGCGATAACCGCAGGATCCTTTCCCGTCCGGAACTGCGCTCCCAGGTAGCTGAATGGCTTGCACAGAAAGCCATGGAACTGTACCCTGAAGCTGAAGTAGTTGCAGGTGTAGCTACAGGTGCTATCGCTCATGGCGTACTTGCCGCTGACAGGATGCGGAAACCTTTCGTATATGTCCGTCCCAAACCGAAGGACCATGGAACCGGTTCCCAGATCGAAGGGGAATTGGAGCCGGGACGTAAAGTCGTTGTCATCGAGGACCTTATCTCTACCGGTATGAGCAGTCTGGCTGCGGTGAAGGCTCTCCGTGATGCAGGTGCCGAGGTGCTCGGCATGGTTGCCATCTTCACATATGGATTCGACATCGCCGCAAAGCGCTTTGAGGAAGAGAAAGTCAAGCTCGATACATTGTCCAATTATTCGGCACTGGTGGAAGTCGCAGGCGAGACAGGTTACATTACACCTGCTGCCAAGGAACTTCTTCACGAATGGAGGAAGAACCCGTCCGAGTGGGGACGCTAATTATATAGGTATATGGAGATCAAGAGCAAGCACAGATCGGTGGCGCGTGCACCATATATGCTTTACATGCCGTTTTCGGACATGCGCAATTTCGTGGCAATGCTTCCGGAAGACAAGAAGCAGGGCGTGGAAGCCGACTATGACACTATCCATGCCACCGTGCAGGGGTTCAATGTCGGCGTAAGGGTACATGAGCGTGTGCCTTATTCCAGAATCACTTACAAGGATGACGGAGCGCCGTTCCAGTTTACCGTAGATATCTGTTTTGACGCTGACGGCGGAAATCCTGACAGCACTGACTTTCATATCGACATCGAGGCTGACCTGAACTTCATGATGAAGATGTTGCTCGGCTCCAAGCTGAAGGATGCCGTGGACAAGATGGTGGATGCCGTCGCCGACATGGCAGAAGGAAAAATGCCTGAGGGCTTCGATCCGTCAATGTTCCCTGACGGCATGAACCCATACGGGAAAAACTGACGGCCCTGATGACATTCAATCCGATTTTTGAAGAATATCTTGCCGAGGCGGTGGGGGAGAACAATGCCCGTGTCGCCTTGGATGCGTTATCCGGCCCGGCTTCCGTATCGGTCCGGCTTAACCCTTCGAAAGCGGACAAGCCATGGGACAATGCCGCCGGACAGATAGCCGGCACACCGACATCTCATGTGGAATGGAGTCCGTGCGGCTTCTTTCTGCCTGAACGTCCGGTCTTTACGTTGGACCCGCTCATGCATGCCGGCTGCTATTACGTGCAGGATTCTTCGGCAATGTTTGTCGGTAATGTGTTCCGGCATGTTCTGGAACAGGTACTTGCGACACATGACGGAACTCGTCCGTTGCGGATTCTGGATTTATGTGCTGCGCCCGGCGGCAAGACCACGGACATCGCAGCCTCGCTCAGAATGTCAGGTTGCCCGTCCTGGATCCTGGTTTCCAATGAGATAATGAAACAGCGGGCCACCGTTCTGGCTGACAATGCCGGTGTATGGGGCGACCCTTCCGTCGTCGTCACATCCGCTGACCCCAAGGCGTTTGCATCCATGCCCGGATGGTTTGACATCATCGTCGCCGACGTTCCATGCTCTGGAGAAGGCATGTTCCGCAAGGACGAAGAGGCTGTCGCCCAATGGTCTGCTGACAATGTTGCCCTGTGCCAGGCGAGACAGCGCCGCATATTGGCGGACGTATGGCCAGCATTGGCCCCTGACGGCGTGATGATTTACTCCACATGCACGTTCAATAAGTTCGAGAATGATGTCAATGTGGAATGGGCGGCCTCTGAATTGGGGGCGGAAGTCATGGCTCCGGCCATTGACAGTCAGGGAGTTCTGAAAACGAATTGCGGATTCAGTCTGATTCCGGGGCTGGTTCCCGGTGAAGGACAATATTGCGCGGCATTGAAAAAGACAGGCGGACCCGATTACGGTTCCGGAAAATCGCAGGCCCGCGCACGAAATGTGAAGGAGCCGGTGCTGCCGAAAAACATCGCTTCAGGAATACGGGATTGGTTCAATGAGCCTGTGACGCTTGCATTGAAAGGAGATATGATAATCGCTGTTCCGGAAGCATTGGAGCTGGAAATCAAACAGTTGGATTATCTGCATCCTCTTTTGAGGGGTACTGCCGTGGGGCAGTTGAAAGGAAAGGACATTGTCCCGGATGCCGATCTCGCATTGAGCATAATCTTTGCGAGGGGAGTATTTCCTGAAGCGGAATTGACGAAGGAGCAGGCGTTAGCCTTCCTTCATAAAGATACATTGACATTGACCGGAGCCGAAAGGGGTTTTGTGCTGGTTACGTATTGCGGGCACCCTCTTGGCTTCGTGAAAAACCTCGGAAACCGCTGTAACAACCTGCACCCGCAGAATCGGCGTATCCGGATGAATATTTGACAGTTATGCGTAGATTTTTGACTATTGCCGCGGCTTTCGCGATTTCTGCTGCCGCCATGTTTGCACAGACGCCGTCGGCCAAGGAATTCAATGACCGTTATCAGCTTCTGGTTTCGAAACTCGGCCCTTCAGGCGTGGGAATCGAGACGTTGCTCGACAGGTGGGCTGCCGCTTATCCTGATGATTCTGAGATGCTTATAGGCAAGTTCTCTTATTATATGGACAAGTCCAGGACAACATCGGTAGTCAAAAAGGACCAGAAACGGTATCTCGGGGAAAATCCTGTGCTCACGTTGAAGGACAGTACCGGAAATGACGTGTACTATTTTCAGGAAGACACTTTCGACGACGAGTTGTTCGGTCAGGCGCAGAAAGCATTGGAGAAGGCCATACAGCTGAATCCGGACAGGCTTGACATGCGTATTCTCAAAGTAGCGTCGCTTATCGGATATGAGAAGGAAAGCCCAGACATGGCACTTTCGGATTTGAAGTCGCTCATCATCTACAATGAAACCCAGCATCCGAAATGGGAATATCCGGGCGTGGAAAAAGTGGACGAGACATTCTTTTCCGCGACCGTCCAGGAATATTGTTATCTTTTCTTCCGCTATGCTTCCCCGGTTTCCTACGAGGCTTTCCGTGAGTTGTCCGCCACGATGGTATCTTACCAGCCGTCTGACGTGCTGTTCCTCGATAACCTCGGGTCGTACTATCTGGTGGTGAAGCATGATAACAAGACTGCGCTCAAGTACTATACTAAAGTTCTGAAAATCAAGGCAGATGATATTACGGCCATCAAGAATATCATAATCATGGCACGCAATTCCGGAAATGTGAAGCTGGAGAAGAAATATCTTCCTCTTCTCGCCAAGTACAGTACCTCCGAAAGCGAAAAGATGTCAGCCCGAGCAAGACTGGACTTTTTGAACAAGAAGTAATCTGCACGCCTCCGCCGCATTGAGAAATACATAAAAGTATTATCTTTGTAGTTTGTATGAAACGCATTTTATCGAAGATATCCAAGATATGGTTTCCGGCGCTGCTGGTCGGCATCGTTGCTTTGCAGGGATTCGCGGCTGACTGGTCACGTGCAGTTGAGGCGGGATTTCCATGGACCGGAAACTGGAGCGAAAATTCTATGCTTCAGGACACGGTCATATACCATAATGACATATATACCAAGTTCAGGTCGGAATATGAAAGGGCAATGGCGGATTCTGCCGCTGCCGACACGTTGGGGCTTGACAGCGCCGAGGTGTTCATTTCTGCCAGAGATACGATGAAAGTTCCTGATTCATTGCGATATACGGACCCTTTCAGATTCAAGTACTACGTCGCCATAAAGGATTCATTGACCCATGTCATTGTCAGAGATTCATTGAAACAGGCCGGCGACAGCCTGGATTGGCCGAAGCTGGATTCGCTTTATCTGGCGGACTCGACGGAGACTGCGATACGCAAGTTCAACGAGTGGTACGCTTCACTGGACAAGGCTGCGAGGAAGAAATACGACTTCGAGCAGAAAATGAAGGTGCGTCAGCACATGATTGACAGTATGCTCAATGCGAAGGACAGCCTCATGGCGATACGGGACAGCATCAGGGAGAACACGCCGCGCATCCTGGAGACGTTCTCCGTTCCGGATTCCATGTTCTACAAGAGGATATTCACCTGGAACAAAGGACGTTACTTCAATGATGTCGTGCCTCGTGACATAGATACGTCATACAATTACTATTATAATGACTATCCGTTCATGCGGAAGGACCTGAACGTCTCGTATCTGGGAATTGTCGGTTCAGCCGTGCAGACCTATAATTTCAGGAAGCGCAAGAGTGTAGAGGGAGTGTCGTTCTACGAGCCGTACGAATGTTATTCATATAATCCGTACTCCGCGCCGATGTACAATTCCAAGACCCCATATACGGAACTTGCATATTGGGGGACGCTTTTCGCCAATGACGAAAGGGCTGAGAATGACTTGCATATCATGACCACGCAGAACATTTTCCCGTCTTTCAACTTTACTCTGGAATATGACAGGGTGGGAGCGAACGGCATGCTGGAAAATGAGAAAGTGGACAACAGGACATTCATGGCCGCGGTGAACCATCTCGGAAAGAAGTACCAGATGCATGGCGGCTACATCTACAACAAGATGTCCAAGGGGGAGAACGGAGGCATCGTGGACAATTTCTGGATAAGGGACACTACGGTAGGTTCGAGGGAAATCGACGTGCGCCTCAAGGATGCATCCACATTGATAAAGAAAAATACCGTTTTCCTGGACCAGACATACCGTATTCCGTTCAATTTCATCCAGAAGATGAAGGACCGCAAAGTCCTGAAAAAGGAGAATGCGTACAGGGACAGCGTCATTGCAACCGGCGACAGCATTGCGATAGCTGCAATGGAGGTGCTTCTGGCCGAGAAACAGGAGTCGCGTGCGGCGAAGTCGGCGGATACGCTGAATACTGATATCACGACCGCTTTCATCGGGCATTCCAGCGAATATTCTACTTACAGGAAGATTTACGAGGACAAGATAGGGCTGGAAGATACCGAGGCCAGGAACCTGTATAACAACAAGTTCTATATCAATCCTACCGCTTCGGCCGACTCGATCCGTGTCATGAAGTTCGAGAACAAGCTGTTTATAAAATTGCAGCCATGGGCGAGCGATGCCATCGTGTCCGCCATCAATGTCGGTATCGGTGACAAGTTGATGAACTATTACATGTTCACGCCGGACAGCTATCTTTACAAGAAGAAAGGCAACACGGTGTGGAACTCGACTTATCTCTATGGCGGTGTGAAAGGACAGTACAAGAATTATTTCCAATGGGATGCCGACGGATACTACACTTTCCTCGGAAAGGAAATCAATGATTTCGGCATTGATGCGAATATGGGATTCAATATCTATCCGTTCAGGCGTTACCGCAAGAGCCCGATTTCTTTCAATGCCCATTTCGGCACGAACCTGAAGGAGCCTGACTATTATCAGCAGCACTATTATTCGAACCATTACAAATGGGACAATGATTTCAGCAAGATTTCCACGACGACGCTGGACGGCACGATCAGCATTCCGCATTGGAAACTGAACATTGATGCCGGCTGGACGCTGATAAAGAACCATATTTATTATGACGGGCAGGCGATGGCGCAGCAGGAAGCATCTGCCGTCAGCGTGTTCAATGTCGCTTTGACCAAGAATTTCAAGCTCTGGGGGCTGCATTTTGACAATCAGGCATTGTTCCAACTGTCCTCGAATAAGGACGTCATACCGCTGCCGATGGTCGCCGTCAATGCGCGTTGGTATTGGCAGTTCAATGTCGTGAAGAAGGTCATGCAGATGCAGATAGGTGCCAATGTGACCTACAATACGAATTGGTATGCGCCGGGATATAGTCCCGCATTGGGAATGTTCTATAACCAGAAAGTTGAAAAATACGGAAATTGTCCGTATATTGACGCGTTCGTGAATATCCAGTGGAAACGTGCATGCATATTCGTGAAGTTCGTCAATGTGGGAATGGGCTGGCCTATGGAACATGCTGATTATTTTAGTGCCCATGGCTATATCAGGCCGCAGAGAGCGTTCAAACTGGGAATTTTCTGGCCATTCTACATGCAGCCGGGACGTAACAAGTCCGTCGGCAATGCAGGTGGAGGCAGTGCAGCCGGAAGTTCTGATTCTTCGGCTTCTTCAGGATTTGGAGGAGGAATGTCAGGATTCGGCGGCGGACTTGGTGGAGGACTGCAGAAATCCAGGTCGTCCTTCTAGAGAAACACTAAAACCGACGCGAATGAAAATTCATAGGAGGTTGAAAATAGTTTTGAAGTACATGGTCCCTTCCGTCATCGTGATGGTGGGGATACCGTTGCTGCAGAAAACTGTCATAGATGGGGATCCGTTCGAAAAAGATGAACTGCGATGCGTGATCTCCACCGATGGCAAATCCCCGATGAACTATGCGGTAGGCTTTGAGTATGAGATGCTTACGCTCTTCGCATGGCAGATGGGAAAGACCGTGGACATATCGCTCGGCGGGCCGGAATATCTGGATTCCCTGTCTACCGGCAATGTAGATATCCTTGTCATGCCCTATGCGGATTCATTGGTATACAATCAGGATTATTATGCTTCCGTGCCTCTGGCGGACAGCTGTTCTTGGGTGATTGACGGCAAACTGAGGGTGGAACATAAGGAAATCAATCTCTGGCTGGCGCGTTTCAGCATTTCCGAACAGCAGAAGACCATTGTAGGACGGTTTACTCCTGCCTATGAACCTTATGGCAGGGCGCGGAGCGGCAGAACTTACAAGACCCTCAGCCCTTATGATGACCTGATAAAAAAATATGCATCCGTACTCGGGTGGGACAGGTCAATGCTTACTGCACTTATCTGGCAGGAATCGCAGTTCCATATCGAGGCGCATTCCAAGCGTGGGGCTGTGGGCTTGATGCAGATGATGCCACGTACAGCAGGAAGATTCGCGGCTGATGACATGCTTGATCCCGAAGGAAATATCCGTGCGGCAGTCAAGTATCTGAGGCTCCTTCAGAATATGTTCAGAGGCTACGCTGCTGACGATGAAGAACTTACCAAGTTTACGCTTGCCGCTTACAATGCGGGCGAGGGGAGGATTATGGACTGTATCAATTATGCCGCTTCCATTAATGCGCCTCATGGCCGGTGGGAAGACATTGTCGCCATAATTCCTGATATGCGCGAAGATTCCATTCTGGAAGAAGATACCGTGAAACTTGGCAAGTTCCAGGGCTATGAAACCATAAATTACGTCTCGAAACTTGAATCGCTGAGCCGGACTTTTGCAGGATTGTTGAATTAGGTAAATTATTGCGCCCTGACGGTTTTAGCAGGGTCCACTCCTGATATGAAAAGACATGGGAGGAGGAGCAGAAGCATTATCACCAGATAAGAAACCACATCTGCGGCCAGAACTTGCAAGACATTGATATTCACCGGGACGAATGAGACGAAATAGTTCTCCGGGTCCAGTCCGATGACGTGTGTGGCATTCTGTATGACGCAGAAAAGAAAAGCAAGAATGTTTCCGGCCGCCATTCCTTTAAGGACAACCGACGATGATGTGCGCAGGAAAACGGATGCTATCGAACGGTCCGTCATGCCGAGCGATTTGAGCAGTCCGATTACCGGGATGTTGCGGAAAAGCATTATCAGCAATGCAGAAATCATGTTGAATCCGGCGACGATGGTCATCAGGATCAGGACGAAAAGCACATTGAAATCAATCAGGTCCAGCCAAGAGAAAATTTCCGGATACATGTTCAATGCAGAAGAAGCCACGACCGTATCTTCGTCCTCGGGAGTGTTGAAGAGCACCCTTGCTCCGACCTCCTGTGTCATTTCACGCATCATGTCCCGTGACCGGTATTTGTCTTTCAGTTGGATCTCGATTGCGGAGACCTCATTGCTCTGCCATCCGTTAAGCCGCTGTAAATCAGAAAGTCCTGCGTAGACGACCAGCTTGTCATCATTGCCGAGAATGTCCTGATAAACGGACTTGACATGAAACTTCCGGGCTTTCACTTTCTCGCCCACGAAATAAGCGGTCAATCCGTCGCCCTCTTCCAATCCCAGAATATCCGCCAATCTCCTCGGCACCGAAACTTGAAGACTGTCGCCCCCGTCGGGAGTTCCCTTGAAGAGGACACCGTGAATGTTGCTTCCGTTCTTGACAATGCCTGCGCGGTATATCGCCGGAACAATGCTGCTTATTTCTTCCAATGAGTCCAGCGATGCCATGTAATTTGCATCGGATCTTATTGGAGATGATTCATTTATATAATTCAAATCCGGGGACGTCAGTCTGATATCCCCGGATATGGATGCGATGCCGTTTCGCAGTTCTTTTCTGAATCCCGACGATACGGCTACCGATAAAATCATGATGAAGGAAGCGATGGCTATGGTCACCACCGCTATCCTTCCTTGAAATCGAAGTTTATGTGATATGAAAGACGATGCGTTCACTACCAGATGTGGACTCTTTCGCTTTCAGGTCTGTACATAGGGTCTCCTTCCTTTATTCCGAATGCGTCGAAGAATTCCTGGAAGTTGCGGAGAGAGACATTGACCCTGTTGACTGCGAGAGAGTGTACGTCGAGTTTGGTGAGGCGTGCCTTTTCTGCATCCCTGATGTTCTGCGCCCAGATGATTGCATATGAGAGGAAGAACCTCTGGTCAGGAGTCATGCCGTCGATCAGGCCCGGATTGTGCTTGCTGATGGCTTTGTGCATAGCGGAATAAGAGATACTGAGACCGCCGTGGTCACCGATGTTTTCACCTACGGTAAGTTGTCCGTTTGCCATGAGGCCCGGGATGATTTCTACTACATTGAACTGGTCTATAAGCACTTGAGCCTTGGCGTTGAACTTGTCGGCATCCTCTTTTGTCCACCAGTTCACCATGTTGCCGTCTTTGTCGAAGAGACGTCCCTGGTCATCGAAACCATGTGACATTTCATGTCCGATAACGACACCGATAGCGCCATAGTTTACGGCATCGTCAGCATCCGGATTGAAGAAAGGAGGCTGGAGGATAGCTGCAGGGAAGCAGATTTCGTTTGTGGACGGATTGTAGTAAGCGTTCACGGTCTGCGGAGACATTCCCCACTCTGTCTTGTCCGTCGGCTTTCCGAGCTTGCTCATGTTGTCTGCGACATACCATCTGCTGGCTTCGCGGAGGTTCTCATAATATGGGAGAGCCGGATCAATGTTGAGGGTAGAGTAATCTTTCCACTTGTCAGGATATCCGACTTTTACGGTGAAGTTGTCAAGTTTCTCGTGAGCCTTCACCTTGGTGGAGTCGCTCATCCAGTCAAGTGCGTCAATGTGCTCTCCCAGAGCGGTCTGGAGGTTGGCTACCAGCTCGACCATCTTCTTCTTGGATGATTGAGGGAAGTATTTCTCCACATACATCTTGCCTACAGCCTCGCCGAGGATGCTGTTAGGAACGCTCATTGCCCTCTTCCATCTCGGTTTCTGCTCTGTCACACCGGACATCTGGCGGTTGAAGAAATCGAAGCTGGCATCGTAGAAGTCATCGCTGAGAGCACCGCATGCGCCCTGAATGAGCTGTCCGGCCATGTAATTCTTGAGCATGTTCAGGTCCGCCTCGGCGAAATAGTTGCTGAATGCTTCGAAGAATGAAGGCTCGTTGACGTTGATTTTCTTCTGGTCAGGAATGTTTCTGGCAGCGAAATAAGCCTTGAAATCGAATCCGGGGTATTTCGCCTCTATCTCTTCAGTGGACATCGGGTTGTAGAGCTTCTCCATATCACGTTCCTGGACACTTGTCCATGAGTTGATTGCGAGTACGTCCTCTACAGCAAGTGCGTTTGCGGCAGCTGTTTCCGGAATAGGAACGCCGGCGAGTTCGAATACTCGTGCAAGGAATTTCTCATAGCCTTTCTTGATCTCGGCATTTTCAGCCTCTGTGTAATAGTCCCTGTCGCCGATGCCGAGACCGCCCTGGCCGATGTAAAGAATCTGTGATTCACTGTCCATGAGGTCGGACATGACGAATGTGCCGAAGAATGACGATTCGCCGCTGTCATGCAGGTCCGCAATCACTTTCACCAGTTCATCCTTGCTTTCCGCAACCAGAATCTGGTGCAGATATTTCTTCACCGGGGTGAAACCCTCTTCATTCAATTTGAGCGAATCCAGTCCCATCTTGTAGATGTCTGAGATTTTCTGCTCCACAGAGCCTTTCGCTGCCTTCATTTCGGTCATTGACTTGAAAAGGTCATTGATCCTTTTCTCATTGTTCTCGTTCAGATAGTCGAATGAACCGAAGCGTGCATATTCCGGTTTGAGCGGGTTGTTCTTTTGCCATCCTCCCGTCGCGTACTGGTAGAAGTCAACGGCCGGAGATACGGTAGTGTCAAGGTAGGAAAGGTCTATTGCCTTGACTCTTTCACGATTGCCCTCAGCGCATCCTGCCGCGAGAGCCGTAGCTGCCATGAGCATTGCAAATTTTGTTAACTTGTTCATATATAAATGTTTATGTTTTCTTGACGTCCAAATCTTTGCTAAGTTAGTAATTTTATGCGATATTTGCCTGATTTCTCGGCTGCGGAATGCACGCCGTTTTATTGACAATCAAGATTTAAAATTTTATGAACAGCTTAAATATCAAGTCGTCATTCGCCCGTTATGCTACCGGCACCTTCGGGCTCATTTTAGTCGCAATCGGCGTCGCCCTGTCCATCAAATCGGATCTCGGCACTGCTCCTATATCATGTCCGCCTTATGTGGTTTCTCTGGCGGGACATTTCCAGATAGGCTCATTTACAATCGGCACTGTGGGACAGTACACGATGCTCATGCATCTGATTTTCATTGTCTTGCAAATCTTGCTGCTCCGCAGCCGCTTCAAGCTTGAGCATCTTATGCAGATACCGGCAGCCATCGTTTTCGGTCTTTTGACGGATGCCTCGATATGGGCGTTCAGCTGGATCTCCGCGGGCACTTACACCATGCAACTGCTGCTCATGGCATTGTCCATTGTCATCACGGCCCTTGGTATCAGTCTGGAAGTGAAGGGCAACGCGTGGATGCTTGCCGGCGAGATGACGGATGCAGCCATCGCAGACTTCATGGGTATCAAGTTCCGCAATGCCAAGATCGGTTTCGATATTTTCCTCGTCGTTGCAGCTGCGGCCATCGCCTGGTTCTGCTTCGGCAATGTCCTTGGAAACGGAGAGGAAAATGTCATCCGTGAAGGAACCGTAATGTCAGCGCTTTTAACCGGTCTCTGCATGAAATTCACTGACAAGGCAGCTGATTGGATGATTCCGGAGTCTGTCAAGAAATATTTGTAAGCCAATGACTTATATATAAACGAACCGCCTCGGGATATGGAACTGGTCCATGCCCGAGGCGG
>FR882209.1:34136-34998 GCA_000434935.1 Bacteroides sp. CAG:709 | reverse complement strand
GGTTTGGGTTATCGCTGGAGTGCTTTACTTTTCTTTGGTGAAGAGTGATGCGAAACTGAACATTTCAGTCTGGAAAGCCTCATCAAGACTCCACCACATTTCACCAAAACCTGGTTCATCGTAATCGCGGAATTCCATGATAAGCCCCTCATCTACAAGATTGAACACAACTATTGCCTCGCCTAAAGATTCTTTGGTGCTGCTGAAACTGCGGTTTGCTGAAGAAAGTTTATAGTAAGTGTTGAACTGATATGGCATTGACGTGTTCTCATACCACTGGTTTTGTTCAAACGTTGAATGTTTACCAAGTATAATTGCCTTTGGACATGGATTTTTAGGCTCAGCGATATTGATGGTCGCTTTTCTGAAGAAATTATTGAAATCTCCAGTTCCTCCCGGGGTGAGAGAAATTGAACCATCCGCTTCTTTAGAAAAGGTCAATGTGAATCCGTTATTGTGTGTCGGAAGTGCGTTAACGTCGTCTTCATATTCTGTGAACCATTCATTCATTTCAACGAGGTCGAAAACTTTGTTGAACTTCCATGTTCCGACAAGTTTATCCGGTGTCTGGACGCCACGAACTGCAATGGAAACTGAATGTTTATCGCCAGGAATAAACCTTGAATCCTCGTTTGTATTGACTGAAAGAATGGCATTTTCGTCACCGGAGAAAGTTTCGGAAACTTTGAATTTTGCGGTTGCTTTGTTGTCTCCCGCTTTGATTACAGCGTAATTCTGTGCGCCGGTGCCTGTCGATTCCAGATATGATGCGCCGGGCCCTGATATTGTGAGCGGAACCGTAATATCTTCTGTTGCCTTGAAATCCTTGCCTGAAACTGTGCCGGTGACGTTGAGGGTAGCG
>FR882209.1:33852-34089 GCA_000434935.1 Bacteroides sp. CAG:709 | reverse complement strand
TAAGCTCTATCCAACGTGAAAGAGTACACCAGTCCTTCCTGCATGTCAGGAGAAACTACCGCCACGAGTTTTGTGCCTATGTTGTAGCCGACAGGGGCTGTGAATCCAAGAGAAATCTGCTTTTCTTCATTGAGACCTTTATCCCTGACCGTTACTGTACCGGATGTCTCTCCCGGAGCTATGGTTATAGATTCTGCCGAAACTTCGTAATCAGTACCTTTTTCTGCATTGCCTGAA
>FR882209.1:32617-33814 GCA_000434935.1 Bacteroides sp. CAG:709 | reverse complement strand
GCGGAATGGTCAATGCAGAGGATGCCGGCTCGCTGATGGTGAGTGCCACATCTACGGAGCCTTTCTGATAAACCGTGTACAAAATACGCTCAAACTCGATTGTCGGTTTGCTGTCATCTTGACAAGCGACCAACGACATGGCTGCAACACTGGCGGCCACAAATGTAAGAATCCTTCTAAACATAACTAGTTCGTTTAATTTGTTAATATTCTTTACATTGTCCGGCGCGGGGTGAAACTACTTAGTAGCCTCTTCGTACTCGGCTTTTATCGCCTTCACCTCGTCTCTTTCGGCCTGTGTAGGAACTTCACCTTTCGGTTTGATATAGCTTTTCGAGGCGTCACTCGTCTTAGGCGGAAGTTCGTTATACTTACATCCACAGAGGCTTGCACCGAGACATACCAATGACAAGATAGCAATTATTTTTCTTTTTGTACTCATTTTGCTTAAAAAATGTAAGTTAATATACATATCCCGGGTTTTGCACGATATCCGGATTCAGGTCGATGTCCGCTTTATATATGGGTGAAGTATAGAGGTAGGCCTTGGTCGTATACTTCAGGCCATTGCTGATCACCCACCATTCCGGCCTTCCGTTGCGCTTCAGCTCGTACCACCTGTCACCCTCCATATACAGCTCCTTCCTGCGTTCGTCGAAAATCGCCTGCAATACCGGCGTGACCTCCTTTCCGTTGCAGTCGACTTTGATCCTCTCATCCTCACGCACGGCCGGCAGCGATGCCTCCGTCAGGTCGACAGCACCGTTTATCCTGTTGCGTCTCAATTCATTGATCCATTTCAGGGCATTGACATTGTCCCCTTTATGGTAGTAGGCTTCCGCGAGCATCAGGACCATTTCCGAGAGCCTTACACGACATTCAGGAACCTTGACATTCTTTCTCTTGCTGTCGAAACTTGCGGCATATCTCACGTCCTCCGAAGGATTGGAGCCGAACAGCCGTATAAGTTTCGCGCTCGCGGGACGGGATGCCAGGTAGCCCTTCGTGTAGCTGAAATACCAGTCCAGCTCGCTGGAATTGTTGATGTGCGACCTGACCATCACCTCGCCTTTCCTGTCGTAAGGCGCATTGATCATGGCCGCATAATCGGCGGCAGGTGTCAATGTGTAACCGCTATGTTCAATGATGTCATTGCAGAGTGTTATCACGCTGTCCCAATTCTTGCACCAGAACTCC
>FR882209.1:0-32596 GCA_000434935.1 Bacteroides sp. CAG:709 | reverse complement strand
CCAGAACTCCAGTTTTGCCTTGTATGCCTTCAATATCCAGGTGGTAAAGATGTATTTCGCATCTGTCGGTTCAAGTGCAAGTGCTTCATCCAGAAGCGCTTCCGTATATTCGTAAGTCTGTCTCAATGTCCCGCGCAGCGGCTTGGAATTGATGTCGAAATTGTCCACAAGCGGAATCCCCGGCAGCTCGTCGGCGCTTTCTTCATCCCATGGCTGGCAGAACTCACGCATCAGGTTATAATAGATGATGCCCTTCATTGCGTAAGCCGCCGAAACGGAACCCTTTGCGATGTCGGAATCCTTTCCTTTCAGATTTTCTGTCACGATATTGCAGTCCCTGACAGTCTCCCAGCTGTTCTTGTAGAACGTCTGTCTTCTGTCAATCTCTTCTCCTGCGAAAAACTCCAAACTGGCGCTCGTGGTTATGTTCGCATCGAGATTGTCAGCACATCCTTCCAAATGCTTGATTACGTCCATGTTGCCTATGACGTACTCGTCACCGCCGCCTTCGATTTCACGCAGGCGGTTATGAATGATCGACGCGAATTCCTCATCAGTTTTCGGGATGACCTCGCCCTGCGGCTGCACATTGAGATAATTTCCGCAGCTGGCTAGAGCGGCAGCCGTCAGTATCAATGTAATTGTATGTCTCATGATAATGCCCTCCTAAAAGTCAATGTTCATTCCGGCGGATACGCTTCTGGTAGTAGGATATGTCGCGCCGGGAATCTCCGGATCCATACCGTCGTACTTGGTGAAAGTGAAGAAGTTGTTCAGCGATACATTGAAACTCAAACCTCTCATTCTCATCTTCTTGACAGCCGCGCCCGGCAGTGAATAGGTGAGGATGATGGACTTGATTCTCAGATATGAATTGTTCTTCAGGTACACGGCGTCTAGTATGCTGGAATCCATAGGGTTATATGATGCGAAATTGTATTTTCCGTCGAAATAATCGTAGATTCTCGGATATTTCACGCCGGTCGTATGAGTGGCAGTCCATCTGTTCGTCCTGTCTTTTTCCACGTTCAGGTGGTTGCCGTACAGGTCGCTGAACTGGGACTGGACCGTCTCCGTGCTCACGCCGCTATGTGAGGCATTGCTGTAGCTTGCCGGATATCGGAAATTCTCGTAAGTCTTGCAGCCGAATGAATATACGCCGCTGATGCTCAGGCGCAGCTGTCTCCATGACGCGCTAAGGTTGAAGCCGCCCGTATAAGGTGCAATCGTGGTGCCCAGAAAATATCGGTAATTGTCCGGCTTGTTCAGGTCGGTGGCGGTGCTTATCGTCGCGTCCGGACGCAGCTCGAATTGATAAAGTCCTGTGTCACTGGCTATTCCGGCATACTTGCCGCTGAATATCGCGCCGGTCGGATAACCTTCCACATATCGGTCCTTGGAAGTAATGCCGCTCTTGGAAACAGGGTTGTATTTCAGCACCTTGTTATAGTTGTAAGCGAAATTCACTGCAGCGGAGAGCCCCCAATCCTTGGTCTGGATGATTTTCCCGTTCAATGTCAGCTCGATACCGCTGTTCATGATGTCGGCTGCATTGAAATAGACGTGTGTGAAACCCGTCGTGCTCTGGACCGGCGACGAAGTCACCACATCCGTACTCAGACGATAGTAATATTCCGTATTGAGGGTCAGGCGGTCTTTCCAGAGACCGAAATCAAGTCCGGCCTTGGCATCCTGAGTCTTCTCCCAGCCCAGATCCGGGTTCGGTGCAGAAGGGATGGTGCCGAGGTTGAAAGTCTCATCCCCGAAATAGCGGTATTGCTGCTGAAGGTATTGGATGACAAGCAGATGCGAAGTGCTGGTATTGACATCCCCGGTAAATCCGTAGGCCGCTCTCAATGTCGCGTGCGACAGGGCCGGCAATGCTTTTTTCATCCAGGCCTCCTCTCCGATATGCCATGCCGCACCCGCGCTCCATGTAGGGTTGAACTGCTTGTTGCTTCCGAAGTTCGAGCTGCCGTCAGTTCTGAACGAAGCATTCAGGACAATGCTCTTGCCCAGGTAGTAATCGGCTGATGCATAGAACGATGCGTATCTCGTCTTGCTGAAATATTCGCCGTTCAGTTTCTCGACCTCGCTCAACCACTCGTCTTGCGGCCCGCTTATCTGAGGCAGGGAAGTGGTGCCCGTCTTCGGGTCATAGTTGTACCTCTTGGTGAATATCGTATTGGACCCTGAACCGCGCAGCTCCGCACCGGCAAGCAGATTGACGGTATGTGTTTCCGCGAAAGTCTTGTTGAAGGAAAAATGTCCGCGTGCCACATAACTGTTCCTGTTCGTGCGGTTCTGGGAGATGTTTCCGTAAAGGTTAGTCTGCGACCTGTCATCGCTTCCGAGCCTGTCGCGGAATGCGGAATACGAATATTTGTCAATGACTTTGTCCGTGGAATTGTTTGAATACGAATAAGATACAAGCCCGACGAAATGCAGCGGCTCTATGATTCTGAAATCGGTCTGCGCCCTGAACGTACCGTTCGTATTGGCGGTCTTGCTGTAGTTCGAATCCAGTTCGCGGATGATGTTGAAGCCGTTTTTCGGCATCACCTGCTCGGCTCCGCGCCCGTTGTAATATCCCAATGTGAACCACGTGTTGTCCGCCGCGTAGGAACCGTCCGCATTGTACGCCCGCTCGTAAGGATTCGAAAAGAATGCGTAATAGAACGGGTCCACCGTCGAATACGGCATCTTCGATTCCTGCCGTGCGGCTTCCATTCCCACGTCAATGCGTGCCCAGTCGGTAGGGGTCAATGTCATTTTCGCATTGACATTATATCTGCGGTAGTCGTTGTGGATAAGCATTCCGTCCTCGTCGTTGAGGCCGAGGGCGACGTAGTATGTGCTTTTTCCGGAGCCGCCGCTGAGCGAGAGGTGGTGTCCTTGCGAGAACGAATTGCGGAACAGCAGGTTATACCAGTTCGTGTCCACGTTCCGCAGTGACTCTATGTATTTGTCCTGCGCTGCCTTGTCGCCTTTCATCGACGCGAAATCGCCGAGTCCCGCACGGATCTGCCCGACAATTCCGACGACCGGATAGATTACCGTGTTGTCCGTCAGCGAAGCGGCATATTTTGCAGCGGAAAATTCGTTCCAGAGTTCATCTTCCCACGAAAGTTTCTCCGATGAATTCATCAGGTTCAGGCTGCGCTCCGGCTTGAAGGACCAGGAAAATGTGTTGTTGTAGCTGATGCGCATCTTCCCGGCTTCGCCTTTTTTAGTGGTTACGACAATGACTCCGTTGGCTGCCCGTGAGCCGTAGATGGCTGCGGCTGCTGCGTCTTTCAGGATCGTAATGCTCTCTATATCATTAGGATTGATATTGCCGATGCCGTTTACGAAGATGTTGTCGAAACCGCCTGTCGCAAGCTGTTCGCTGCTGAGAACCGGAGACTCGCTCTGAAGAGGCACGCCGTCCACGACCCAGAGCGGGGCGCTGGAACCCGTGATGTTGTTGGAGCCCCTGATGGTGATCTTGGCCTGCGTTCCAGGCTGTCCGGACAGGGATTTGATGCTCACGCCAGCCACTTCTCCCTGCATGAGCGCGTCTACGGAAGAAATCGCCTTGGCTTCGAATTTCTCCGAGTTGAGCACCGCCACGGAACCTGTTATGCGTTTCACGGAGGTCTGGGCATATCCGGTCACGACCACCTGGTCGAGTTCCGTGTTCTCCCACTCCATGATGATGCGGACGTTCTCGGTGCGCCCCGGAATGAGCTGGTAGACAAGCTCTTTCATTCCTACGGATGAAAACTTGACCGTTTTCGCTCCGGCAGGAAGAGTGATGCTGAAATTTCCGTCCAGGTCAGTTGTCGTCCCGGCTGTGTTCTTTTCAATGCATACCAGTCCGGCTCCGATTACAGGTGCGCCGTCCGTGTCGGTGACCCGCCCTGAGAAACGCATGCTCTGGGCGGCGGCCGTAAACTGCAATGTGCAGAATAACAAAAAGATATAAGCTAGTCTATTCATGTCCTTTCCGGCTAGATGACCTTGATTCCCTCGGACTTCATCTCCTCCAATGCCTTCCTATGTCCTTCTTCATTGACATAAGCCAGGCAGTTTTCCAGAAGGATGACATTGAACCCGGCTTTCTTGAGGTCTTCGCAAGTGTTTCTTACACAAAATTCCGTGGCGATTCCGCAAACGAAGACATTCTCGGGCTCGAGCATTGAAACTACTTCTCCAAGAGATTGGCCTGCCGTGTTTATGCCGTCAAATCCTGAATATTGTTCCACGGTCTTGTCGCATCCCTTGTCGAAAGTAAGGTCCTCGTCGGCATAAGGCTTCAGTTTTTCATGAATCTCGCCTCCATGTGTGCCGGCAACGCAATGCACGGGCCATGTGCCGCCATATTCCGTAAAGGAAGAGTGGTCTGCCGGATGATGGTCGCGTATGAAAAGGACGGGAAGGTCCTCGTCTCTTGTCTTCTTGATGAATTCCAATGTGTTGTCCACCGCATTGCCGGCATTGGCACAAGCCAGGCTGCCGTCAATGAAATCGTAGAGCATGTCCACGACGATAAGTACCGAATCGTTTACCATGAGTTAGTCTATTCTGAATTTTTCTATTTCGTTGACGAGTTTTGTAAGTATTTCATTTTTAAGGTTGTAGAGATCATCTGAAATGTCCACCTTGTAATAATGCGGGTTTATCAGACGTCTCTCCGACGGGCTGAAATGGGCAAGCGTGTCATTGTAGAACGCCTTTTTCTCCATCAGTGACCTCTTCGGGGCGCATCTTTTGCCGTTCACGATAACCGGCACCTGCAATGTCCTCCATTCGTATGTTCCCTCATCGAAGGTCTTGAACTTGTATCTGTCGTATTCGTCCTTGATGGTGAAGGTCTTGCCATGTTCAATATCCTGGCTCAGGGTGTCACCGCGCAGGCAGGTCACGTCAGCCTTGTAGATGTTTCCGAATTCTTCGTCGAATTTCACTATCCGATATGTAATCTGGAAACCTGGATTGATCAATTTTATCCTGTCCTCGGATTTCTTCAGGACCGGCTCGCCGTTGATCTGCACGAGCTTGTAGACGTTGCCGAAGCATGGGGCGGCCTTGCTGGTGGCGATGGCGTCGCCTACGCCGTAAGAGTCGATTTTCGCTCCCTGTCTTTCCAAATCGGTAATGAGGTATTCGTCCAATGAATTGGTAGCGAATATCTTGCATCCTGTAAGACCATGCGCGTCGAGGATTTTCCTGACCTCGGAAGAAAGGTAGGCGAGGTCGCCGCTGTCCAGACGTATGCCGTATCCGTAAGGATAATCATTGTCAATGCCGTTCTCCTTGAACGCCCGGATGGCATTGAGCACGCCGCACCGGAGGGTGTCGTAGGTGTCGATGAGGAGAATCAGGTTCTCGCCCCTGTGGGTGTTGATGTAGTCGCAGAAAGCCTTGTGCTCGCCTTCGACCGTGCTTCCGTATGAGGTCACGAAGCTGTGAGCCATGGTCCCCGTGGACGGTACGCCGTTTATGACGCCGGTGAGGATGTTGGAGGTACTGGCGCAGCCTGCGATTATCGCCGCCTTGGCTCCATATACGGCAGCCCATGGCCCGTGCGCCCTTCTTGACCCGAATTCACTGACCGGATGGGAGGTGGCGCGGCATACTCTGGATGCCTTGGTGGCCACTGCCATCTGGTGGTTCATGATGCAGAGCATCGGTGTCTCCAGAACCTGGGCCTGGATGAGCGGTGCTTCCACGATGACTATCGGTTCGTTCGGAAAGGCGATTTCGCCTTCTCTCATCGCGTAGACATTGCCGGTGAACTTCATGCCGGCAAGGTAATGCCTGAACTCCGCGTACTCATCTCCCGGAAGGAATTTCTCATAGAACTCCTCAGGCATGGAACCGAGGTTTTCTATCATTTCCACCACTTCATCGGTTCCGCTGACTACAGCCCAGTTGTTGTTTTCCGGCGCTTTCCTGTAAAACAGGTTGAACACCGCCATCTGCTCTCCTTTTCCACAGTCCATGAATGACTTTCCCATCGTATACTGGTACTTGTCGGAGCAATATGCAAATTCCTTTACGTCCATTTCGATTTTTATTTCGCACGCCTGCGCGCGCAATCCATATATGCTGAAATACAAATATATGTAATTTATGCAGGAAAAGTGCTAAATTAGCGATATAATTGACCCGCAGACAATCATGATGAACGAAATGTTGGAGCAATTGTTCGAGACTTTTACCGGACAGCCCGCTTCTGAAACAAAGGAACTGAAATCTTCCGGCAGCAACCGCCGCTATTACCGCATTTCCGGACCGGACGGAAAGACATTGGTCGGCGTAGCCGGACTGGATGTGAACGAGAACAATGCTTTTGTCAGTCTTGCGCGACATTTCCGCAGCAAGGGGATCAATGTTCCGGAGGTGCTGGCGGTCAGTGCTGACGGCATGTGCTATCTCCAGGAAGATTTGGGTGATGTAACCCTTTATGATGCAATCTCTTCCGGACGCGAAAGCGGAGAATATGCGGCGGCGGAGACGGAGCTCCTGAAGAAGACCGTGAGGATGCTTCCGGAAATACAGTTCCGCGGGGCGGAAGGTCTTGATTTCAATGTCTGTTTTCCGGAGCCCGCTTTCGATGAGCGCATGGTGATGTTCGACTTGAATTATTTCAAATACTGCTTCTTGAAGGCGACCGGCATCGAGTTCAATGAAATCCGCCTGCAGGACGATTTCGACAAATTGAAGGAGGACCTCCTTGGAGAGGATACCGTTACTTTCCTATATCGTGATTTCCAGGCGAGGAATGTGATGGTGAAGGACGGCGAACCGTATTTCATTGATTTCCAGGGAGGCCGCCGCGGTCCTGTCTATTATGACGTGGCTTCTTTCGTATGGCAGGCGAGGGCCCGCTATCCGGAAAACCTGAAGGAGGACCTGGTCCGGACTTATCTGGAAGCATTGAAGCCATATATGCCCGACATTGACGAGAATCATTTTCACGACCGTCTCCGCTTGTTCGTGCTGTTCCGCACCTTGCAGGTACTGGGGGCCTATGGTTTCCGTGGGTATTTCGAGAAGAAGCCGTATTTCATTTCGAGTGTCCCGTATGCGATGGACAATATCAGGAAACTGATGCAGAAGCCTTTCGGGAGATATCCGTACCTGTCTTCGCTCCTGTCGGAACTTGCCGGCATGCAGAAATTCTACGTGAACGCCGAGGACAGGCGTCTGCATGTGAAGATATTCAGCTTTTCCTACAAGAAAGGCATCCCGGCAGATGATTCCGGCAATGGCGGCGGATATGTATTTGATTGCCGCTCAGTGAACAACCCCGGGAAATTCGAGTATTACCGACAGTTCACCGGACGCGATGCCGAGGTAATCAAGTTCCTGGAGGATGACGGCGAAATCCTGAAGTTCCTGGACAATGTATATGGACTCGTGGATGCTCATGTCAAGCGTTTCATTGAAAGGAAGTTCACAAGCCTCCAGGTTTGTTTCGGCTGCACTGGCGGCCAGCACCGTTCAGTATACAGCGCCGAGCACCTTGCCGAGCATCTTGCCAAGAAATTCGATATCAGGGTGACGTTGACCCACAGGGAACTCGGCATTGAAAGAGAATTATAGGAATCATGAAGGCACTTGTTTTCGCAGCAGGGCTCGGAACGCGGCTCAAACCGTTGACTGACAATCTTCCCAAGGCATTGGCCCCCGTGGCGGGTAGTACCTTGTTATATCATGTCATAACCCGTCTGCATGAGGCGGGCGTGTCGGAATTCGTGGTGAATATCCATCATTTTGCTGACAAAATCATTTCGTATGTGCATGATACTCCGGAACTTGCGGCCTTGGATATAAAATTTTCCGATGAGCGGGACTTGCTTCGTGATACCGGAGGCGGCATCCGTTACGCCGAACCTCTTCTCGGCAACGGACCGTTCCTCGTCCACAATGTGGACATCATTTCCGACCTGGATTTGCGCTGGTTCATGCAGCAGGTGCGTCCCGATGCTGTCTCCACATTGCTGACAAGCTGGCGGCAGACGCAGCGGTACCTGCTTTCCGACGACTCGGGACGTCTCGTGGGGTGGACCAATGTCGCGACCGGGGAAGTGAAGACTCCGTTCCGCGGCCTGGACCCTTCCCGATGCCATAAAACCGCGTTCGCCGGCATCCACGCCGTCTCGCCGAAAGTCTTCGCCACGTTCAATGACATTGACCGGAATCCTGCGGATTTTCCGCTCTATGACGCCTGCGGCAATGTTCTTGCGGGTTCGCAAGCCGTTCTGGGCCAATGCTTTCCTGTGATGGATTATTATTTGCGTGCAGCCGCGGCCTATCCTATATATATGGTGGAGCCGGCTCACCTCACATTGATAGATGCAGGCAAGCCGGCTACATTGGAACAGGCCGGGAAATTCCTTTCCCGGTAGTTTTACATTGTCTTTGTTTCGTCGCAGTTGCCTGTCGGAGAATCGAGAGGTATCAGATTCATTGTCCTGACGAAAATCCAGAGATAGACGAGGGCGGACAACGCTATCAGGCAGTATTGCCACATCGGGAATACGTCCAGCCAGGTGTCCATGTCCTTCAGCGAGTCGATATTGCCCATGACCAATGCCAATGTGTTGTTGGTGAAGTGCATGAGCATTGTCAATTTCAGGGAGCCCGTCCTGTAGTATACATAGCCGAAGAGGCATCCGAGCACGAAAGCAGGTATGGCCTGCCATGGATTCATGTGTATGAGCGCGAAGAACAATGCGGAGATGACGATGGCCCATACCGGCTTGATGCCGTGTACGATAGTGCCGTCCGCCTTGCTCCTCCTCTTGTAGTTGAGCAGTCCGCGGAGCACCATTCCCCGGCACAGCCATTCCTCGAAGAACGGCGCTAAAACCGTTACGCAGATGAAATTGATGAGGAAATGTCCCTGGGTCATGCCTTTCAACATGTTCTCAAGCCATTCAGGCATCGCCGGCATCAGGGAATTGACGATGTCCACGAGGAAGGAAAGTGCCACAGTCGCAACCATGACCAGGGCTGCGCATCCGAGCATTCCTATATTGCCCCAATGTCCTGCCGCATCTATGGTCCGTCCTTCGTCGAACATGGCATTGCTGCGGCTTCTGCTGCTGGCGTAAATCATTGGCGGAATGAACATTACCGGGTATGATATGAGCGTCAGCAGGTCTGATGTGGCGCCAGGCATGAGTAACATGAACCCGGCGGCAATCACGTTTCCTATCAATGCTCCTCCAAGCAGAAGGAAGAGTATTGCCAGAATTTCCAACGGATTGGGAATGAAATAATTATAACTTGACAGCAAGTCGTAGTTGTTGCGTATTTTGCGAGATTTTTCCATGTCTTGAAATGAATCGTGCCGTCCGCCCGGCATGTGGGAGAACGGCACGGATATGATTTCTATGAAATACTACTTGTTGTAGAGCGGGGTAGGGTAGACGCCCTTGTCGGCAAGTTCCTGGAACTTGGCTACGACACCCGGCCTGTCTTCCTTGTAAGTTACGCCGAACCAATGCGATGGTGTGGAAAGTACCTCTGTGGCAGCCTCTCCGGACTTGATCATGCAGTCGATTGCGTAAGGGATGTAGAACTCCTTCTTAGGCTCATTGATGTTCTTTTCAAGGAATGCGTCGAAGATTTTCTCGCTCTTCTCGAAATAGTCAGGAGTGAAGCCCCACATGTTCATTGAACAAAGGTTGTCGGCAACCAGTTCCACATGTGTCTCTCCGGTGAGGGAGTTGTCGCCATATACCTTGCCGTCGGCCTCTTTCGCGATGTTGAGGTGCTCTACGATATCTGTAAGATGCTGGTCCTTGTCGTAAGCGCAGATTCCTCTGGATACGCTGCCTGACTCTGAAAGTGTGTGGTCAAGCTCGAATCCGACGATGCTGTATACGCCTGTGCTGTGCTCATGGGCGCGGAGCCAGTCGCCGAGGATGTGGAATGAATCCTTTCCGTAGTAGTCGTCACCGTTGATCACTGCAAACGGCTCACGGATGACGTCTTTCGCCATGAGGACTGCATGTGCCGTGCCCCAAGGTTTCTGTCTTTCCGGGTTCAATGTATATTTGGCCGGGATCTTGTTGAGCTCCTGTGTCACGAACTGGAACTGGAGCGGCTCCCCGTCAAGGCATTTTACGTGGCTGTACTTCTGTTTTACAGTCTCTTCGAACTGCTCTTTGAAATACTCTCTCACGATGTATACGACTTTTCCGAATCCGGCCTGGACAGCATCGTAGATGGAATAATCGATGATTGTTTCACCATTTGGACCGAGGCCGTCCATTTGTTTAAGTCCGCCGTAACGGCTGCCCATTCCGGCAGCAAGGACAAGCAATGTTGGTTTCATTTGCAAGTGATTTTTAGTTCAATGTTTTGTTGCAGGCAATAGTCAAAAACTTGAGTTGCATAATTTTTCGACTCTTGCTTTTATTATCATCCGCAAATTTACTAATTTTGTGTGTAATAACTAAAGATTGTCATGGTAAAATTCGGTGCTGTTTTCAAAAAATGGTGGAATGGTCCGCATAAAGGTTTCGTCAGGTATGCGGTAGGTCTCACCGTATTTGCCCTGGTCTATGCCACGTTTTTCAGTGCCGACAGTCTTGTGGACTGGGGCAAGGCCTATCTTGAACTGAGACAGCAGCGCCGTCAGATAGAGATATATAACCGTGAAATATCTGAAATTGACAAGCAGATCCGCATGCTTTCCACGGATCGCGATACGCTGGAAGAATTTGCGCGTGAACGATTCCGTTTCGCCGCACCGGATGATGATGTGTATATCCTTGATAAATAGGCGGCTAAATCAGCATTGCACCGAATCCTGCTGCCAGCGCGAGCATTGATTTCAGCGCTTTTACGCGTATCCAGCTTTTCTTGTTTTCCGCGATGAGCGGCAGGCACGCGTGGCCGTCCTGGGATATGCAGCTGGCGAGAAGTACCGGGAACGGGAGAATCCCCGACGCGAACATTGACACGAAAACCATGTGCGGACCTGATTCCGGTATGAGTCCCGTCAGCACCGCGACGACAATCATCAGTCCCGTGTTCCCGCGCAGCCATGTCTCCATGTCAATGCGTGTGGACAAAATGCCGAATATGGCCAGGACGCCGAAAGTCCATGCGAAGATTACCGGCAGATGTCTTTTTATCACGTGTCCCCACACGTGTTCCTTTATGAAATGCATGATTTCGTGTCCGTCTTCATGTCCTTCGTGGTGATGGCCGTGGTCGTGGCAGTCGCAGTCATGCAATTCGTAATTGTCGTCACTGCATCGGTCCGCTCCCAGGTCAAGCAGTTTTCCTTTCTTTTGCAATGCCTTGATTACCAGGTCTGTAATGATGCCAGTTATGAGTCCGAAAAGAAACAGGCCGCCCATTATGAGTATAGCCTTCGACGGAAACATTGTCAGCATCAGGAATGCCTCGTCTCCGGTGGTTGCGATCAATGCTGCAGTAAGCGCGCCGAATCCGACCATCCTGTGCGAGTACAATGACACCCCCGCGAAGCCGCCCAGACAGCCGGGAATCATGCCGAGCCCCGAAGCCACTGCGACCTGCCTGATCTTATGATTCTCAAGACGTTTGAACAAATGTCCGTGCGACACGACATTGAAAATTTCTATCAATGTCATGATGAATATCACCAGCAGGCAGATCTGAAGGCTTTCCGTCAGTGCGTTCAGCAATACGTGCGGAATGCTCTGCGGAACTTGTCCAGCTACGTCTGCATGAATATGTAAAGGTATGATTGTCATTTTGTTATAGTTCCTGATACGTAAAGACTTATTACAGGCCTGAGAGGGGAGTTCGTGGTCAGGATTATTGCAATGTCATTTTCTCCATAAGGCAGGTTCCTGGTGTCCAGATTGCAGGAAAACGAAGTTTTGCCGCCTGGCTCCGTGTCCTGGAATTTGTCCGGGAGCGTCAGTGCATTGTTCTCGGCATCAGCCTTATATATATGGAACGGGCGGCCTCCGAGATTGCTGTATGTGAATGTAGCCTTTACCGTGGAGCCTTTCTTTGCATTGCCGAAGCTGAAAGAACTCGACGTGAATACCGGTTGCGGTCCGTTCTCTTGTTCCTCGGCGCTCATTGACGAGAAATCTTCCTTGGTAAATGCCCAGATGCATATCGGTTTGAATGCCTGTCCGTTGACTACCGGGGTGGCATTGTACCAATTCTTTCCCCACCTGCTTCTGTCCGCCGTTACGATGTATGTCATTCTGGCAGTCCGTCCGGCCGGTATAGGGTTCGGCGAAACGGAAATCGACAGCCCGTCTGAAACATTGGAGAATGATACTTTTATCGGCGTCGTGCCGATGTTCGCCACGTTCATGGCATCGCTTTTCTGGCCGTTCTGCGAGAGGTTCCCCAGTTTTATTTCTGTTTTCCTCAATGCGAGCGAACCTTTGTGTACAGGATATAATTCGCTGAGTGCCAGCTTTTTCTCATGTGCAATGCCGCGTAGTCTCAGCACTATGGGTTTCTTTACGTTCGAGATGTATACCGTCAATGTCTTGTCGAACGGATATGGTCCTTCGTCGTTCGAATATGTGGCGGATATCTTGCCGCTTTTCCCCGGCAATACCGGTTCCCTGGTCCATTTTACGCCAGTGCATCCGCAGGATGACACTACATTGTATATGACAATCGGTTTGTCCGAAATGTTGGTTGCGGTGAACGCGCAGTTCAATGCTCCCTGCCCCAAGGTTACGTCGCCGAAGTCGTGGATGGTCTTGTCGAAGCGTACAACTCCGTCAATGTCAGTGCTTTTGCCGTCAGTCTTGACCTGCGCTGCCGTTGACAATGAAAATGCCGCTACGGTCACTGCCGCAGCGATATGTTTGAAAATCCGGATCATAATGCCTTGTCTGTCTGCAAAAATCTTTCCACGATTTGATTATTTGATTTAATTCGCATACATTTGTATTTGGTTTCGCTTTTGCGGAGCCTTTTGTTAGACAACAACCAAAGAATTTAATTATTATGGCTTACAAGATCTCAGAATCAGAGTGCGTTGCATGCGGCACATGTATCGGTGAGTGCCCTGCAGGAGCAATTTCAGAGGGCGATGTTTACCACATCGATCCTAATCTTTGCCTTGATTGCGGTACATGCGCAGGCGTTTGCCCTATGGGTGCAATCCATCCGGCTGACGAATAATCGCATTTCGAAATCCAATTACGGGGATGACATCACAGATGCCGTCCCCGTTTTCGTATTTTCCGCCCTGTTCTTTCTGCGCCGACAGGTACTCCTTACACGATTTCGTCCCGATTAAACGTTTTAGATAGTACCAAGTGTATCAGCTAATGCGCTTTGTTCCGCAAAAACGTTTTAAGCGGTACGAAAGGGCCTTGAAAACCTGTTTTGTGCGAGAAAAACGTTTTAGATGGAACCGATTTGGTTTACCGGACGGAGCTCAGGCCGTCGGCGATACGTTTCAGTCCTTCATCCAGAAGTTCGCGCGGACATGCCAGGTTGATGCGGATGAAGCCTTCTCCCGCTTCGCCGTACATTGAACCGGCATTGACATGGACATTGAACCGGTCTACGAGCATTGCCTCGATTTCGCGGGAGGCGAGTCCTGTCTTGCGGCAGTCACACCATGCGAGGTAGGTGCCTTCGAGTCGGGATATCGGCATCCACGGCAGTCGGGAAGCGAAAATCTCGCGGAGACGGCGGTAATTGGCGTAGACATAGCTGTTCATTTCGTTGAGCCATTGTTCCGCTTCGGGATTCGTGTAGGCGGTGACAAGTGCTGCTACGCCGAACGGATTGACATCGCATATCTCATTGATATTGATGGCTTTGTCGATAGCATTGCGCCAGTCCTCACGGCATGTGATGATATTGGCTATCTGAAGTCCTGCGATGTTGAAAGCCTTGCTGGGTGAGCAGAAAGTGACGGTGTTGCGGCTTATTTCCGGTGAAATGCTTGCGAGCGGGGTGTAGCTGTAACCCGGCATAACGATTTCGCAGTGGATTTCATCGCTGATAATCGGTACTCCGTGGCTTATGCAGATGGAGGCCATGCGTTCCAGATCCTCTCTTGTCCAGACATGTCCTGCAGGATTGTGAGGATTGCACAGGACGAAAACCGCAGCCTCTTTCACCTTGTTTTCGAAATCATCGAAGTCCACATGGCATGAAAAACTGTTGTCGTCAGCGTAATCGTAGACAAGCCTGCTCTCCAGCATTGTGCAGCCATTGTTCCTTATCGAAGAAAAGAAACAGTTGTATACTGGTGTCTGTATCAATACTTTATCGCCTGGCTTGGTCATCGCCTTGATTGTGGCTGACAGTGCCGGGACTACTCCGGACGTGTAGATTACCCACTCTTTCCGGATGCCGTTCCAGCCGTGTCTCCTGGAAAACCAGCTGCTGATGGCATCATAATATGGATCCTGGACGCGCGTGTAGCCGAAAATGCCTTGGCTTACCCGTTCCCGGAGCGTTTCCACGATACATGGCGCAGTCTGGAAATCCATGTCTGCCACCCACATGGGAATGACGCCTTCCCTGTCATTGTCCCATTTTACGCAGCCTGTGCCGCGTCGCCGGTTTACTTTGTCGAAGTCGAACATATCTCGCAATCTCCCGGTTTCTTGATGTTTTCGTCAATGATTATTTCTCCGATGCTGTCAGCTTTGATGTGTCCGGTGCGAGGATTCTTCACTGATGTGATGTGCCCTTTTACATCTGCATTGACAGAACTGTACTCGAACGCGAGGTCGGCATCCGGAGCCATGGTGCAGTCTTCCATTATGAGGTTTTCCGCATAACACAGCGGCTGGGTGCCGGAAATGCGGCATCTTACCAGTCTGAGATTCTTGGCGTACCATCCGAGGTATTCGCCGTTTATCTCTGAATCATAGACTGTTACGTTCTCGGTGTTCCAGAATGCATCTTTCGTATTGAGGATGGAATCGTGAATTTCCACGTTTTTGCAATATTGGAACGAGTAGTTGCCGTCCAGGCGGAAATTACGGATCTTTATGTCACTGCAGTGCATGAAAATATAGTCGGCATGGTCTGCGCTTACATTGTCCAGCCCGATGTTCTTGCAGTGCCACAGTGTTTCCGCAGCTCCCGGAATCTGCACGTTTTTCAATTTGATGCCATCCATCTCGCGGAACATTTTGGGCGCATCTACGTATGTGTCAGTCATTTCCAGATTTTTCGAGTACCACAATGCGGCTCTGGCTCCACCTGTGAAAAGGCAATTCTTCACGATGAAGTTCTCGCAGCACCAGAATGGATATTTGCCCTCGAATACGCAATTGACAGCGGTAATGTCGCTTGTTTCCTTCAACGCTGACTCGCCTCTGTGAATCTTCACGTTCTCAAGATACAGCCCGTGTCTGCAATAGAGCGGCCTTTCGCCGATAAACTCTTGACCGATAATCTTTTCCATATATTATTTTATTTCAATGTTGTCTACCTTCATGCGTACGTTCAGCCACTTTCCGCTCTTGAGCCTCCAAAGGAACAGCAACCCCCTGATATTCAGTTCGACGCACATGCTGATCCAGAATCCGGCCAGGCCCATGGTTTTCGTGAGGAAAAACGCAGGGATTATGCGGAAAATCCACATTGCCGAGAAGTTTATTGTGCTAGGTATCAATGTGTCACCGGCGCCGACACAGACTCCGTAGCCGACGATGGATGCGGCGAACATTGTCTCGGCGAAACATTCTATCCGGAGGACATGGGCACCCAGTGCCACGACTTCGGCATCATTGGACATCAATCCGATGAAAACAGGGGCGAGAGCGTACATTATTATTGCCATAACGCTCATCACCGTCATGCCGAGTCCGACGGTAATCCGGGCGAATCCCTTCGCAAGTTCTTTCCGTTTCGCGCCGAGGCTTTGGCCGATGAGCGATGTCGCCGCATCCGCGATACCATATCCCGGCATGTAGCAGAAACTCTCCGCCGTTATCGCGAAAGCATTGGCCGCAATGGCGATGGTTCCCAGAGGCGCCACAATAATCGTGCTCAGCACATGCGCTCCCCTCATAATGATATTTTGCAATGCCATCGGTGCGCTGATAGTCAATGCGTTGCTGATGCAGACCCTTGTAGGGATGAAACTGCCGCGCTCACCGCGTCCGATGATATGCAGTTCCTTGGAACGGAAAAGGATATAGGACATCAAGATCCCGACCGTGGTGCATTCTGCCAGCACTGTGCCCAATGCCGCGCCTTCCACGCCCATGCCGGCGCCCGGGATGAAAATCTCCATGCCGGACAATGTCAATGTTCTCGAAGGATAGATGAGCATGAAGTTGAAGCAGACGTCCAGAACACACATTACGATACTCATCATGCTGGGAATCTTCATGTTGCCGCTGCTCTGCAGCATTCCTGCGCCGAAAAACTCGAACTGGAGGGCCGGCAGTCCCGCCATGACTATCATGAAATACATTCCGGCGTCGTGACGTATCTCCTCGGCACCTCCCAGCCATCCCGGCAATGCCTGGCTGATGCTGATGCCTGTCAATGATATTATTATGCTGAATGTCAGCAGGGCGGTAATGCCTTGCCTGAGAATCTTGCGTGCTCCCTGGAAATCTTTTGCACCGATAAGGTGGGCCGCAGGCACGAAAAAACCTGCCGCAGCAGCTGAACAGAATCCGCCGAACATCCATGTGCACGTGGACATCAGACCCACCGATGCGGCGGCATTGACCCCGAGATTACCTACCATTGCGGAGTCAATGAATTGCATCAGCACTGACGAAAGCTGCGCCATTATTGCCGGCAAACTCATTATGCCCGCAAGCTTGGCCTGCTGTCCGAAAGTCATCGCATCTCCTCCCCGGAGCATTCCGAGAAGGGTGTCCTTACTCAATCTTTCCATATCAGCCGGCAAAGTTACCACTTCTTTCGGAAACCAGCTATTTTTTCCGGACACTAGCTGGTATATGGCGGAATTTCCCCGGATTCTATCAATGCGCTGAGCATTCCGGCGATTTCCTGCGGATTGCCGGATTCCGGACTGGAAAAATGCCCGATTACCTGACGGAGAGTGTATTGCCCGTGCAGCTCATCATTGACATATGATTTCAATGTCTCTTTTTGCTGTGGCTTGACGGCGCGTTTCTTCCGGCAGATGTCGCAATTCCCGCAGTCTTCCGATTCCTCCTGGCCGAAATACGCAAGAAGGAACCTGGAACGGCACACATCCTCTTCGCTGACATACTCTATCATGGTCTCCATGCGTTTGTGCCATGTTTCTTTCAGCATCTTGTAGCGCTGCGGGGAAAGCTTCACATTGCCCAGGGCGAGATGCTCGCTATGGAGAGTCAGCACGTTGGCGATATCTCCCGGGATATATGCGATAATGTGTTCCACCGAAAGTTCGTACAATGTCTGCCGCAGCTGCGGAATGCCCATCCCGCATTTTCCTGCCACATATTCCTCGTCTATCGGAACGGTGAACGAGAAAATGCCTACGTAACTTCTTATCAGACATTCTATTACATTGAGCATTGAAGGGGAGTCGAAACCGACGTCGTACAGGTCGTCGCGGTTGACGGAGATTCTTATGCGGGTCGGCGTTTCAAGCTCCTCGGAGTAGGTCCAATGTCCTTCTCTTTCCAAGTAGCGGATCGCGTAATACGCAGAGGACCTGTTCAATGAGAACCTGCGGCAAAACTCGTTCAAATCGAATTTCAGCTGCCGCCCGAGTCCCTGCCCGTACGCGATCTCGAAAAACGCATATACCTTATGATATATATCTTCAATGTATTCCAATGTCGGGAAAGAAATGGTCTCCAGCTGGTGCAGCCGGCGGATATCCGTCGAGTTCCAGAGCAATACGGCGAAAGAATGCAGCCCGTCGCGGCCTGCTCTTCCCGCTTCCTGGAAATACGCCTCCGGAGCGTCCGGCATGTCCATGTGAACGACGAAACGGACATCCGGCTTGTCAATCCCCATTCCGAAAGCATTGGTACAGACCATCACCCTGGTTTTTCCGCTCTTCCAGTCCTCCTGGCGCTTCATCCTTTGCTCGTGACGGAGGCCGGCATGGTAGAATGACGATGAAATGCCGACGGCAGCGAGCGCGGCGGCGAGTTCCTCGGTCTTCTTCCGGCTGCGGACATACACGATTCCCGTGCCCGGAACGCCGTTGCAGATATTTATCATCTGCCCCATCTTGTCTTCGCATTTGCGGACAATGTAGGACAGGTTCGGCCTTTCGAATCCGCTTTTCAGCAATGTCTTTTCCTTGAAGCCGAGTTTCTCCATGATGTCGTCGGCGACTTCGGGCGTGGCAGTGGCGGTCAATGCTATCACCGGCGCGTCAACGACCTCTCTGATCTTGCCGATTTGCAGATAATCCGGCCTGAAATCATAGCCCCATTGGGATATGCAATGTGCCTCGTCAATGACTATGAAACAGATGTTGAGGACTTCCAGGTATGACTTGAACAGCCTGGTATTCAGTCGTTCCGGTGAAATGTATAAAAACTTCACATCCCCGTAGGCGGCATTGTTCAATGCCAGGTCGACCTCTCTCTTGTTCATTCCGGCATAAACGGCGAGCGCTTTTATTCCCCTGTCATTCAGGTTCTGTACCTGGTCTTTCATCAAGGCGATGAGGGGAGTGATGACCAGCGCCATCCCGTCTTTCAGCATTGTCGGGACCTGGAAACAGACTGATTTTCCGCCTCCGGTAGGAAGAATGGCGAGTACGTCCTTGCCGGCCAATGCGGTATTGACGATTTTGTCCTGCATCGGTCGGAAAGAAGAGTATCCCCAATACTCCTTCAATATATCAAGAGGTGATGTCATCATATTTTGTCCATCTTTTTAAACATGGCAAAATTTTTGCAAGTACAGTCGGATGGTTTTTTGCAAAATTAGTAAATTTTCAGACTGCAATTGTGGTAGTAATTGTGAAATTATTTAATTTTGCGGATGGTTTTGACTGAAGGCTTTGAAGGGAGGATGAAAAACCTGCTGAAAACTGGAAATTAGTTATAATATCTAAAATATTATTTTTTTATTATGCCAACATTGGATTTAAGCAAGTATGGAATTAAAGGTGTAAAAGAAGTCCTTTACAACCCATCTTATGAAGTTCTCTTCAACGAGGAGACAAGGCCGGAGCTTACCGGTTATGAGAAAGGTCAGGAGACCGAGCTCGGTGCAATCAACGTTATGACTGGTATCTACACCGGACGTTCCCCTAAGGACAAGTACATCGTTATGGACAAGACCTCGAAGGACACCGTATGGTGGAACACTCCTGAGTATCCTAACGACAACCATCCTGCTTCAGAGAAGACTTGGAAAGCTTGCAAGAAACTCGCTGTAAAACAGCTTTCAGGCAAGAGACTTTTCGTAGTTGACGGTTTCTGCGGTGCAAACGAGAACACCAGAATGAAAGTACGTTTCATCATGGAGGTTGCATGGCAGGCACACTTCGTTACCAATATGTTCATCCGTCCTAAGAACCAGAAAGAGTTCGATCAGGAGCCTGATTTCGTAGTATACTGCGCAGCAAAAGCTAAAGTTGAGAATCACGAGGAACTCGGCCTCCGTTCAGAGACTGCTGTTCTCTTCAACGTAACTTCTCACGAGCAGGTTATCCTCAATACATGGTATGGCGGTGAGATGAAGAAGGGTATGTTCTCTATGATGAACTACTTCCTGCCTCTCAAGGGCATCGCTTCTATGCACTGCTCTGCAAACACTGACAAGAACGGCGAGAACACAGCTATCTTCTTCGGTCTTTCAGGAACTGGCAAGACAACCCTTTCTACCGATCCTAAGCGTCTCCTCATCGGTGACGACGAGCACGGCTGGGACAACAACGGTATCTTCAACCTCGAAGGCGGTTGCTACGCTAAGGTCATCAACCTCGACAAAGAGTCTGAACCGGATATCTACGGTGCCATCACTCGTGACGCTCTCCTTGAGAACGTGACTGTTGATGAGAACGGCAAGATTGACTTCGCTGACAAGAGCGTTACCGAGAACACTCGTGTATCTTACCCTATCTATCACATCAAGAACATCGTACGTCCTGTATCACACGCTCCAGCTGCAAAGCAGGTTATCTTCCTTTCAGCTGATGCATTCGGAGTACTTCCTCCAGTATCTATCCTCGATCCTGAGCAGACCAAGTACTACTTCCTTTCAGGCTTCACAGCTAAGCTTGCAGGTACAGAGCGCGGTATCACCGAGCCTACTCCTACATTCTCAGCTTGCTTCGGACAGGCATTCCTCGAACTCCACCCTACAAAGTATGCAGAGGAGCTCGTTCGCCACATGAAGAAGAGCGGTGCCAAGGCATACCTCGTAAACACTGGCTGGAACGGTACGGGAAAACGTATCTCTATCCGTGATACCCGTGGTATCATCGACGCTATCCTCGATCACAGCATCGACAGCGCTCCTACCAAGACTATCCCTTACTTCAACTTCGTAGTTCCTACACAGCTTGCAGGCGTTGATCCTAAGATCCTCGATCCACGCGACACATATGCAAATGCTGCTGACTGGGAAGTTAAGGCCAAGGACCTCGCTGCAAGGTTCATCAAGAACTTCGGCAAATACGAAGGCAACCGCGCAGGCAAGGCTCTCGTAAAGGCTGGTCCACAGCTCTAGTCAAAGATTTCCGTATGGGTTTTGCCCTACGGATTACATAACACAAAAAAGGGACTCCGTTTTCGGAGTCCTTTTTTTTATAGGCGTCGCGTATAGGCGTTGCTCCCGAAAATTGCCTGGTTTTTCGACCAGACCGGGTTGGCAAGCCGCTAAGCCTCAATGCTCAGACCGTCGTAGGCCGGCTGGATATCCATGTCTGGCGCCAGTTCGCGCAGTTGGGCTGCGAAATCCATGTAGACAGGGAAATTATGCGACAGGTGAGTCAGCCACGTGTGCTTCGCTCCGATTTTTCTGGCAACGTCAATTGCTTGATACAGAGAAAAATGCGAATGGTGAGGCTTGTAGCCGACAGTATTCAGGGTTACATGCTTCAGGCCCTGCAGTTTTTTCAGTTCCCGGTCCGGCAGAAGGCTCATGTCCGTGATATAGGCAATGTCACCGAAACGGAAACCCAGCACCGGCATCTTGTCATGCATGCCCCTTATCGGGATAATTTCCACGCCGCGCCCGGTAGAGGAGACCAAGCCTCCCTTGAAAGACGGATCATCAGCAGTTTCGGCAGGAGTAGCCTTCCGGTCATTCGTCGGAATCAGCTCGCCGTCAGCAGTTTGCCAGCAATATCCTCTGTCGTGGACCCAAATTAGTTTGCGGTCCTCATCACCAGGCTCCACGAAGAAAGGCCGTTCGTCTATCAGATGAATGTTCCACTCCGGAGCTCCTGGGTACTTGTTCTCCTCGAAAACGTATGCGAAACTTTTTTTGAGCGACTCCAGCACGGGCTCTTCGCAATAAATCTCAGCCGCCCGCTGGTCGATATAGTTCAATGACCTTACGTCATCCAGCCCTCCGGTGTGATCCCTATGGTCATGAGTCAAGAGTATGGCATCCAGATGAGAAATGTCATGTGCAAGCATCTGCATCCTGAAATCCGGACCGGCATCCACCAAGATGGACAGCCCGCCGTACTCCACGAATGCTGCTGAACGGAAACGCTTGTCTTTCAGGTCATTGCTGCGGCAAACCGGACATTTGCAGCCGATAATGGGGATGCCTTGCGACGTGCCGGTACCCAGAAAAGTCAGGCGTGTCTTCATAATGTGACCTCCACGATTTGCCCGGCCAGCTTCTCGTCCCATGGCCTCTCCACCTTGATATAATTGCCGGTGTAGCCGCTCATCATGCCCCCGTTGTTGCTCTCCTCGAACAACACACGTTCCTTGACGCCTTTCTGTGACGCGGTGAACTCTTCATTCAGTGATTTGCAAAGTTCTTCAAGCATCGCCACACGTTTGGTCTTGACACAATCCTGCACCTGGTCCTTGCGTGCAGCCGACCTCGTGCCGGCTCTACGTGAATAAGGGAAGATATGGATGAATGCCGGCTTTATCCTGTCTTTCAGAAAGTTATATGTTTCCATGAACAGTTCGTCCGTTTCTCCTGGAAGTCCGGCGATGACGTCGATTCCGAAAAACACATCCGGCCTGCCGGACCCGTCTCCCGGTTTCGGATTCATCTTTTCGCGTATGTAATCTATTTTGGACGCGAAAAACTCCGTGGAATATTTCCTGCCGACATCCTTCAGCAGGGTATCGCTGCCGCTCTGGAGCGGAATGTGGAAATGCGGCTGGAACTTGGTCCCGGAAGCTATCCAATCCACGATTTCATCAGTCAAAAGGTTCGGCTCAATAGATGAAATACGGTATCTTTCAATGCCTTCCACCTCGTTCAATGACTTCAGCAGATCCAGAAAACTTTCCCCGCTCTTCCTTCCGAAGTCACCTGTATTGACACCGGTCAGCACGATTTCACGCACTCCCGAAGCGGCGATTCTCTTCGCTTCCTCCACAGCCTCCGCAATGGAAATGCTCCTGCTCCTGCCCCTGGCGAAAGGTACGGTGCAATATGCGCAGAAATTGTCGCAACCGTCCTGGACTTTCAGGAATGACCTGGTGCGCTCCTCGCCGCTTGAATAGGCAGCGAACGTGACGGCATCATTGACATCAGCATTGTCCCGGATGACATTGCGCCCGTCGATGAACTCCAGCGTGGTCTTCACCAGCGACCCCTTTTCATTGGCCCCGAACACGAGGCTCACACCTTCGAGCGATTCGACCTCGGCTCTTTTCAGTTGCGCGTAACAGCCTGTGACAATGACGGTTGCATCCGGAGCAGTGCGGTGGATCTTCCGTATGATATTGCGCGACTTGCGGTCGGCATGTTCTGTTACGGAACAGGTGTTGATGATGTACAGATCGGCCTTTTCCGACCATGGAACCGACTCGTAGCCCTCTTTCATGAAGCCACGTTCGTAAGTCGAAGTCTCAGCGTAATTGAGCTTGCAGCCCAGCGTTATGTAAGATGCTTTTTTAGTCATATCAATGTGCGAGAATGAGGAACACGCATGGGCGCTTTCCGATAAAATCCTTACGTCCGGCAATCTCCCGTTTCCATCCGTCTATCGTCCTGGTGCGGATATATGCGTCCGGCATGGTAATGTTCGCTGCAATGCATAACTCCGTGCTTCCCTGACAGTTGGCCAGGATGTCAGCCAGCAGCGAGTCGTTCCTGTAAGGCGTCTCGATGAATATCTTCGTCTGCCTTTCCGATGCTGAATGACGTTCAATGCTTTTCAATGCCTGTCTGCGTTCATCCGTTTTGGCGGGTATGTAGCCGAGGAATGCAAATGACTGTCCGTTGAGTCCTGAAGCCATGAGCGCAAGCATCAGAGATGACGGCCCCGAACACGGCACTACCTCGATACCATGTTTATGGCACAGGCTTACCAGTTGCGCGCCGGGGTCGGCTACGGCCGGAAGTCCGGCTTCCGTTATGAGTCCTACATCGTTGCCGTCATTGAAAAGAGGCAGCAGCGCCTCCACTTCTTCCGGTTTGGTATGCTCGTTAAGCTCATGAAACTCAAGCTCTTGTATATGTCCTTTCAGTCCGGCTGCGGAGAGATACCGTCTGGCTGTCCTCGTCGCCTCCACTACGTATGTGTGAAGCTTCGGCAGCATTGACAATACTCCTTCCGGGATGACTTCTTTCGGGTCGTTTTCCCCGAGTGGCGAGGGAATCAGGAACAGCCTGCCCCGTCTATCTGCGTTTTCCATTTTTCTTTTCGTTTTTATCCGCATTGATCTTTATCCGCACTTTCCGTTCATTCATGAGAGCCTGCTGGCGCTCGGCCTCCAGCTCCTGTTTTTTGCGTCTGCTCCTGAAAAGGTTGCGTATGAATTCACCGATGCGGTCATATTCTTTCTGATAAGTGATACCGATGCCGTTTCTCTGGGAATTGTCCAGATAATTGGTGTACTGGTCTGCCGAATGCGAGAAAAGGTTCAGTCTCAATGCCCCCGGACGGTCCAGTTTTACGTCGATGTCCAGGTCTCCCACGACCTCGCTTCCTGACGAAGTGGAGTTGTACTGCCTGTTGCCGATGGTGCCGTTCACCACCACACGGTTGTTGAACAAGGCGGTGGACAATGCCACGTCGAAGATATCCGTTCCGCCTGCACTTTGCTGATAATCAAGCCCGAAGTCGACAGGTATGTTCAGTTTCTGCAAGATGTTGTTAAGTTGCCCCGCCATGATTTCCGAAACATTGGAATACAGCATTGACGAAGACGTGTTGGTGATGCCGGACTGCTCGTCAGGCAGGAAACTGTTCGAAAGCAACAGGGCCAGAAGCTGTTTCTGAATCTTGTCCTGCGTGTTCAATGCACTTTCCACGCGGCTCTGCGTCGTCGGGTCCAGGTCAGGGATGTTGATGGAGAAATCCAGCCTCGGATTGCTCAGCTTGTCCGTGATGGCAATTCCGCATTCGACTGTCCTTCTGGCGGTGGACGTGGTGTCGGAAATCAGCGTCCCGACCGAAGCCTTGGTCTTGTATAACGCATTGATATCCAAGTTGCTGTCCATAATGTCGCCATTGAACCTGATGGAACTTCCGTCCTGTATGGAGAAATCCCTTTTCGCTATTCCCAGCGCCACGAAATGGTAAGTTCCGTTGGAAATGATATAGTTGCCGTTTATGGTGAAGAGTCCGATGCCCGGTCTCACTTCCACGTCGATCAGACCGTTGCCGTTGCCCGTAAGCACGTTTCCTGCGGCCTTGTCGATTTCCAGGCTGGCGGTAATGTCCGGCGTGGCATTGATTCTCAGCTTGATGCCCAAGTCATTGGCCTTCTTTTCCTTCTCCTTCAGTTTCCGCATCATTTCGTCGTAAGGGTCAATGCGGATTTCCCTGTATGGCTTCTTGAATGTCAGCAAGTTGGACTTTCCGGCTGATGAAGCGGTGTTCATCGGTATGTGGAATTCTCCTCTCTTCGCCGTGCGTGCATCCGCTGACAGCAATATGGAATTCAGCTGTCCGGTGATGGTCAGGTCTCCCGTCGCGGAAACATTGCCATAGAAAACAGGATTGTCATTTTCTCCGAGATTCAGCACCTCCATCTGGCGGAACTTGATGTCCGTGTCGAAACTCATGTCACGGAAATGGTCCCACAAGATGCTGCCGCTCACCGTGCCCTTCTCATTGAACCTGTCGGTTATCGTGACATTTTCGAACCTCGCACCCTTGCTGTCGAGCGTCACCGGACCGTCGGCGGTATATTCCACGTTCGTGAAGTCCACCCGCAGCTTCGTACGGTTGAACCTCAGTTCCTTGCTGCTTATTTCAATGTTGTCCAGCGGTCCGTTGAATGCGATGTCTCCGGAAAGGCTGCCTTCAATGTTGCTGAACAATGATTTCAGGAACGGCAGGGCATAACCTGCATCCAGTCCGTTGAGCGACAGGTTGCCGTCCAATGTTTTCTGCTTGGGGAAGAAATGCCCCGAAGCATCCAGCGTCTGTACTCCGTCCAATGAATTGCGGCACAGGAAATTGAACTTTTTGCCCTCGTCATCCCATACGCAAGCGACCTTCACGGTGCCGGCCCGGTGGCCTCCGAACATGGTGGAGTCGCTCTGCAGACGCATGAGGACTCCCGCCTGGTCGTCCGTGCGTGATATCAGCATCGCCTGTCCGGTCATCCGGCCTTCCAGTCCCAATTCCTGATTCGAGAAAGCATTGGCCATGGAAATGTCGAATTTCTCCATGTTCAGCCTGAGGGTGTCGTTCTCTGTGGCGGAGTATCCGCCGTTCAGCCTTATCTCCTGGTCGTCTCCCGTGAGCCGCAGGTTCCCGATTTGTGCGCCACCGCTGTAGAAATCCATCTTGGACGATGTGATTTTCCACAGTCTGGATTTCAGATAGATATATGACGGGTCGAAATTGGTGCTTATTGCCAATGAATCGTTGTCATCGCGATATATGCGTCCCCTGAGGATCAGGTCACCGCGGTTCTGGAGTTCGGTCGCATTGTCATAACTGAATCTTGCCCCTATGGAATCCTTCTTCGCGTAAACATTGACCTTGCCCGACTTCACGAGCATCGGCGCGAACTTCATCTCGTCCGCTTTCAATGTTCCTTCAATGCTGCCGTCAGGATTCCCAAGTTTCAGGTCAATGCCTTTCAAGTATTTGTCCTTGAAGGCAATACGTCCGGACGTCAGGCTCGCTTTAAGGTTTCCGTCACGCGCGATGCTGAGGTTCAATGCCGTGCTGTCGGCGATGTAGACGCCTGGTGCGAAGAACGACATGATGTCCTTGGTGTCATGGAAACGTATGGATGCATCGTATTTGTTCCTGTCCCAATTCCCGCTTCCCAGGCGCAATGAAGGCAGGGACCCGCTTGTCGCGACTGTCTTGATGTCATTGATGAAACTCTTGAAGAACCGGGTGCCGGAATATGTGCCGTCCGCGAATCCGGACTTGAATTTCACGCGGTTCAGGTCATTGTTCGCGTATGACGAAATCTCGATGTCGCCGACATTGTGTCTGCCGTGCTCGTCTTCGAGGACAATGCCATTCACGTTGATGTTGCCCAGAATCTCTTCGCCGCTTACGCGCGTGAAGTTTGCCTGTGTCGTCAGACTGATTCTGGAAGTTCCTCGCTTGTCAATGTTCAAGGCATGCAGATCTGCGTATCCGAGATTTGCATAGAATTGATACAGAGCGTTTTGCGTCTTTGATGACAATGAGAATATTCCCTGGAAGAGGAAGTTCAGGTTCGGGTCGCTGCATACGATACGTCCGTTGAACGCATCCTGACTGAATGTTCCGGCGGCGGCAATTCCAGTATATCCGTAGTTCAGCACCTCCAGATGGTCCACCTTGAGGGAGTCGATGGTCATTTCCGGGCCGTTTTTGCCGAGCGTGGCGGAAAGACCGGAACGCATGGTGCATTTCCCTACGGGGATGTTGTCGACTATCTTGTTGATTTCCAAGCCTTCAGTGGAAATCTGTCCTCCGATTTCCATCGGTCTGTACTTGTCAATGATATTTCTGATTCCGATGTCGGCGGTGACTTTTCCGAAGCCGCTGTGAATGGAACCGCGTACCGAAAGCCTGTTCAGCGGTCCTCTCATGCGTCCAGTGAACGTGGCTGTCTCGCCTTTACATAAGTTACTGATTTTCAATGCGGCGTCAGGTGCCCAGCCCTTGATGAAGCGCTCCAGGCCTCGGGATGAGAAACGGATTTTCCTGACATCCGCTTCCAGCAGCATGCCCTGTGAATCCGGCAGGCCGATGATGGAACCGCTGAGGTCGCCGGAAATGCCGCGTCCATGGGCATTGTCCCATTTGGTGAAACCTTCGACGTCAGCGGACTCGAATTTTATGTTTTTCAGGTGCAGGTCATTGATATAGCCTTCGACGTGCCCGTTCAGGCTTGCCGTCATGCGGAACCGTTTGAGCGCCGGAGCGAAGTATCCCAATGTGTTCATGCTCACCATGCTCGGGCGGATGTCACCCTGGAGCCGTACTGCATTTATGAAGTCTGACCAGGCATCCGTGTCCTTGTAGGTCATTTTCAGGCTCGGGATGTCAATGTCCGACCAGTTGTCTATGATGCGGAGATTGTCGACGATGGTCTTGCCGTTGCCGACCTTGGCGCTTCCCGACATGAGGTGGCAGACGAATCCGCTTTTCTCCCTGAACGACAATCTGTCGCAGTTTCCGGACATCACGCCTCCTTTCAGCCTTAAATTCCTGCCTTTCAGTTTGATGTCTTCCACATCGAGATCGAACCAGTTCATTTCGTCGCTGGCGTATTGCGTGGCGTCTTTACGGAAGTTCCTCATCCTGAATGCCATGCCGTCCAGTTCTACGTCCGAGATGGAGAAAATTTCCTTGTCGTTTTTCTCCTTTTCCTTGTTGCCGTTGCCGAGTCGGAAAATCCGTTTCAGGTTGATGGTGCCCGAAGTGTCCGCTGCCGTGCTGTCTCCCGGCTCGATTACCAGGAAGAAAAGTCCGTCAGTCACTTTCGCTGTGGAGAGGCTGATGCTGCCGTCGTTTATCAATGTCTTTATGCCGAATGTGGCGGAAACGTACCTCGCGCGGAAAAGCGTGTCTGTCGCCATCATGCCGGCCGAGTCCCTGTAAGGGTGATTGTCAATGACGGCCAAATCTTTGATTACTACTGCTTTGAATGGGTCGATATGGATTTTTCCGATGCTTATTCTTCCGTCAATGCTGTTTTCCAGGGAGTGCAGTGCCTTTTCCGCAAGGAAGGTCTGGACTTTAGGGGATTGCACGGCAATAAGCGCAGCGACAATGAGTGCCGTCACGACAACTATCAGCAGATATAATATTTTTACTGTCTTCCTGATACCGACCTGTCCTTTTTTTATACTTATATTATCTTACAAACTTACATAAAATATCTCTAAATTATATTACCTTTGCGGTTCAGATTGGAGTTTTTTGAAAGACACATGGAACATTCAGACATCATTCTCGGAATAGAGTCATCGTGCGATGACACTTCCGCAGCTGTTATACGGGACGGATATCTTCTGTCCAATGTCATTGCCAGCCAGCAGGTTCACAAGGATTACGGCGGGGTCGTGCCGGAACTTGCATCCAGGGCGCACGAGCAGAACATTGTTCCTGTTGTCAGCCAGGCGCTGGAGAAGGCGGGCGTGAAGCCTGAGGAGCTCACGGCGATTGCATTTACCAGAGGGCCGGGCCTTCTCGGTTCGCTCCTGGTCGGAACTTCTTTCGCCAAGGCTCTCGGCGTTTCTCTCGGGATACCTGTAATCATGGTCAATCATCTTCAAGGTCATATACTTGCGGATTTCGTGAAGCAGTATGACAAGGAGAATCATCATCCGGAGTTCCCGTATCTCTGCCTTCTGGTTTCAGGAGGGAATTCTCAGATTGTAAAGGTGAACGGCCCTCTGGATTATGAGATTTTGGGCCAGACGATAGATGATGCTGTGGGCGAGGCTTTCGACAAGTGTTCGAAAATGATGGGGCTCGGATATCCGGGCGGGCCTGTGATAGACAAGCTCGCGAAACTAGGCAATCCTGAACGGTTCAAGTTCGCCAAACCGCATATTCCGGGTCTGGACTACAGTTTCAGCGGTATCAAGACATCCCTGCTTTATTTCGTGAGGGATGAGATGGCCAAGGATCCGGAGTTCATGGAGAAGAACAAGGAAGATATCTGTGCAAGTTTCCAGAAAGCATTGATAGACATATTGTTGGATAAATTGATAAAGGCTGCCAAGCAGACCGGTATCAAGGAGATAACAATCGGAGGCGGCGTGTCTGCGAACAGCGGATTGCGAAACCGTATCGAGGAGGAGGGCAAGAAGCGTGGCTGGAACACGTATCTGCCTGAGTTCAAGTTCACTACGGACAATGCCGCCATGATTGCCATAGCCGGCTACTATCACTACCTCGCCGGTGAACGCACTCCGCTCGATGTCGCCCCCGTTTCCCGCATCGCGGATTTTTAATATTTAGAGCCCGGGAGGGCGAAATAAGTCCCTACCCCGAGGGGAGGGATTTAGGGAGAGGGTAACGTGATAAAAGCGCGTTGGGTCGTAACCTTCGAACATTGACACCCTCGTTATTTTGAAAAACTCAGTAAGTTGTTAGAATAGTTAATATATGATAGAATTTGAAGTGTCCTGCAGGATGGGACGTGAACCAAGATTGGATGATATCAGGATGGCAGCGGCCGAAGCCCTGCACCTCAGACCTAACGCCGTGATCAATGTCATTGACCCGACCAAGTCATACCAGCCGACAATGGTCAATGCTGATGCACATTGTCATATCGTGCATCGTTCCATCGATGCCAGGGGTGATGTCACGATGCGCTACAGAGTGGAGGCTTACAAGAAGGATGAGCCTTATGAGGAATATAAACTTCCTGAGTATCAGGATGTTCATAATGCAGAACCTGTCATTGTGGTAGGATCTGGTCCTGCCGGAATGTTCGCTGCATTGAAACTCCTGACATTGGGGCTCAAGCCTGTCGTGCTGGAGCGCGGAAAGGATGTAAGCGGAAGAAAACCGGACATTGCGAAGCTTTCACGCACGGGTGTCGTGAACCCTGATTCCAACTATTGCTATGGCGAGGGTGGAGCAGGCACATTCTCTGACGGCAAGCTCTTTACACGTTCTTCCAAGCGTGGCGACAACCGCGAGGTCCTCTATCAGTTCGTGAATTTTGGAGCAGACCCGTCCATTATCGTGGATGCGCATCCGCATATCGGAACCGACAAGCTTCCGAGACTTGTCAGCAACATCCGCGAATGTATCATTGAACATGGCGGAGAATATCATTTCCAAAACAGGGTTTCTGATATCGAAAGGGCTGAAGACGGCGTCATCACCGTTACTGCCATCGATGAAAAGAATGACAATAAGACATTGACATACAAGGCGAAAGCCGTTATTTTGGCGACCGGTCATTCTGCCCGCGACGTTTACGAAATGCTCCAGGGCAAGGGCTGCGAACTTCAGGCAAAGGGTTTTGCAATGGGTGTCCGTGTGGAGCATCCGCAGGCGCTTATCAACAAGATCCGTTATCGCGGCCAGTGGGAACCTGGCTTCCCGGCTGCCGAGTATTCATTCGTGGAGCAGGTTGACGACAGGGGAGTGTTCTCCTTCTGCATGTGCCCTGGCGGTATCCTCGTGCCTTCTTCCACCGAGGACGGCTATACGGTGCTCAACGGCATGTCCAATTCTGCGCGCAATTCCAAGTGGGCCAATGCCGGTGTCGTAGTGTCTATCGAACCGGATGATGTTCCGGAAGAGTATAAGAAGGATGGTGTTTTCTCTCTCCTGAATTTCCAGCACGATGTGGAGAAGAAGATGTTCGACTATGCTGCGGAACATGCCGAAGCAGATGAAAACGGCGTGGTGAACAAGCTTTGCGCTCCTGCTCAGCGTATGGTGGATTTCTGTGAGGAGCAGATGTCCGAGGATCTTCCTGAAACGTCATATCGTCCGGGCGTAGTGTCAGCTCCGTTGTACGAGCTTCTTCCTGAATGTGTGTCATCCCGTCTCCAGAAGGCATTCCCTCTGATCAACAACAAGATGCGCGGTTATTACACCGAGGATGCCCTCCTGCTCGGCGTGGAATCCCGTACTTCATCTCCTGTACGCATCGTCCGGGGCGATGATTTCCAATGCCCTCAGGTTCCCGGCCTCTTCCCATGTGGAGAAGGCGCAGGTTACTCCGGCGGTATCGTATCATCAGCCATCGACGGTATCAATTGCGCGGTAGCTGCTGCGAAGTTGTTTTAATGTTTAATGCGAGTTTCGCGAGTGCTGTCATTATAATGACGTCTATAGTAGTGTGGGGGTTTCAGGCCCTCGCGCTTTTACTACGTTACCCCCACCCTAAATCCCTCCCCTCGGGGAAAGGGACTTACCATCGTCCTGCCGGGCTCTATGCGCGGTGTTTCGCGAGTGCTGTCATGTGCGAAACTATTTGAATAAAAGAACATTTTCATGGCAGGGGGTCAGTTCGCCGTTTTCGATGCGGTGAATCAATTCCACTACCTTGTCATTGCACGGCGTCGGCACATTGACCTTCCGTCCTTGTGAGCAAACGGCGCCGTTGATTGCGTCCACCTCTGTCTTCTTGCCGCGCTCGATGTCCTGCAACATGCTGGCTTTCAATCCAGCATGCTTGCGGATGGCTATCGGGATAATGAAGAATGATATCGCTTTCTTGATGGGATTGCGGTAGTCTAGCAGTTTCACCACATCCTTGCCCTGTATCGGCTCGATTCTGATGTCCGACGCAGCGCAAACGTCGATGCATTCCTTTATCAGCTTCTGGACAATCCGACGTGACTCCTTGTCTCCGGCAGCCTCGCCGAAAGTACAGCCGAGCACTGCGCTCATGCCTGAGAATGAGGCGTTTATAAGAAGTTTGCTCCAGCGTGTGCCCACGAAATTCTCATCCACTTCCACTGGACCCATCATCTCCAGCAATGCCTTCACTTCATCGAAATGGTTGCCTCGTTCCTTGAAGATGCTGCCCAATGAAAATGTAAGGCTGTCCGGCGAACTTGTCAATTCGCATACTCCCGGTTCAGTCATCGTGGCTCCCCACGCGACTGTGCAGCCGAGCACTCTTTTCTCTCCCACGATTTCTGCTATCTGCGGTTCCGGAAGTCCGTTCTGCATAGTGACTATGACTCCGTCTTCTGCCAGATAATCTTTCAGAAAACTCACGACCTCGCGGTTAGCCTGCTGCTTGGTCATCAGGAAAATGATGTCATATTTTCCTGTCATTTCCTTGTCAGTCAAGGCGTTGACGGCTTGCATGAATTGCAATGTGCCGGTAATGACAGCGCCATTGCGTCGCAGTGCCGCGACATGTTTCTCGTTATGATTTATCAGGTCTATCTGTCCGCCTTTCCTGGTTATGAATGCGCCCAATATGGTTCCCAAAGAACCCGCGCCATAAATCGCTGCTCTCATTTTGTTCGTCTTTTTAGCGCCGCAAATATAGTAATCCTTAAATAATTACTTGGTAATCTTTGCGAGTTTTTTCGGTCTATTTTCCTGTCGGTCGGGACGCGGCCACGCTTTGTTTCTGGAAGCGTTGATTTTCAATGAGTTATA
>FR882208.1:227914-257147 GCA_000434935.1 Bacteroides sp. CAG:709 | reverse complement strand
CGGCTGGCAGAATGGCGGACGTGAATGTCTGCCGGGCGGAACTCAATAGAATGGAAGTCACGCAGGCGCGGAGTGCCGGAGTGGCTGGAACCAAGGTGGTGTGACGGAGATTTAGCGGAGTAACACGACCTTGACCGCTTTGATTATATTATATTTGCTGCGGTTACCGATAAGGAGGTAAGCTCATTGATAAATGCTTCCTCAAAAGCGTGCATTTTATCAGAGAAATCTTTGTATGATTGTGCGTCTTGAGGAATCTGCAGATAGTAAATATTTAATTCATTCCCGTAGCCGAGTAAAGAGTATGATATCTTTGATGTGCATGATTCCCTTGGCAGCAAGAATCCACCGAGCCGACTTTTTAGACGATACATGTATGAAATAACCTGATGTTCGTCATCCCTTGAAATGTCGTGCTTATATTTGGCATCGAGGACAATACCGTTGCTTTTTCCTTTGTAAAAATCGGGATATCTCTGTAATGCATGATTCTTGGCGAGACAAATTCCTCCAGTACTTTTCCTGTTTTGAGGATGTTGGAATGATGGAAGCAATTTGGCTATGTATTCCTCCCAAAGCCACGAGGCGTCAAACAGGATGCCGTTAATTCTGCTATCATTGGCACCATACTTTATCTTCTGATGTCTCAAAATCCTTAAACATATCTTTTGCAGATCTTGGTATCTGGTAAAGAATGGATGGCTGACTGGTTTCGAGTTTTCCCTGATTATTGCTTGCCTGTCATTTCTCGCGTATGTAGGCGTTGCCGCTTTGATCTGGTTGATTGCTTCTATAGTTTCTTTATCGGATGATAGTACGGCTTTGCCAAATTGAGAGGCAAAAATGCACTCTATGGTGTGTCGGATGATTTGTGTTACGCTATTGTTGTAGCTTATTTCTCGCGACCTGTACGCAATACAGCCATTGAAAGGGACATTTCGGTTTAAGTGTCTGTTGATGTCAATTACGCCCTTAACATTTGAGTCATTGCGTTGAACTGAAACATATTCTTTGTATATTCCTTGTGCAACAGCATCTTTCAGAAATGTTGGGAACAGCAGAATAAGAAAGTCAAATGCCTGGTCTTCAGTTGAAATGCTGTGATTCAGATTGAATAGGTTAATTGACAACACACGCTGAAGCATGTAATGCAGGAAGAAATCCTGTCCAAGACCGTCATTTCCTGTGAATCTGGAACATATAGAAACATCAGTAGAAGAAGTTCCGATAAATCCAATGATATTCCCGGTAGATATGTTCATATATCTCTGCTGGTCTTGGTCCACATGCTCATACTCCGACAGAATATACTGTCTTTTCAAGTCGTCTTCGCAATTCTTCAGGCACTGGGGATATACCAACAGCCCTGGATTGTTGTTGACGAGGGACTCAATGGTTTGATTGGCGAGCAGACGAATATCTTCGCAATCTTGTGTGATGCGAATTGTCTTATTGCTGTTATCTGTCAAATGAACCACGTTAATTTTGTGCAGGTTTGTCTTTTGCCGTCTTGTCGATAACTATAGCATCTTCCATCTTTTTGAGAAGGCTTGTCCTGTTCTGAAATCCGCGTACATATTCGAATACTAGCCTGTATAGGTATCTGTCCCAGAATAGTTTCCAGTCAATCTCCTTGTCTTTATTACGGCACAATTCCACATTTTTGAAGTATGCGCCTCCTATATGGTAGGATGAACCTAATTCTTCTTCAGATGAGATAACCTGGTTTATGTCCGCCATCCTTGCAATAACTACATCTTTTTCTTTGATACCATCAAGCATAGAAGTATTTTTCTCCGCTAGAATCTCTTCGAACGCAAATCTTCGGCGCATAGCAAAGTCCATACTTTCTACACTCCTGTCGATGTCATTCATTGTCCCGATAATGTAAACGTTCTTCGGAACGTAGAAGCCATCATAGAATGTGTCAGTTGGTTCAATAAGATTCTGATACTGTGTTTTTACCATTCCGGCCTTACCGCGATACCCTGGATCTATCGAGAAGAATAGCTCTCCGAAGATTTTAGACATTTCTCCACGGTTAATCTCATCGATAATGAATACATAAGGAAGTCCGTTGTCGTCGATGCCTTCAACGCCTTTTGAATAGTCCTTTAAGCCGTATGACTTCTTCATTTCCTTCACTATTGCCTTACGGTAATTATCATGTCCGCCTGATGGAACTCCCGGCAGTCCACGATATACGTTATATACTTGCTCCTTGTTGAAGAATTTGGATTTACCGTGAATCCAGCCCTTGCCACCATCAAGCGTATCATCGTAAGTGCGTTCTGCGAGGCCATCACCTAATGTGTTGAGCTCAATTATGATTGGACGGCCTCCAGAAAGGGAAGGAATTGATAACTGCCCTTTGTTGTCAAGATCATCAATTAAAGCTTGCCAAGCCTCGTTAAAGTTATCAACCTCATTATTCCTCAGAGATATAATGGCTTTCTCGCAGAAGTCCTTGAAAATGCCATTCTTTCTCTCAAATGTGATGTCACCCATTTCAACTTTTTTCGGCCTCAAACCTTCTACGAAGTCCGTATAGTCATATGAAGGATGGAACTGCACAAATTGACAGTGCGTCTTAAAAACGTCATCATCCTCAAGTTCTGGCGTGAAGATTTTCCCAGTTATCACCTGCGCAGCTATGTTCTTCGCAAGATACGTCTTACCGGTACCCGGAGCTCCATTGAGGATGATATTATGGTTTGCGTAAAGTGCGTCGATGAAGGTCTGATTTTTGGCCATGTCGGTATTCTGTTTTAAGAGGTTGCTGAATGAAATATAAAATGCTTCAAGGTCACTATTCGCAGATTCTTTACCATCGAACAGGCCAAGTGCTTTAATGCTGGTTCTGATAACGCCTGGATCCCAACGTGTAGGATCTTCCCAGTATATGAAATTTATTACTTCAAGCGATTCAATATGCCCGCCCTTCCAGTGTGCAATAACATTTACCCCAGTGCCTCTCCAATTAAGATAGCATTTTTTTGTGGTGAATTGTTTTTTGCCAAATTGGTCCTGAACATTAACGCAGACTACTCCTTCAGAAAACTTTTCCCATTGAGAAATTCCATTTTGGATATTGTCTCCATTATAACCGCGGCCAGTTGTCCTGAAATTTGGAGATTTTACAATAGGTGCGATATATTGAGCATAACCGGGCCCAGAGGTGTCGTTGTTCTGAATCCATTCAAGATGAGCAACGAAATACTCCAGAATGTGTTTAAATTGTGCGTATTTATCCATTCCCCAATATCAGATATAGTTCACACAAATATACTACATTATTTCACAGGACTGATTACATGATGTAAAATTTAGCACCCAATTACATCCCTATGTGTCATAACAATTGCTTTGATTGCTTCCTATGTCTGAGTTTCATTGACGCTGCTTAATGCCCCTTTTTTATTTCATTGTATGAGGCCGTCAATTATGATTGTTGACACTCGTTTCTGGCGAAGATTAAGACATAAATATGTCATTTTGAGGTAAAGAAATATAAGTTCTTTAATGCGTTGCAAATCATTCGAAAAACTTTGATTAATTTTGATTGCAAGCACGTTATTTATGGCAATTTATTTTTGTTTTAGTGATGAGTGTGGATATCACAAGTCACATATGTCAGAGAAGGAATTAAGTCGTCAGCCATACTATGTAAGGTCAACGATTATGATAAAAGCCGACGAATGGAAAAAGTTAAGTGCCAATTTTAAGGCACTGAAGGTTCAATATGGGATACCTCAAGATACGGAATTTAAATGGTGCCATCTTTGGATGCTCTCACAACAACATTTTCTTGAGAAAGATGCATCCTTGAAATTCTTTTCACAAATCGGAAAAGACAAACTCATGGATTTCGTAAAAGCTTCGATTGATTTGCTTTCGCAATTGGAATATGCAACCATAATCATCACTTTTACAGATAATAGGATTGTGTCTCATTCAGAAGAAACAATTCTAAGATTTCACTTTCAGGATATCCTTCGAAGGATAGAAATGGAGGTTCAAAGTGACCCTGAAAATTTGGCTATCCTATTCGTTGATCCGGTTAATCCCGAGAAAAACGATTTGTTCAGGAATATGTACCACGAACTGATTTCCGGGAATGACTTTATAAAGAATTACTCCCACGTAAAAGACAGTTTGAATATCGAGTATTCACATCATTCAGTAGGGATCCAACTTGCTGATTTCGTCTCTGGAGTATTTAATTCATTTTTAAGGTGCAATAACATCAATAAGTATGAGTCTTCCCTTGATATATTGTTTAATCACGTAAGCCCCCTTATTCGCAAATATAGTAATAAAGCATTTGGCTACGGGATTTTGGAAGTTCCAGGAAACAAAGATCTGAGAAAGAGTACTCATGATAAATTGTTTCAACTACATTCCGAACTATATCATCCTGTAAATAACGGATAGAATCCGCTGAATCAGATATTCTTGTATTGAATAATATACCTAACAATCCCTTCTATGTGCGTCTTCGAAATTGATTCAATCGCTTCCTCTGTCTGGAGCCAGCGGCATTCCTTCTCGTTGGTCATGAATCAGTTTTCGGTGAGAACTGCAGGGCAGAGAGTGTGTTTTAGAATGTAAAAGTCTTCTTCCCGGTCAATGTCTCCGTCTGAATAATCGGAGCGCAATCTCATTGCTGGCAGGTTGATTTTTGCTGCTTCGGCAATGCTGGTAGTCAGATCATCGGCAGCCGTCTTGCCCTTTGTGGCTCACCGGGTCTTCAGCCATACGGCCATTATCCTGGCAATACTTCCCGTTTAATTCATCATAGATGAAAGAAAAATCAACAAGGTCACGTATCATCTTGCACTTCTCCATATGTGCCTTCGAGAGTCGAGATTGAACTCATTTGCCTTTCAATGGATGAACCATTTGAGCTGCGGAGCATCAGTTCAATCATAAATGCTCATTTCCCTGATGATGGGGAGTCTGAATGTACGGTATCGGCAGTACTACCGTCCAGGGACAATTTTGGAAAAAGCATTCCTGCTGAATAAAGAGTTCCAGAAGCCGGAGACAAGAAGTCTCAGAATGCCCCGCCACCTATACGACCTGGAGAGACTGATGGACAATGAATTTGGAAAGATTGCACTCTCGGATAAGGAACTTAATTGCAAGATTGTGGAGCATCGTCGCAAGTTCTATTATCGGCTATGCCGATTATGACAAGGACTACTCAGGATTTATTACGTTCCTCCTCCGGAAAGATGCCTACAGATGCGAAGTTGTCAAACTCTCCGGAGCAAGCTAGCGGATGGAAAACAGATAAACAATCGTTGTAAACGAAAATCAGGAGAATCGAGCTATGGAATCCTTAAGCAAATAAAATGGGGGACTTGCGTGTTGCGTATTACACGGTATAACTTGATTTGTTTTTATGGGCAAGGTCAAAGCCGTTGCCGATGTATAATATAGCCATATAAAATTCAGAAATGCAAATACAAGCTAATATCTATAGAGGTCTTAAATTTATAATTGCATTATTTTTTACTATATATGGTAAATATAGAAATATCTGATGAATATTTATGAGCATCTATTGATATTTAACATAAACTCTGTATATTTGCATTGTGATACTTTGGAAGTATTATATAACATAGATAAGTATAATATATTAATCATAGGTAAAATGGCTGATTCTACAAAAAGATCTCGATTTACAAAGGTCGCATCTACAAGAGTGTCAAAGATTCTCAATTATTTAACTCTCCTCCAAAACTGTGCAAACAGGAATAATTATGAGTATGATGCCGATGATGTTGAGCAGATGTTCGCAGAAATCAACAAAGCAGTTAAAGACGCTAAAAATGTTTACCTTAACGAACTCACCAAGCAGAACAGCAAGGGTGGCTTCACTTTCAATAAGTAATTTGTATGAGCAGTAAAGATCTTGGTTCTAAATGGAACTTCCTTGACAGGCGCAAAGCCTCTATGGGTCAAAGTAGGGAAGATTCTTCTTTTGCACCCTTCGTCCAGAATAAGGTTAGATGTCTCGTTAGAGAGTATATCCAGAATTCATTGGACGCGCACTCAAAGAATAATCCTGATGTCCCTGTGGAGGTGTCGTTTACATATGGGGAACTCATATGTCGGGAGTATCCTGAGCTTATTCTTTCCCTCAGAGAAAGAATGGTTGCATGTAGCGACCACTGTAAGGCTTATGAAAACAGTAAGAATCCATATGAGAACAAGATCGAATATATGGACTCTCGCCTTGACTCAACAATGGGATATCTTAAGGTTGCTGATTATAACACAACGGGTATGTCTTACGTTGATGACGACGATACGCCATGCGCCTTCAAGGCGTGCGTAAGGGAGTCAAGCGCAAGTTATAAAGACACCGAAAACGCCGGTGGAAGCCATGGACTTGGCAAGACGGTCGGATTCGTAAATTCTGGGATTAATGCTGTCTATTATTCAACAATGGATGAAGACGGCAATAAGTATGGAGAAGGCGTCATCAAGCTTTGTGACCACAAACTTGCTGATGGATATGGAGTGTCTACCAATTATGAATCTACGGCTTTCTATGATAGTCATGACGGAGAATCACCTAACTTCGACAGTGAAATCCCAGAAGCATTCATGAGAGAAAGCCAGGTACGGATGCATATGTTCTCGGAATAGAGAAAAACGAGGAAGATATCATCACCATGAAGCGTGAGATACTCCGCAGTTTCTTTAAGGCAATTGCAGAGGGACAGCTTACCGTTACTGTCGAGGGAGACCATATTGACAAAAACAACCTGTATGACAAGCTCATTGAGCTTTATCCTGATGGGGAGTACGGTGAGTATGATTCAAAACGAACCAATACGCCATGGTTAGAGTTTAATCCGAGACCTTACTATGCTGAGGTTCTGGCAAAAAACGGTGAAGATGACGATCATATTACCTTGGAGGCTGAAACTGATTTTCCTGGGCAATTTCCGCTTCTTGGCAAGGCTCGTTTAATAATGTGGAAGAGTGATTCCATTAAAGAAGCAGGATCAAGAGACAGCGTAGTCTACATGAGAGATAACGCAATGGTCATTGAGGTAAAAAGGGGACGCAATAATAAGGGATACTATGCAATTTGCGTCTGTGATGGAGTAGGAAGCAAATATCTGAGAAAGACCGAGAATGTTACCCACGATAAGTGGGATCTTGCAGAACTTAGAGATATTAATAAAACAGAGAAGGATACCGCAAAGAAAACTCTGGATTCGATAAAGGCATTCGTCGCAGCATGTGAGGCAAAGGTTTTCCCTGAAGAAAAAGACAAGGAGAGAATTATCGCATCGCTAAAGAGGCATCGTTTGGGGTCCACCTCAAATAGAACATCGGATACCGAAGAAGATAATATATGGCCTACAACAAATGTTACGGAAGGCGTAAAAAACACAAAGACTGGTGAGACACCTATTACCATTCTCGAGACCAAGAAAGGTGGCAAAAAGAAGAAAAAGGCAAAAGGAACGCCTACTACACCTATCCCTCCCGCCGAACCAGGGGGTGAGCCTAAATCAGGACCAGATCCAGAACCGGGACCGAACCCTGAACCACCTACACCAACACCTCCAACGATTCCTGCTGTAGAAGGTGAGGGTGAAGTTGAAGGAACCGAGTCTAAAGATACACCAAAAGGCAAACACATGAAAGCAATAAAACTTGATGGCAGTAGTAGGTTTTTAGTTCCGTTACACGATGGAGAATTTGCTTGCAAACTCGTAATAAAGGTTCCTCAGGACTATGAGGGTTGCCGTATAGCATTAAATGTGCAAGGAGTATCCGGCAAAATGCCTTTGGAGCTGAAACGAGTCTCAGAAGGATGTAGGATTGTAGGAGATAATAACAACGAAATCGCCGGCTTCGATCTCAAGCAGGGACAGAACAATGTTATTAAATTTACCCCTGTAGAAAGTATTAAGAATTACTCACTGATAATTGAGGCATATGGAAATTAGAGAGTCCGCAACATATCCGTATCCAATATGGGGTATCCACGATTCATTTATCGGTGATAGACCTGTACCTGGAAAAAGAGAACTGGTTTCAAATAACGAGACCAATACCCTTGATGTGAAATATGAGGTATTAGCTCATAACAGTGGCGTTGATCGTCTTATCGATGAAGGTAAGGCTGCGTACAAGTATATTGTTGAATGTCCTCAGACTTATTATTTGAAGCATGAAGAGTTCCAGACGGGACAATTTGTGATTTGCATACCGTATGATAAGGTGTTTAATCGAGTGTCCATCAAGGTGGTGGTAGTTGCAACAACTGATATTAGTGGGTGCGATTACCTCGAAGTTGATGAAATATACGAAGGAGCAGTTGACTATCCTAAAGGTGCGGTCGTTGCATATCTTGACGAGTTCGCAATTCCTCTTCAGCCGAGGAATAACACCTCCGACCTTAGTAAGATTGTTACAATTATGCCAACTGATGTAAGCAGGGTTGAGAATGTTCTCAATATGAAGAGAATTATTATCAAGATTCCTCAAGGATATGCGCAGAGGTATAACAATGTCGAAGATCTGTGTCCCGGAGTAATTGAGTCATCATTGGTATTTAATGCTCTGGTTGAGGGTATATATAGCCTTCGCGAGGAAGTCGATGAAACCAAAGACTGGGTATTTTACCTCAAGCAGTATGTGAAAGAGTGTCAAGAGAAAGGTGTTATTAACAATGATGACTAGTCCCTTGAATTAGACCTTAAGGATATCTATACAATTGTGGAAAAGCTACTTGACAATCCACAGTTGAATGCAATAGACGATGCAAAGAAAATCATAGATCAAATAAGTTAGATGTATGAGGCAGAAAATTTTTACACCAAAATACAGTGAGTTTCTTGAGGCAAATGTTGCCTCGAATCTAGCAAAATATAATGATGCTGGCTTTGATTGGGAGACAGAATCAAATGGTGAAGTTAGGGAACTGGATTTCGAGCAGCCTGATTTGTCAGAGATGATGAACTATGCTGATACGAATAGGGCTACTGATGATTTCCATGCTGCAAAAATCTTGTATGAAGCGTACAAGGACCAGCTGTCACCACTTCAGGCAGCTCAAGGCCATTTCTGGCAGTACCTCTCTCATGTAGTTCTTAAGGATTATATGAGGAAGAGATGGCCCAGAATATCACAGTCTGATTGTCCTGCTTCTTATATTCAGGAACACTGGTTTTACGGTCAAGGACGTATAAGAAATTGGCTGGAAGGGCTATTCTGGTCTGTCCAGTGTACCGTTATTGAAAACGAAGATCAGACGCTCGACTATAAGTATACAGAGTTCATTTTCTCAATCCAGAAATTAAGGGATAGAGGTATTGCTGCTGCTACTTATGTGATCAGTAATCCTCCCATCGTTCAAGGCATGCTTGATTTCTATATGGATGAACTGAAAAAGAAAGAGGAAGGTGGCGACACTGTATTTGAGAAGTATTTTGAGTACAGGACAGATAAATGCATTCAGCTCATTAATAAGCTCGGTGGTGTTATTGAATTAAGTTCCCTGTCAAAAGAAGATGTTTACAACTTCCTGAATGATAACAGAGAGTACATCAAGAGCGTTGGGGACAGAAAGAAAGAGAAGAAACTCCGAGACAAAGCGGCCGCTGTCGCAGCTGCATCTGGCGTAGAATCCTCCCCGTCAGCCGCCCCAGCCAAAAGTAAGGCTAAATCAAAGAAACGTAACCATAAAAAGAAGAGGAAATAGATATGGGGGAAAGAGACGATTTCAAAAGAGGCAAGGAAGCAATCACTTTCGTTGATTTGTTTGCTGGCGCTGGTGGTATTAGCGAAGGCTTTTTGCAGGCATGTAATCACAATAAGTATTTTGATTTTGTTGCCGCAAGTGATATTAATCCCAATTGTGAATTAACCCACAGGGTGAGATATAACGAGCAACTAAACCTCGACACAAAGTTCCTAACAGCAGATATCATGGCTGATAATTTCCTCGATAACCTGGAAGAAAAGATTGGCGATCGAGAAATTGACGTTGTTACAGGTGGCCCAAGCTGTCAATCGTTTAGCTTGGCTGGAAGTAGAAAGAAGTTTGACAAAAGAGATAACCTATTTCTTCACTATCTCAAAGTCATTCGAAGATTGCGCCCCAAATACTTTGTCATGGAGAACGTAGCCGGAATCCTCACGAAGGATGAAGGCCGATTTAAAGATGAAGTATTGAATGAAATACGATCGATCATTGACGATTCAGAAGTTCCGAATATGCTTCAGTATGTTTCCATTCTTTTGGATAAGGTAGCATCGCCGTTTGTGCGAAGCTGCATTATGAGTAAAATTGGTATGGAGCTAAGCGAGTCAGACTGCTCTCAGTTCGAGAAAAAGTATTTTGCGGAGATTGATGCTCAATTCAAGAGTATTACTAAACAAATGCGATTAAAGACAAGCAAGTCTGATAAGGATATTAATACTGTGAGACATGGACTCAATTTTCTTAAGCACAAAGAGCAGAGGGACAAAATACTCAAGCTTGTGATGGACGAGAAAACTGCGGCAGGGTTTAATAAAGATGCATTTTTTGCTCCCATGAATGAGTTTGTCTCATTTTTGGATGATGATACTATCATTGAAACGATACTTACAGCCCTTGACCAGCAAACTGTATTCTCCGAGCATAGAACTGAGGTTGATGAGCTTAAAGCGATGATCAGTATGTACTCTCTCTCAATGGACGAGTGTTTTACAATCATCTATAGATATGCAGAGAAAGACAATAGTGTAGAACAGTTTGAAGAGTTAGTGGAGAATCTAAGACTTTACAAGATAGACAACTACATTAAGGTTAATTCTTCGAACTATGGTGTACCACAAAGCAGAGATCGTGTATTGTTTATTGGCTGCAGAAAAGACCAGCAAATGATAACAGATATTCCTGCTACCGTTACAAATGCAGAAAAAGTTACTGTCTATGAGGCAATCTCGGACTTGGATTTCATAAACAATGGAGAAACAAGGTATGAGTACGATAAGGTTGAACGAAGCGAGGAAGATGCACAAAGACTGAAGGTCAGGAGTGTGGAAGGTTCCATTTCCAAACACGGAGAGGGCAAGACATACGAAGAGTGGTCTCGAAATGGAAGGCTCTCGCATAGATTTGATGTAGGTCCATCATTTTATGTTAAGAGTGAAGACCAAATTGGAACAGGGCAAGCGATACATGATGCACATCTGTATAATCATCAGACAAGTGATCAAAGTGAAAGAGTTCGTAATCGCCTTTCGATAATAATAGAATTTGGAGGATATACTGATGAGTGTAAGAAAAGGCTTGAAGAATTAAAACTGGTCTCCGATAAGCAAAATTATTCGCTACTTGATAAAGATGGGCAATCTCCAACTGTAGTTACTATGCCAGATGACTTTATACATTATTCTAGACCTCGCGCCTTAACTGTTAGAGAAATGGCCAGACTCCAATCATTTGACGATTCCTTTGTGTTCCAGGGCAAGCGCACCACAGGCGGCGACTTAAGAAAGGTTGACATCCCACAATACACATTAGTTGGCAATGCTGTACCACCACTTATGGCCAGAGCTATTGCAAATGAAATTTTAAGCAAAATCAATTAACTGCATGAGGGAACTTACCGATCTTGAAAGCCTTAATGTTGACTTTCTTAATTCACACGGAATAGAGTACACAACAGTTTGTTTGACGGCAAATATCCTTGATCATGGTATTTTCGACGCAAGCAAACCAATTAAGACATATCTAAAGGATATGGGTATTCATGATTTTGATTCCCAAAAGTCTGGCGAGAAAGTCTTAATACCAACTCACATAATTTCCTTCCAAGAAGATGTTCTTTGTAACTCTTCCTTATATCGTGCGGGGAAACGAGGTGATAAAAGAATGTGGTTCGGAAGCGACATCTATTCTTTTGTGGATGAAGATCAGATGTGCGCTATTGTTGCCCATGACAAAGAACTTTATGTGTTTAATATAAGTTCGGTAGACATAGAGTTGTGTTATAATTCAGGGGTATCAAATCCTATAAAGACATTATTACGGCGATAATTCGTCCTAAAACAGGATTAGCCCCGGCGATTGCCGGGGCTAAACTTTTATAGGAACCAGAGCCTATCACTTTCGATATCCTCAGGGGATATTACGGTAAAATACGGTATCATCCTGACTATCTTACTTCCCTCACCTCCGGCACTAGCTCCAGAGTCGCTCCCGTCGCATTCAGGAAGTATCCGAGGAACTTGAGATTCTTGCACTTCTCAACAGTAGCGACAGTGACCATCGGTCTTTGCAGTTTTTGCTTTTCGTCCATTTTTTCGATGCACAACGCTTAATCGTCTGAGAGTCAATATAAAGCATTTTCTTGGGCCTATTTTGGGCGCCGAAGTCGCACAAAAACGCGCACCATTTCCGGCGGTCGTCACCATAACGGGGATGGGCAATGCAAATATATGCATATTATGTGATGTCGTCAAGAAAGTTTAGCGACGTGAAGGTGTTCTGCTTGATACTTTAATGTTTTGATGTTTACTTTATAAGACATGAAACAATCTCCTCACGGACCTTTTCCCAAGCAGTTTGCGGATCGAAGGTGAGGCCGGGACGGAGGAGGTCTGTGGTGTCGCCGAGGAATTCAGGATTATGCATCTTCTCATCCATGTTTAGCACGAATTCCTTGTATGTTGGAGCATGGCTGGCCACAAAGCGTAGGTAGCGGTCATAGGCAGTCATTACACGGTCGAGATTCAGTTTGTCGGTTATGAGCGCAGTGTAAACGTCGAAAAGGTCACGGCCTTTGAGCCGCTGATAGAGGGCGCGGACTTTTGTCCCTACCAACTCGTCCAGTTCATAAGTGAGCACTTCGCACTGCCCGCTGAACCAATCGTTTTCGACGGAGAATGGTACCCGCACCATTGGGAATACACTGAAATGTTCCTTGCAGTTGATTTCCACTTTCAGGTGAATCTCGCCGGCCCCTAAGTCAGTCGGCTGGATGCGGAAGACGAGAGTGTTGTTGTGTTTCTTCTGCTTGACGACGGGTTCGCCAAGCCAGGATAGGGCTTCGCGCAGATGGTCCATCGTCTCCTTGATGGGCTCGGCGTTCACTTGAACCAGGTCGATGTCTTCCGAATAGCGGGGTTGCGGCTCCAGATAAAGTTTGTGCAGAGCCGTGCCGCCTCGGAAGGCAAGATGCTCCTTCAGGAAGGTGTCGCTGAATATAGACACCAGCGCCCTGCAGATAATTAGATTCTGCTCCACCAAGCGCGGAGAAGACCATGGTACAACCGTACCCCATTGGGTTATGAATGCTTTCTGTATCATAAGTCATCAATTTCTATTTCTTGATTCACTATCACTTTCCATTTTTTGTCCACTTCGGCGTTATCAACCGATGTGCCCAGTCTGAGCGGCACGGCTTTCATCTTCATACCTCCGGCTTTCATCAGGGCGTGCAGACCGTCGGCGATGGATTCTTCTCCCAATACACAGTCCAGTAGGTAGCCTAGACGCTGGAATACGGGAGCGAAAGCGACCTTCAGGAAGTCGGCGTCCAACTTGGTGAAATCCAGCTTCAGAGACAATTCTTCCAATACCGTTGCCGCCCTCGTGAGGCCACCGATGTGTTCCTGATATGCTACCATGTCCACTGCCGTCAGTTCAGGGCAGGAGATGTTCAGCCAGCCGGCAGGTACCTCCAGGCGCTCGATATAGGACATTGAGATTTCCTTGCGCTCGGCATAACGGATGGCATAGCCTTCGCGCTCCTTGTCTCGTAGAACAGGCGGCTCAACCATCACCTGGAAACCCATCGGTGCCTGGTGCGCTGCGCCGTGGCGCTCGGCGGCACTAAGTAGTGAGACGTAGTATTTCCGCTGGAGATACTGCATCATCCGGTCCAGATACACTTCCTGCGGCACGGCCTTCCATAGGCGGTACTCCTCGGGTACGACCACATAGAAACCGCGGCAAGGGGAGAAGATCCGGCCTTTGGCCACGGCGCGGTGCAACGACATGGCGACGGTAGTGGCTGACATTGAGGGAAAAGCCTTCCGCACATCCTCTTTGGAGAATGTGTATCGGCCGCTCGGAGCCAGTCCTTCTATCCAGTCTGCAATGCTCATGGTTTTATGTATTTCTTCTATTTACTTGCAAAGTTAGACAAATTTTGTATAATATCGCAAGTAAATGGAAAATATTTGAATGCCGTTTCTGAAGTAATTGGACAAATATAAGCCATATATAGCTTACATATATGCATATTATGTGATGCCGTCAAGAAAGTTTGGCGACGTATAGGTGCTCATGACGAATTCTTATCAAAGACTGCCATGTTGCATTTTTAAGAATGAAATTTTTTACAATAATAATCTCGTGAAATGCCCGAATGAGCAATTTTGTCGGATAAGAGGCGCTTTTTAGGGTAATTTTGTCGATTAAGAAGAGTTTTGGCTTATTTCCTTGTAAGATTGACAACCGGCAAGGGGCCGGTGGAAGTTACATCAAATGATCGTCTTTATTGGAGCACATGTGATAAGCTCTGGCTTATTCATCTTTAGAAAAGCCTACCGCAAATGTTTGCTCCGTTTTATTCTGATTCGCTGTTTGCAATCACAATTGGAGGCATCTGCCTACTGACTTTATCCATAAGTTCCTTGTCTTCACGGTAGTATTGGCATTGGTGGGCGTATTGTGGCTCTGGATTCTCTGGCGTGCCGTATTTTTTATAGAGACAGCAGAAGATTGGATCTAAGCGGAGGCCGACCTCGTATCCACTTCGGTGGTATTTGCAGAATTGGCAAGTTCGCACTTGGATTCCATTCTGAATCGCTGCCATATATCCGAACTCATAAGGAGAAGGGGAATTCAGGTAGAAACAGTCGATGCTGGCCTCGAAAATAGCTTTGTCATTATCTTTCGTGTGAACCTCTCTGCATGATTTGGGTTCGTCCATATTAGTAACGAATGCCTTTCCGCTGCGGAATAGGTAGAATCGTTGTATGTCGCGTTTCTCCAACGGTTCAGGTGAAGAGGCTTTCTTCTTGAAGTTGTGGAACTTGGCGAACCCGATCGTTTCTATGTCCCTGATATAACCGAATTGTGTGTCAGGGTTTTCAACAATAGGCGAGCTCAAGAGTGATTTGATGTCCTCTTCTGTCTTTATGCGGATTTCAATGATTCGCAGCCCTGACTGGAGCTTTTGGTCTGTGCTCTTATGCGATACTTGAATCTCTATTAAGACCGGCTCCCGATTAGGCTTCTCTGAGCTGGTAAGCAGCAGGTCAGCAATGTAGTCATCTACTGATTGTTCCTCAATGCAGGTGTCATAAAATTGCTTCAGGTCAAATGTGTCCAGTTTCCATTCGTGACATTCTTCTGGCTTAGCGAAAGGACAGGTGTCTTGATCTGAGCATTTGACTTCGCGGTAGTAGCCGACCTCAAACGCGCCTTCTCGGTCGAACTTCTCTTTAATCAGTCGCTTGGCCAATTTGTGGAGATAGGTCTCGTTTCCGCAATTGTCCTCATCGCCACGATGGGCAAAATGGCGGGATCGTACTTTGCCCATTCGAGGAATCATGCCGGCACCGCAGTTCAGGCAATGATAGGAATGGGCGTGTCGATCTTCTATTGAAACTTCGTCAATGCATACTAGATGGTTTTGCTCATCAAGAGCATAGTGATATTTTATACCAGGCATGGTAAGATTACTTTTAGCTGTTGGGAATCAAATCCAAATGTGCGTCAAGTATAACGCATATACGGGAGAGGATGTCCACGCCGGTGGAGTACTTGCCCTGTTCAATGCGGGAGAGGTTGGCAGCATCAATACCTGTGAGCAGGGCCAGATCGCGTGCTTCCATCTTTTTGGCCTCACGAAGTTCCTTGATGCGCTTACCAATGCGAACACGCTCGGCTTGTCGGTTACCGGAGTCCATGCCCATTGATGGCACGGCATTAAGTAGAAAATCTCGGCTGATGCGGCTTGCCATCTGTTCTTTGTTATCGGAGAAGTTCCGGTCGAAGATGAATTCAATCAAGTGGAGGACATAGGCCTTGTATTCATCGCTGTCGTACTTGGCAATGTCTGACATGATTTTGACGAGTTCGCCATCTGGCGTCTGTACCTCAACAAAGTGCCTGTCGAGGATCTGGGCGCGAGACCTAGTCTCAGTCGCCATAAATTTTTTTAGATTCTTGTCCATAATTTTCCAAGCGTTTTTAATGTGGTGCACCCCACAGGAAAATTTAACTTTGGGCAAATATAGAGAATGTTATTTAAATTGGCAAATTTACCAATTGGGATTTGTGCAATCCAAAATGTGGTTTTAGATTGACATTAGGAACACTAACGGCGTGAAGATCGTACAAGTGATTATATGCTCGATGAGGATGATTCTAGTTGATGGATTTACTTGAGATACTTCTTATGCTTATTCGATTTTTCCTTCTCCAATTACGCTATCGGGCTCATTTTCATCACAATACTCATACTGAATTGTGTCCTGCAGATTTGTAATATGAAGACGCTCTTTTTTGTCATCTATATAATCTACAGATTCAATCTTACAATGTCTCATTAGTACTCTTTCTTCTGCAATGGAATATTCAAGGCCACATAGAGAAATAGGCCCATTAATTCTAGTGACAGCTCTTACTATATAGTCGCCGGTTCCATGAAAGTTACCTTTATCTATATCAAGAGTAAATGACCTATATTCTTTCTTCGGTTTGTCAAAAAAAGCCTCTTGTCTAAAGTAAGATTTTAGAATCTTTGAGTGGAATAAATTATCAGGAGTAAACCCATCGTATTGCGGGAAAATCGTGCTGGTTGCTTTTTCAATATCCGATAGGTTTTGGCAATAGTTTAGCCAGTCCCTGTATAGGGGTTGAGACTCTTCCTTGTTGGAAAAATTCAAATTCTCGAGGTATAGCTGGCCTAAATGTAAGGTTATACCTACATTATCTTGGAGGTTGGCCAACATGTTAGTCCATTTGGTGGCCTTCTCCAAATCTTCAAAACGCCCTTCATTAAGCCTTGTCGTAAGTTCTCCAGTAAAAGCGTTTTTTGAAATGTTGGAGAAATCGATTTTTAACTCAAAATTATATATGGGTGTCGGTATTAGGATATGACAGACACCATTCTCAGAGTATTTCTTTGCTTTGCATCGGCAGTCAATGCTATGATCATGGGAAATAAAAGCAACATCTAAGTCATTAATGGCAGGACCAATAAGGACTTTCTTCATCTCGCTCTCTCCATTGATTCGCAAATCATTGACGCTCATTCGGAAAGTTGATAACTCTTCAGATGTTAATGCGTACATCGGGATACCAAAACCTTTAACGATATCATTGATTGTGGTTGGATTTCTTCCACCAATGAGATCCAGTGATTTAGTGGCAAAATTCATTTTTAATGGACACGGATTTCCATTTAAACTACTCCAATGAGTTATTCTTGTATGTTTGCCGCTGTTCTCGAATGAAAATTGGATTCCGTTAAGTAAAGCAAAACGACAAAGAGTGTCTTGAGAACAAATATTGTTATATTTGTCTTCTCCGAATGATTCTTTCAATGATGAGATAGTCATCTTAAGAAAATCTTCTCCGGTTCCCTTGATGATTGAGACTCCCATATCTTTCACTCTCTTTTCTTGAGCTTTTTTCAAAGATGGAGAAATCAGAAACATTTGTTTGATGGAGCCAGATGTTTTCTTCTTAATGTGCTCGATTAAATTCAGAATGTTTTGATCTTCGGCGCTATAACCAACAAATACTATATGTTTAGATGTGAATTCTGTGGTAATCCTACTCCAAAGAAGACTGTTTTTTGGCGATTCAAGAAAGTGGCGGTAATCTGACTTTGTAATAACAATGTCTTCCAGATGTTTCGTGTCTCCATGAATCTTTAGCAACTGAACCTTTCTTGAATCTGTATTAACGAGTTCGGGATCGCTAGCTATAACTTGACTTAAATCGAAAGAATAGGCAGTTTCAATCAGGAAATCATAGTTCGTTGTAATAATTGTATGAAAGTGCGGGATTCGAGGAAGCAAGTCATGAAAAGTTGAAGGGGTCAAACTCGTAAAGGTGTCAACCAACACCTTATTGAGCTTTGTTCGATCTGCACCTTCTTGGATAACAAGATTTTCAGTGACATCTTGCAATGAAGACTTGATATCATCGTCTTGATAGGCAGGTTCTAACAACGGCCAAAATTTGTCAGCTAATTCTTTAGCAGAAGGGGCATTAGAGGCGATAGAACATCCTGACCCCACAAATAGCGTGACGTCTTCTCTCCTGATTAGCTCTATTATCTTTTTATATTTATTCATAATGAGTCTGTGCTATTAACTAAAAAGCGCAAAGTAGTTATCCTGATATGGCGTCCTATTGAGCCGGCACCTAATATCTAATAGTAATGTGGAGCGCATAGCTCTTTGATGGTAAATGATAACCATTACTAATTATGAGGGCAAATGATACAAACAACTGCGCACCATTTCCGATGGCCTTTACAAGTTCGAAGATGGCTAAGGCAAATTTATGCATAATACTGAATGTTGTCAATAGTGATACGCATAATAGTTATGCTTATTTGTGCCTAATTAAATGGGAAAGTGTTCATTGCCATTAAAGCACTTCAATTGTTACAACCAGACAGCTATGTGTTGTTATCTGCTTCGCTCAGGATGAAAACATCTAATGCCCCCTAACTTATTGAGATTCACCGCTGCGATTCAAATCATCAAATTTTGGAAGTTTTTTCTGCCGTTCAAATTTGGATCAAAAGTGTTTTTTGACTAATTTTGCATCTCAAATTTTGGTTTTTTAATGAGAAAGTGTAAGGTCATAGAATTATTTGCCGGAGTCGGCGGCTTCAGGGTCGGTCTTGAAAGAGCCGATGCTGATTTCTATAAAGTTGTTTGGGCAAACCAGTGGGAACCAGCGACTAAGACTCAGCATGCAGCTATGGTCTATGAGAAAAATTTTGGAGAAGGAAGCATCAGTAACATAGATATCAACTCGGTTTCTGTCAATGATATTCCGGATCATGATATGCTTGTGGGAGGATTCCCATGTCAAGATTATTCAGTAGCTTCTACTCTTAGCCGATCAAAGGGGATAGAAGGGAAGAAAGGTGTTCTCTGGTGGTCAATCTATAATATATTGAAGCAGAAAGGCGATAAGAGACCTGCTGTCCTCCTTCTGGAAAATGTTGATAGATTACTATTGTCCCCTGCATCTCAACGAGGTCGTGATTTTGCAATCATCCTTGAGTGCTTAAATGAAATGGGATATATTGTCGAATGGAGGGTCATTAACGCCGCAGACTATGGTATGCCTCAAAAGCGACGTAGGACATATATTGTTGCGTATCTCAATGACAGTAAGATTGGCAAGAGTTATACTAATCCGGAAAAGTGGATTTGCAGCGATGGCGTTTTCGCTAAGTCTTTCCCGCTGGCAGTAAACCTTTCCGAAATACGTAGTACAGTACTATCTAACAAATCAAAAAATCGCCTGCTTGACATCACATCAAACTTTAACGCCATCAAAGGTGACAGCCCGTTTGAAAAAGCAGGTGTAATGTATCAGGGGACTGCGTATTCTGTAGATTATATGTCTTCTTATTCTGGACATTATACTACTCTTGGCGAGTGTATTGTAACTGGAGAGCAGAAACCTAAAGATATAGAATCCTTCTATATACCGGAGACCGACATTGAAAGGTGGAAATACTTTAAAGGATCAAAGCGAGAGGAGCGTACTAAAGCTAATGGCTTTAAATATTTTTATACAGAAGGCGCAATGTCCTTTCCGGACTCCCTCGACAAACCATCTCGAACTATCATTACATCCGAAGGTGGCTCTGGCCCAGACAGGTGTAGGCACGTCATCAAAGATGATACGAACAGGCTAAGGAGACTGACACCCATTGAACTTGAGAGGCTAAATATGTTTCCGGATAATCACACAGAACATCCTAAGGTCTCAAATAGTAAAAGAGCTTTCTTAATGGGTAATGCTCTTGTCTGTGGCATTGTAACGAAGATTGGAGAAGAACTTGAAAAAAGGTTGAAATAAAATAATCCGCGGAGTACACTCGCGGATTATTTTTTAGCTCTTTTTGATGAAATCTTGAATGTAATCGTGATTAAACCAATAACAATACTTCTTGCACATACCGCCATTCGGATTGATTGCTAAATCCGCAGCATTCTTAGCTTTAGGCCTAACGTGAAATTTCTTGTGGTCGCTTTCCTTATAGAAGTATTCTGGCGAAATGTGGTTGTTAAGGACGTTATCCTTTATGTTTTCCCAATATAGTTCTGCTTCATTCAAGTCTTGATAAGGCATGGTCCAAAAAAACACTTTTTCTAGTCGGTAGTCTTCTTTCGTCTTATCTCCATAATCTTTGAAAACAATAAAAAGGAATCTGCTGGTAAAGAGTTCATACAGTTTTGAATCATACCAATCTTCTTCATGAACAATTTCAGAATAGTTGATATTAGCGAACGACATGGCCTCTTTAGGACGGCCTGACTTCTGAAGACGTATTGTCTTTAATCTGATTCCGGACTTTCTGAATTCTTCCGACTTTGTAACATCTTCACCCCTAGAGCCCTGCATAGTGAGGATAGCATTAGCAATCAATGCATATTTACTCTTTGCGCTACTTTCATCGATGCCGAACTCAGCACATAACTCCGAATAGCTCATGCCAATGTATTTACTAAATCGGCCTATTAATATATCCTCGAATGATTGCTGCTTTAGTTCTTCTTTGGTAACAAGACCTGGAGTATACCCCTCTACAAGAGCTGCGGTATTCATGCCCGAATTGTTTCCGGATTTCTGTATAAAATCCAGAACCATCCTCATGTATTGAGGCTTCAAGGAAAAAGCCCGTCGTGGCGCAGGAATCTCACTTAATTCGCCAGAAGGCAAAGTATAGAATTGGTCGGCATCTCCTTTTTGGCCTTTTCTGCAAGCTCCAAGATATGTGGTGTCGCCTTCAGACAATTCATGAGCCTTGCCGCTTCTAATTTTAGCTGTTATCTTATTATAATCCTGCTCCATTATGAGCAAATCTTTCTCGGGAATCTGCCATAAAATTGAATATATGAACTTGAGGTGTTGTACAGGCACATTGGCCTGATGCAAATACATGAGGATTAGCATGTACGCACATTTTATGAAAACATGCGATTCCTTAAATGAATGTTTGTAGTCTTCATTAAAGTCAATCATTGAGCATACAAGACGCTCTTTGATTTGAAGAGTACGATTCGCTAATTGTTTAAGAGGCGTACACTTTAACTCAAGATTGGCTTCCGAAAAATCAGGTGTCGGATCTGAATTTGGTTCGTAGCCGAAAAAAAACTTCTCCACCATCTGCCCAAGCCGTCCTTTTCCTGAATTATACTCTGCAGGAATTCCCCCAACAGCTTCATTTAACGTCTTATTAAGCAACCGCTTACTATATTCCCATATGCTGTATTTATCTTTTTCGTCATATGGTAGATTAGTGTTCATTTTGCCCATAATAATTCATTTAATTGTGAGACGCAAAAATGTTATCGTAATGATATTGAAGAAATGCTTGCCTAGGAGCATGCTCCTCAGGAAGTGTCAGTTTTCTATGTTCAATTACTTCAAAAGACTGTCGGTAAAAATCTTCGTTGGAATGCTCTTTTAATTCTTTTGAGATTACAATCTCGTAATCTGGTTGTATGCCTATCAGCCCACTATCAAAAGCTTTATCATATAGAGGGGATAAGCAAATCCCATTTTCAGGATTAAGTCTTTCATCGGCATTATCCGCCCAAGGTATTATATGGCTCGCAACAAGAAGAGACTTTATGTCAATCCCGGAAATCGCACATTTGAAATTATAGTTATTTAGAATCATCGCGCGGAAAGCGTCTTGATTGACTCTTTGCTTGATTACCGCAAGCCTTTCTTTTCCTTCAAACGCGTTTGAAGGAATATGAAGCATATTTTCCATGGATTGATTTTTTATCTTTGCAAGGTATACTTCAGCATCATAAAACAATTGTTCATGATTGAATTCATATTCCTGCCAGATGGGTTTACATATGGACAATCCTCCAGACATGCCATGTCGACCTGAATTAATAATATATGGATCACATGCCGCGAAGTTTGATAATCTTAACGCAACTGAATTAGCTGTTCTGTTAATGGTTCTAGCCAACTCAATAACTTCCGTTGTCGTATGGTTCAGGCGACCAAACGGCAACTTAAAATAGAGCGCGAGAGTAACAACAAGTTCCTCTCTAGACCATAACCTTCTTGACATTATATGTGAAAATTCCTGCTAAAAGTCAAATATACAATAATTATTGGATTCACAAAACCCTTACGCCCATCAATGCAATTCAAGTTGCGTCTTTCTACATAATAAAGAAAACCTCGCTGCCCATCAAGGGACGCAAGGTATGTATAGCAAAGATAATATAACTTCACATTACGCTCATGACATCTTCATCACACGTTACAGAGAAAATTTTATCTTTGACACTTTCTAGAATGCTAAACACCTGATTACTCGTCATGTTTGAGAAGTTGCAACTTCCTCCTATCTTATTCAGATACTGAGCAGCCCATCTATATCGCTGACGGGCATGCTCTGCAAAGAGCCCTTCATTGGCCATCATAAAATCCAAAAATCCGAATAACTCTGGTTTGTTACGAAAAATACGATAACGACCTATATATGACACGCGCAATCCGTAATCTCTAAATATGTATTTTGTGTACTTGTATGGGTCATCAAGTGATGGGGAATATGTGCAAAATACATCCCACCACAGTCCTGCCAACGGATGATAAATCAGGCCACCGAAGCCCCTAAACACGTGATTTGTAATGTATGCCGCATCGTTAAATCCAGGCTCCAACATCTTACTGTTCTTGGATTGAACGTAAGGAAACAAATCCGCATGCGCTAGATAAGTCCAGAAGCTATAGTCCTGAGCTTGAAGTGGACTAAGCTCTTTGTAGGCTTTGAAGAGTTCTATTGCGGATTTATAGTCCTCGTTGGGATTCATTTTATCAAGCAGACCTATCGGTTGCTCAATAGTTGGAATCATAAGAACCTGACTTCTGTCATAGTCGAATTCCCGTCTAGTGTATCTTTCTATTCCAACGCCATTCTTTGCTTCATCCTCAAGCTGTTGCGCATATCTTGCGCGAAAAGTTTTCTGTAAGGACATGGTCTTTCCTCCTCGTTTATTTGTTAGATTCCATTGTCGTATTCTACATCAGCGGCTCGCATTCTTTCATCAAGAGAGCCTATTGTCTTGAACATTCTTTTATATGGATTACCAAGAAGCGCTTGAGCTAATTCCATAACATCCTTTGGCGTCTTGTCCTTCATCGTGTCCTTGTAAACTTTTAGGCTGGGCTCTAAACTAATTCTGTAATCTAGTGTTTTCGCCCACAGAAGATCTTTATGTATATCCTCATTATAACTAAACAATGCATATACAAGAGCATTAAATGCTATTGATGAATGAAAAACATCAGCCCACTTGCTTGTTCGTTTATTATATTTTTCCTTGTACTCCTTGAACAATGATGGCGGCAGTTTAATTTCAATCTTAGGATGATCGAGAGTATACGTTGTGTTTTCAGGATCATTACCTTCAACAATGGTTATAAATGCTCCAGCGGAATGCAGTTTATCATATTGAATGTCAGCATTATAGTTAAACTTTCCGAATGAAGCAAGAACGCTACCGGCCTGTAGGTCAAAGGAAATGCCATCGTAATCTTTATTTGCACAGCAATTCACATATCCTTTGATATCTTTTATCGCCGATACGCGACAGTCGAATGAAACCTTTTCTGCTACGCCATGACGTGGAAGGATAATTGTAAACTCAGGAGTTTTGAATCCGAACCATTGCATAAAGAAAGTCCTTGGACATTCAACCTCGCAACCATATTCTGCGAAACCGTTCTTTATAAGGGTTGAAATGTCATTATTATCCATTTGAACCTTGACTGTCACATAGTAATTCTTCGAGTCAGCCTTGATCGGTTCCACGGTAATAGATGGTCTGGGTAATATGTCATCACCGATACCCAGCACTGGATATGGATAAGATATGTTATTTCTCTTCATAGTACATTTTCTTGATTACAGTGTGCGCCATATTGTCTGCGAAAAGAATCTTGATGGTATTAGTACCCTTTATCAAAGAGAAGCTTTCAATTATGTTCCCCCTTGCTATTCCCTTATCAGTATAAGTAATTGGAATCTTCTTTTCGTCCTCCTCTTCTAATCCTACGCTTAAAACAAGCTTAACTTTTTCGAATGCGTTGTCTGTATGGATTTTTACAATATGGTAACAATTGCCATTTTCTTTTTGACAAAACACCCGAATTGGCACATCTAATATTGTCCAATGTTTTCCTTCTGTCGAATTAATCTTAACACTTGAAGGCTCGTCACCACCTGAAATATAAGGTGCCCCACCGCCGCTGTCTCCATGACCAGTAGCTGAGATATCATCACCATCAGCTATCGGGTCAATTTCGCCATCATCTTCAATTATAACAGCCCCATAGTTGTCCTTTAATGCCATGTCATTTAACATATTGACTCCACTGAGTTTAGTGTCGATAGAAGAACCGTCCTCTTTTTTCTCTCCATTCGGCTGTCCGATAGAATGTTCCACTGTCTCATCTTCCTCAATAAGAGAATCTGGTACATAAAGAAAATCAGAGAGTCCCGCAATATCAAGAGTCTTTTCATCTTTTGCCCCAAACATCTTTTTAATACAATTCGCGGTAAACTCATTAATTTCATTAAGAGCACGTTCACCGTCAGGGTATATCTTATTTCTAGCATCCCTATAATTCGAAGCCTTCCACTCTGTGTGCGACGAGTTCTCTAGTCTCCTCAATATTTTATCTCCCTTATCGTTTTCGCAAAGAAAAAGGCCGTAGAATCCATTGTCGTCATCTTTTGGCAATCCATACACTAGCATTAGAGGCTTACGCATGTGTATAATCTTGTCAAACTTTGTTTTGCACTTTTTTACGTACATTGTTACCTCTCCAATAGTCGGTAAGACATCCGTAAATTTGATATACTCCTTTTCACCATCACCTTGCTTAGTGTATGCTTCATAGTAAGGTCTCGGATTCATAGTGCGCAATTGCTTTGACTCATCTTTTGATTCAGGGAAATATCTATCCATCAATGAAGAAAGTTGAGATTTGTCGATTGTTATGTCCGTATTTTGGTAAGGCCTAATGGTTATAGAAATCTTACCCTTGTAGATTGCAAGCCAATAACTTCTAAGAGCTTCACGGATCATTTCTTCACACATATCGAAGATGTTCTCTGGGCAAAATCCCATAATATAAAAATCCGTACCCGGCCTATTCCTTCTGAAAGCATCCGGAATTGGAGAAAGGGATATATCGCCAGAATTATAATCAAATCGAATTGGTTGTCCATTATTATTGTCGTAGTAGCCAGCAGCACAAAAAAGTGTATCACCCATTATGTGAGCTCCTATGATAGACGCACCCTCAAAATAACAAACTCCAGACTCATTCATCGTTGAAACAAATATCGTTCGAACTGGAGGAAGAAGATAATACGCAGCCTTTCCATAACCATGGGATCCAGCAGCTCCTGAGCCGTCGCCTTTGACACTAATTTGAGATGAACGAACGAACGCCTGAAATGAGTTACTAAGGTCATTGGGCACATATTCCATACCAGTTGTATTGAAATCTGAAATTTTTAAATAAGGAATTTCATCGCTATAATTATCATCAAAATTATCTAACATTCCCTTGTAGAACATTCGATAATCCTCATTCTGAGAATAAGACTCGTAACAGCTCTTTATGTGGTCCCTAAGTTTATAGAATTCCGGATAGTCCGCAGCTTTGAGGTGACCAAACGAAAAGATGACATCAACAGTCGGAATGCATGTCGCCCCATCTTCACCTACAACCTTAATGTGTGCGTCCATTGAATTCTGTACCGCCTCGCGCAAAAGCGAAGCAAAAGGCCTCTGTCTAAAATTTTGTCCAGAGGCGTCGAATGGGCCTTCTGATCTTCCGCTTTCTTTGCCGAAGTGCCAGGTGCAGTTGTTTTCTATTTTGCTCATGTCTTAAACTATGACTTAGAATTTAAAACCACTTTTATTTCCCTTATTCAATTCCCTAACGTATGCCTGTCTGGCTGCTTTTACTGCAGAAGATATTTCGGAAAACATCCTCTCTACATCTTTTTCTGTATATTCATAATTGTTCTTATTTGAGCAATTCTGTAGTAATTGGAGTGTGTCGAGAATTCGTTGGACCCTATTAGATGCTACATTTTCAAATCTCTCGCGTTTCGTGATATTTCCCATTATATATAGTGCAATTAATTAAACATCTGTGTCGAAAATAATTAATATGTTTTAAATATCCAAAATTTATCCACTATATTTCACATATATAGTAGCTATTTTACAAATATAATATATGGTCACAAATTCAAATGATAAATGGAAAAGGTACACCATCAACAATCATTAAAATACTGCAACACCAATAAACATTAACAGATATTTTTCCGGATTCTCACTTCCGAAAATTCCGCAAATCTTTGCATTTCACAGGAAGTTTTATCTCATGCCATTCCCTCAGCATCTAGTACGGGGTAGTTAAGTAAATGACGTTATCAGAGTTACTTGAGTCGTTCGAGTTTTCAATACTGTTTTCGACAATGACATTTCTATATACTGTTACCTCCTTTTTTTATATCTCCTCCAGAAGTAAGTCTGTGATGTCTACCTATCGCTTACGTTGCTAAGGTGTGGAATTGCGTTCCAGAATGTCGGATATGTTGATGTCAAGCATAGGATAGCTCTTTGCCTTCTTTCTCCATTCCTCATAGCCGTCAATGTCTTAGCATGCTGTCACTTTCCGTCCAATTACGACCAATGTAGTCCAACTGTGTCCAATAGAGTCCAACAAATCTACTACCTCGGTGACGTTGGTGAAAATTTTCAGTTCCGGAAGGAGCAGCGGTGCTGATTTGTGGCAAAAATGCACTCGAAATGGCTGAAAAATGCATATTTCAGACTAATGCAAACGAAAAGAGAGCCGTGGTTAAACGACTCTCTTTCAGTCAATTACTGCGAATTCTAAGCTATGTCCAGCAGGCAATCACTTCCCGATACAAAACTTCCGAAATATATTCCCCAAAACTTCATCCGTGCTTATCTCCCCGACGATTTCGCCGAGATGATACAGCGCCTCGCGGAGGTCCTGCGCGATCAGGTCCGGCGGCAGCGTCGCCACTTTCAGTCCGTCGCGGACACGTCCTAGAGCCGTTGCGGCACGCGACAGCGCCTCATAATGGCGGATATTCGTCACCAGGGTTTCGTCGGTGTCACCTGTGATGCGGCGGCCGATTTCTGCAAGGGCTTCGGTCAATTCCGGGAGGCCGGAACCCGTTTTGGCAGATATGGGAATCATCTTGGTGACGATGCCTTTCTCGCGCAAGGCGGCTTCAATTCTTGCCATTTTTCCGGCCTTGCCGGCACAACCAGCCTCGGAACCAGTCTCGACATGACCCGCCCCAGAACCAGTCCCAGCAAAACCGGCCCTAGAACCAACCCCGGCAAAACCAGCCGCCACAGACTCAATGCCGTCGACATCGCACTTGTTGACCAACAGCAGAAACTCACGACCGGTCCCACAGGCATTGACCTTGCTCCAGATATACTCGGCATCGGCCAGAACGGAATTTTCGCCGCGCGACAAGTCGGTCATACCCAATACGATAGATGCTTCGTCAAGTTTCTTGAAAGTACGCTCGATGCCGATTTTTTCGACCAATTCGTCCGTCTCGCGTATGCCGGCGGTATCAATGAATCGGAACATTACGCCGCCTAGATTGAGCGTCTCCTCGATCGTGTCGCGGGTCGTGCCGGCTATATCGGAAACGATTGCCCGTTCCTCGCCCAGAAGCGCATTCAGCAAGGTACTCTTGCCGGTATTCGTCGCGCCTACAATTGCCACCGGAACGCCGTTCTTGATGGCATTGCCGCGGCTGAAAGAATCCGTCAGGCGGACTATATGGGTCAATGTCTCTTCTACCAATGCCCCTAATTCTGAGCGACTTGCGAACTCCACATCCTCCTCGCTGAAATCCAGCTCAAGTTCCAGTAGGGAAGTCATTGTCAGAAGCTTTTCCCTGAGGGTTTTCAGCTCCGAAGAAAAACCGCCTTTCAGCTGATTCATTGCGACACGATGGGCTGCGGCGCTTTGGGAGGCAATGACATCGGCGACAGCCTCGGCCTGGGCCAGATCCATCTTGCCGTTGACGAAAGCTCGGCGCGTGAACTCGCCAGGAGCGGCAATGCGTGCGCCGGCATTGACAAGAAGCTCGAGAACCGCATTGACGATGAACCTGGAAGCGTGGCAGGAAATCTCCACGGAATTCTCGCCGGTATATGAGTGTGGCGCGCGGAACACGCTGACTATCACATTGTCCAGCACACTTCCGTCGTCTGCGAAAATCGTCCCGTAGCGGAGCCTGTAGCCTTCGGTCTCCGACAAGGATTCACCTTTTACGTCAATGACCTTGTCGGCGATTGCCAATGAATCTTCGCCGCTGACTCTGATTATGGAAATTGCGCCGGTGCCGGGAATCGTGGCAGGCGCACATATGGTGCCGTCCGTAAAAATACCAAGTTCACGCATGTCAAATCGCTTTTTGAACTTGCAAAGTTACATAAAAACTCCCAGTAATTTCTTATCTTTGCGACTTTTGGAACTGAGATATATGCAAAGAGACGCGATTGATTTTGGCTCGGACAACATTCCGAAGCTGTTCGGCAAGATGCTTATGCCTACACTTTTGGGCATGCTCTGCATCTCCTTGATGACGATAATTGACGGTGTTTTCATCGGACACGGCGTCGGAAGTGACGCATTGGCAGCCGTAAACATTTTCTCGCCGTTCTGGCTCCTTATGACCGCCATCGGACTGATGCTCGGCATAGGCTGCTCGGTCGTATCGTCCATACATCTGTCCCGGGACAACGAGAAGGCCGCCAGAATCAATATGACCCAGACCATCATATTCGGAACGGCATTGACATTGACCATAACCATTCTGGTACAATGCTTCAGCACGCAGACCGCTTACTTGCTCGGCTCTTC
>FR882208.1:206901-227887 GCA_000434935.1 Bacteroides sp. CAG:709 | reverse complement strand
CCGTCTGCTGCCGCATGTGCTTGACTATCAGCGCTGGCTGTCATTGGCATTCTGTGCAATGTTCATCCAGTCGGTGGGACTTCTTATCATCCGTCTTGACGGCTCGCCTACCTACGCCATGTTCACATCCTCGATACCGGCGATTCTGAACATCGTCCTGGACTACATTTTCCTCTTCGTCCTCGACAAAGGGCTTGCAGGCGTCTCATTCGCCACATTCTTAGCTCTATGGTTCGGCGCCGGCATGGTCATTTTCTACATACTTTTCCTGTCCAGGTCAATGAAATTGTACCGGCTGAAGTGGTCGCTGAAAAGCCTCTGCCTCTTCGCCAGAAATATCGGCTACCAGTTCCGTCTGGGCTTTTCCGCATTTCTAGGAGAATGCAGCATATCGGTGCTGATGTTCGTCGGCAACTACGTGTTCATGAGGTACTTGGGCGAAGACGGCGTGGCTGCTTTTTCCATCGCCTGCTACATCATGCCATTCATTTTCATGACCGGCAATGCCATTTCGCAATCCGCGCAGCCGATAATCAGTTTCAACCACGGCGCAGGAAAGCGAGGCAGGGTAGTGGAAGCCCGTAAAGTCGCATTGCTCACCGCCGCGGGGGCAGGAATCCTGCTGTCGTCCGCACTCGCATTCGGCGTGAAATACGTCGCGGCGCTGTTCCTCAGCACCGACACTGCCGGCTACCGGATCGCATCCGCCGGCATTCCTCTGATGTCCGCCGGATTCGTGTTTTATATTGTCAATGTTACCGTAATCGGATATTTCCAGAGCGTGGAACGTGTCTGGCCTGCAACAATTTACTCATTGGCCCGCGGGCTTGTCTTCCTCGTGCCGTCGTTCCTCATCATGCCCCATGTCGCCGGCACCCAGGGAATCTGGCTCGCCCTCCCCGTATCAGAAGCATTGACCTTCATTTTGATTGCCGCTACCCGCATAATTAAACGGAAAATGCGATAATCTGTTATAATTCATTATATTTGTCTCTTTAGCAAGACAATAACCAATGAACAATATAGCATTTGTCGATCTGGAAATTGACGGGAAAGGCAAAATTATGGATGCCGGAGCCGTAATGGCCGGAAAAAAGTTCCATACATCGCGCATTGCGGAATTCGTGAAATTCATCAGCGATGCGGACTTCCTGTGCGGCCATAACATCGTCGAACACGATTATCAATACCTGAAACCCTTTCTGGACAAGGATTTCAAGCTGATCGACACGCTATATCTGTCGCCGCTGCTGTTTCCGAGAAAGCCGTACCACAAACTGCTGAAGGATGACAAACTCCTCTCCGACGAGCTCAACAATCCTCTCAATGATTCCGTAAAAGCCAAGGAACTGTTTGAGGATGAGGTCAATGCGTTCAAGAACATTGCCCGGCCGCTGCAACAAATATACTACGAACTCACGCGCGCCGACGTCCATTTCACCGGCTTCTTCGAAGCGCTCGGGTACGCGCCTGAACGGCGTCCGTTTTTCCTTCGGAAATCCGTTTCGGACAATGTGAAAGAGGCCCTGACCGGCCTGATTTGTGACAATGCGGATGTTTCCGGAGCGATTCGGGCCAATGCTGTCGCATCCGCTTATGCGGTCGCGCTGGTTTCCACTGACGACAGAAATTCAATAACTGCTCCGTGGGTGCTGAAGAATTATCCTGATACAGAGCGCATTACAAGACAGTTGCGGGAATGCAATTGCGGCAGATGTCATTATTGCACGAGTAAAAGAAATCCTGAAAAAGCATTGAAACGCTGGTTCGGGTATGACCATTTCCGGAAATTCGGTGGCGAGCCCTTGCAGGAAAATGCCGTAAATGCTGCATTGGAGGGCAATCCATTTTGGCAATCTTTCCCACGGGAGGCGGAAAATCATTGACATTCCAGATTCCTGCGCTGATGGCGGGGGAGTCGGTGCGCGGTCTGACGGTCGTCATTTCGCCGCTTCAGTCACTCATGAAAGACCAGGTGGAGAATCTGGAAAAGAAAGGCATTGCCGATGCCGTCTATATCAATGGCCTGCTGTCTCCGATAGAACGGAAAAATACGCTTGACCGAATAGTTTCAGGTGAAGCATCACTTTTGTATATCGCTCCTGAGTCATTGAGGTCCAAGACGATAGAGAAGGTCCTGCTGGGAAGGACTATTGTCCGCATAGTCATCGACGAAGCGCATTGTTTTTCAGCTTGGGGGCAGGATTTCCGCATAGAATACATGCATATTGCTGATTTCATACGCCAGCTGCAGAAGAAAAAAGGACAGTCTTCGCCGATTCCGGTATCTTGCTTCACGGCTACTGCCAAGCCCAAGGTAGTCAGCGACATAACGGATTATTTCAGGGACAGGCTGAATCTGGAACTGAAACTTTATACGACGGATGCAGCCAGGACCAATCTTCATTATTCGGTGCTGTATCGCAGCAACAACGAGAAATATCCGACATTGCGAAGCCTTCTGTATGATAGCCGGGGCCCGGCTATCGTCTATGTCACAAGGACCAGGAAAGCGGAAGAAATCGCCAAGCGTCTGACGCAGGACGGTTTGGAGGCCAAGGCATTCCATGGTCAGATGGAGATTGAGGAGAAAGTCCAGGCGCAGGATGATTTCATGAACAACCGTGTGCGCATTATCGTCGCCACGTCTGCTTTCGGAATGGGCGTGGACAAGAGCGACGTCAGCCTCGTGGTCCACTATGAAATATCGGATTCCCTGGAAAACTATATACAGGAAGCAGGCAGGGCGGGACGAGATGTAAATTCCAATGCAGACTGCTACGTCCTTTACAATGACGACGACCTGAACCGCCACTTTACATTGCTCAACCAAACCAAGTTGACACTCAGTGAGATAAATCAGGTATGGCGTGCAATAAAGAACCTGACGTCCAGGTACAGCACCATCAATATTTCTGCGCTTGAAATCGCCCGGAAAGCAGGTTGGGATGAAATCCGCGACGTCGAAACCAAGGTAAAAAGCGCGATAGCCGCCCTGGAAAATGCCGGGTTCATCCGCCGCGGAATGAACAGCCCGAGAATCTACGCTACCAGCATCGTACCGCGGACAATGGATGAAGCGGCCGAATTAATCGACGGCTGCAATGATTTTACGGAGGAGGACAAGGTCAATGCAAGACGCATCATCAAGTCATTGATATCGGAACGGAGCCGCTCGAAGGCCGGTACCGCGGAAGCAGAATCGCGCGTCGACTACCTCTCCGATATGCTCGGCATAGAAATCAGAAAGGTCATAAACGTTGTCGAGAAAATGAGGATGAGCGGCATTCTCGCGAAGGACAATGACATGTATGCGTACCTCCGGACAAGCCAGGTAAGGAAACTGGATTTTTACGGTAAACTGGAGAAATGCATCATTGGCGCCTTGTTCGACAGTGAATATAAATTCAGTATCAAGGAGCTGAACGAGAAGGCATTGGCCGAAGGCATATCAAGTTCTACTGTAAAAGATATCCGCACGATATTGTATTTCTGGATTATCCGGAACTACATGGAAAAGACGTCTCTTTCAGAAGAATATATCGAAATCCGCATCAGGATGCCTCGCGAAAGGCTGGCTCAGTCGGCAGAGAACAGGCTGGCCGTCACGCGATATATCTTGGAGCAGTTCAAGTCCCAATCTCAGGAAGAAGGTCATGACATCAGTGTGAATTTCTCATTGGCCGAATTTGTCGAGGGATATAATTCCAGCTACCTTTTCCAGACCGGACAGGCCGGCATTGAGGATATTGAAGAAGCCTTGCTGTTTCTGGCGAAGACCGGTATAGTAAGCATCGAAGGCGGGTTCATGGTGCTGTACAACAAGATTGAACTTGAGCGCCTGAATTTCGACAGCAGAAGCCGCTATAAGAAAGAGGATTACAAGAATCTTGACGACTTCTACCGGCAGCGCATCCAGCAGATCCATATTGTCGGCAAATATGCGAACATGATGGTCGCCGACGAGAAAAAGGCGTTGGAATATGTCCACGACTACTTCACCATGGACTTCAAGGCGTTCATCAAACGCTATTTCGACAGCAAGGAAGCCGAGGAAATCAACCGCAACGTAAGCAAAAAGAAGTACGATGAGATTTTCGGCAGTCTGACCGGGGTGCAGAGCAGCATCATCAATGACAAAAATTCCCGTTTCATAGTCGTGCCGGCCGGTCCGGGAAGCGGAAAAACCTATGTGCTGGTCCGCAAATTGGCCTCCCTCATATTGATGGAAGACATAAAATCCGAGCAGCTGCTGATGCTGACTTTTTCACGCGCAGCCGCCACGGAATTTCACGCACGTCTTGCCCAGCTGATCGGAGGAGCTGCCAAATACGTGGAAATCAAGACATTCCATTCATATTGTTTCGACCTGCTCGGAAAAATAGGCACTGTCGAGGATTCGGACCATGTAGTAAGTGATGCCGTAACCGCGATAAGGGAAGGAAAGGTGGAACGCAGCCAGATCACCAAATCCATACTCGTCATCGATGAAGCGCAGGACATGAGCGCAGACGAGTTCGCCCTCGTGGAAATGCTTATAAATCAAAACGAAGACATGCGCGTAATCGCTGTAGGCGACGACGACCAGAACATATACGAATTCCGCGGCTCCGACTCCGGATACATGCGGCGGCTGATCTCGATGGGCGCGACCGTCTACAACATGACGGAAAATTTCCGCAGTTCCGACGAGGTCATAGCTGCCGCCAATGCGTTCGTGACCAGCATCCCGTACAGGCTGAAAGCCGTCCCGATAAAGGGCGTCCAGAACTCCTGCGGCAATGTCAATGTCCGTTTCCATCGTGCCTCCAATTACGAGCAAGCCATTGTCAATGAAATTGTTGCGGATGATTACGGTGGCCGCACCTGCGTATTGGCATTGACCAATGATGATGCACTGATCCTATCCGCATTGCTGAACCGTCATGGCCGCAAGACCCGTCTTATACAGTCGAAGGAAGGATTCAGCCTGACCGACCTGGCCGAACTGCATTTCTTCCTTTCCCTTGTGCGGAAGCCGGGATGCATCGACATTGACGAATCCGAATGTGAAAAAGCGAAAGCTGCGCTTCGAGAACAATATTCTGACAGTCAATATCTTGAGGTGGCATTGAATTGCATTGCCGGCTTCGAATCGGAAGGAAAGCATCTTTATTTGTCGGATTTCGAGTCTTATCTCCGCGAGTCGCAGCTGGAGACTTTCATTCCCGGCGGCGATTCGGAAATCATCGTTTCGACCATCCACAAGGCCAAAGGCCGAGAGTTTGACAATGTCTATGTCTCCCTCAAAGGACTTCGCGTGATTACCGACAAGGAGCGCCGTGCCGTCTATGTGGCCATGACCCGGGCCAAGAAAAACCTCTCCATACACTACGACAATCCGGCATTGTTCGACCGCAATGTGCTCTCTGCCGTCAATTATGCAATGGACGAAACCGACTATGGCCAGCCGGCGGAAATCCTTATACAAATGGGCCATAAAGACGTGGTTCTCAATGCTTTCATGAACAAGCGCATTGATTTTGCCGCCATTCATTCAGGGTGCGTCCTCAATGTCGGCGACGACGGACTTTACATGGGCTTCACGCGTGTCGTGAAATTTTCCGGGGCTTTCAGCAAAAAACTCCAGGCCCTGGGCGCCAAAGGCTACATCCCGTCATCCGCTAAAGTCCGCGTCCAGGTTTTCTGGCACCACGAAGACAAGGAGGTTACCCCGCCGAAATGGCATCACGACCTGATTCTCCTGCCAGATATTGTTCTGACAATGAAAACCCCGAAAGCTTAGAGCCTCCGGGGGTAACATAGTTTTATATTTTCATGCGATACATCATCGTGTGACGTATGCTTTCGGTGATGTTGTGGAATACGACATAGAGCCATTTTCCTTTGAAAGCAAGTCCTTCAGGCTCGTTTTCCTGGTCCTGAAAGTCCACGACAGCTTCTCTTTCTCCTGTAGCCAAGTCGATGATATGCAACTTGTTGCCATAAGGCGAGCAACCATCTGGAAGATATGCCTTTCCGCCTTTGATGACGCTACCTTGACTGATCATAAGACCTTCAATTTCAATGGTCTGAAGCACATCATCTTTAGTGAAATGCACCTCTCCGTTCTCATCGGAATCAGACAATTTCGGCAACGGAAGTTTTTTCAGGTATTTCGTTCCGAAATGACGGCCCCCGTAAACATATATGAACCCGTTTTCCGCGTCCACAATCCAGTCCATGGCAATCTTGAACTCGTCAGAATCATAGAAAAGCCTCTGGACTATCTTGGATCCTTCAGTCGTTATATCCGTCACGTAGCAGCTCCTTTGGCCCAGGCATTCGCAAACGTACAGGAGAGGGAACATTGAATCTTTTGAGTATTTCTCTTTTCCGAAACCTGCGCTGTTGCAATGTGAAGTATTCCCCTCAAGCATGAACGAATTCACATACTCGTTCTTCTTCATGTCGAGGACAATGCACATGCCTCTGTTCCGCAGAGAGAATCCATAACGTCCGCTGATTGCAAAACCTTGAGGGGCTCCTTTCAGCTGGATGTCCTCCGGAAGGACATTGTCATAATCGTAAACCAATTCGCTCTTGGATGGAGGAATGCCGGGAAGTTTTTCGGTTTTTTTCTCCTGGGCTGGCGATGAGATTGTTGCCAGCAGCAGGAGTGATGTTGTCAATGCTGTGAATTTCATATAGTTGAATGTTATTTTGAAATTTTTGATCCTGTGTAGTTGTCAGCCTTGCCATATTTGAATGCCAGCGAAACCACTGTCCCGGGAATATCGCTGATGTGAGCCTTGACCATCTTGTCATAGGTTTCCGGATCAATGTTGTTCTGCCTGATGGAGGTAAGAGTTTTCTTTGCCAGATCGCAGATGAACAGGTGCCCGTCAGAGAAAGCCACGCCGAGCTGACTGGCATTGCCGTTCTGGATCATTGAAACAATTTTGCCTGAAGGTGCGTTGCTGTCCTTGCTGAAATCATGGTAGAGATATACGGTTCCAGTGTCGAAATGATAAAAGTATACCCTGCTGCCGACATTGAAGAAAACATAGAGTTCATCGTTGTAGTCAGTGCCCGAGCCGCGCGGGATACAGAACTGGGAATCAGCGTCAATCGCATAACCGGTAATGGACTTCTGCTGCAAGTCCGACACTGTAATATGGGAATTGGCGTTATTCAGATCCAGTTTCGACGTATTGACATAGAAAGAACCTGACTTTTCCAACACATTGGCCAGACGCAGCGACCGCATGACCCCTTCCTGATATGTCTGGGCGTAACGCATCTTCACATCGGCCGCCATGCCTGAACAGAAATCGAGACCTTCTTCGAATTCCACATCGGCTGCCTTGTCGAAGGCAGGAATCTGGAGCGGAATTGTCGTGGTCGTGTAATATGCCAGCCATCTGTTATGTGCACCGTCAAATAATGGGGTGAAATATGAATTCGCACCAGGGAATGTCATGCAGGTGAACTTTGCAGGGCCGCCTGCAGAAATATAAGGCTCCGTGGAGTACATGCCGCTCTGGAATGCTGCGGAATAGCCGGTCTTGCTGATTCTGTCATATATGTTGCCGTTCTCCGTCAAAACCAGATCCGGTCCGCGGTGAGTGTAACCGATGGCCTTAATCTTGAAGCTGCCGTCTTCAGCAGGGAATTTTCCTCCGATGAATTCGTCAGCTACATTGATGACTTTCTTGAATGAAGAACCGTCCAGAACTACAGAACCCTCTCCTCCGTTCTGGATGATGGTCACCTGGTCGGTCTTGCGGATACCCTGGCAGGCGATGCCGACGGGAGAAGAACCGAGCGGAGCGCCCGGGAACATCGTGGCATATATATCAGGATAAGACTTGAATGTGCTCAGGTTCACGAAGCTGAGTTTGGACGATCCGTCAGCTCCCTCTGAAAGAACCAGCCAGCCCAGGAAGAATTCGCTGTTGGCCGTCATCTTGAAATCACGGCCATATACGAGTCCCGTTTTCTTGTCTGTCATCTGAAAAGTCAGATAATGGTCGCCAGCTTCCGTAAACAGATGCTTGAGAACGCGTTCCGTAGATATGACTTCCCGCCCATTGTCTGTCCATTTGTAGTTGTAGTCAGCCTCTGAAGTGCCGCCCCATTCGATTACAGGCTCGTAAGTGCCTTCCACGCCGACAGAGAAGGAAATGGCATCATCTGCCGCGATGCTGACTCCTGCGAGCGGAATCTGAAAATCCCGCGAATCATCCTTGTAGCATGAGCTGACGGCTGCAGTAAATGCCAATAAGGATATGATATATTTAAGTTTCATCGTATCAATCATTTATGTTAACAACATTTTTCATCAGGCAATTACGGTAATTTCCGTCCCGTCTTCTTCCAATGCCGGATTGCCGGCAGCCTTCCTGTCTTCGAGATATTTCTTGAATACCAATGTGTAATGACGTATCAGACTGTTGTCAGCCCCGTCAAGATCCACCTTTACGACTTCCAGAAAGAGCTTGTACTTCGCATCGGAATACGGACCGAGATAATACGCGCTTACCGAAGAATTCCACCATGAAGGTTTGACGAGATTGTTGTGGAACCAGATTATCGCGACCCTTGAGTCGGTCATGCCCAATTTGAAATCGGGAGTCTCCTCCAATTCCAGCACGATTCTCACTTTCTCATTATCCAGTTTGGAGGAATAGTTCAGCTTTACGTAGAACGTATCCACCTGGCTTTCCGGACGGAATGTGAATTTTTCCGCCAATGAGTAATCTCCATCTCCCGCAGTGGTGTATTCTTTCAGCACATTGACGGAAAAAGTCCCTTCGGAAGTGCTGTAACCGGTACTTTTTACTACGATAGGGTATTCGATCACCTTCTGTCCGGGATAGGAATAGAAGGATACGTCAGAAGAATCTTGTTCCGCCTTGGCAAAATAAATATATCGTTCTCCGGACACCTCTTTGTACGTAGGTATATTCTCTTTGGCGCATGCTGCCACAATCAGCGCAGCAGCCAATAATATCTTTGTATATTTCATTTCAAGTCCCTCCATTAATAATACGCAGTCTCTGAATCAGGAAGCGGCAGCACGTACCAATCAGACGTGACCGTCTTTCCTGCAGGAGTGCCATCGTAGATTACATGCCAGTCAAGCTTCTTCAAGAAACAGTAAGTCGTACCGCGTGTGAGAAAGTCCCGCTGGGCTTCATTTACCAGTGTATTCATGAATGAATCCAAATCAGTGTCGGAAAGCGGAGCTGTGCATCCTCTGGCATCGCGGATCTTCTTGAGCGTGGCATCCGCTCCGGCAATATCACCGTCATGTGCCTGACATTCAGCCTTGATATAGAATACTTCAGGCAATTCCATGACAGGAAGAAGCGGGTTGCTGTATTGGCTGACGGTCCTGTTTTCCGACTTGTCCCAGACACGGTAGGTCTTGGTCGAAGAATTATACAATTCAGTATAGCGGTAGTCCGTAGACTCGTCGCCGGCAAAAAGATATTTCAGTTCCACCATTTTGTTGTACGACTTACCTGCAATAGACGTATAATTGTCACAGACCTGGTCGTTCCAGAATGCGCATATAGGTTCAGGCCTGCGTTTTCCGTCAATACGTCCCGTCGTCGCCTTCGGATTGGAATTGTACAGGTTGAACTGGTATTCCACCACCCAATCATTGATGATGGTATCCGCATAGATTTCGGCATTTTCGAAATCTCTCAAGTAAGAGTAAACCCTGGCGAGCAAGCCGGTTGCGCTCCAATAATTGAAGCGGTAGCCTCTGAACGCGAAAAATCCGTCTCCGAAAGCATTGTCTCGCTTGCCTCCGTTGGAATGAATGTTGCCGACGCCCTGGAAAAGTACATAATCCATGTTGTCAAGGCGCATCGTTCCCGAGACGAAATTACTCTTGTTCCTGAGTTCGTCAATGTCGATGGGCGCAAGCTGCTCCTGCGCATACTTCAAATCTTCGATGACCAGGTCAATGTATTCCTTCATGGATTTGTACGCCGGCTTCAGGTCAGGATAAGAAGTGACATACGGAAGAGCCTGTCCGTCATAACCTGTAACTGGAGCAGGAACGAAAAGCTGCAGCATCTCGAAATGCAGAAGACCGCGTATGCCCCTGGCTTCCGCCATAATCATCTGCTTTTCCCACGGATATTCGAATGCCTCGTCACAACCTTCGATTTTCTGCAGCAATTCATTGCAGTTGGCAATAGCATAATAAGCCTTGCTCCAGATGGTATTTGAAAGGCTGCGTGCAGCACTGTTGTCGAAACTCTCCTCGTTGAGAATTGCACGGTAGGAAGTTACGCAGTTTCCTGCCTTATAGTTCCAGCTCAATGTGCTTTTGAGCCCCCACGTAAGTTCCTGCCCGTAGAGGGATGATGAGGCCAAAGTCTTATAAATGCCGACCAAGGCGCTTCTGTAGCCTTTTGTGGAAGCAAATGCATCATCTTCGAAGACTTCTTCTTCCGAGCCCACATTCAGCCAATTGTTGCATGACACGGACATCAGAAGAGCGGCCAATATGCAATATATTATTCTTGTTTTTTTCATAACTGAGCAATTATAAGGTTACATTCAAGCTGATGTTGAAGGATCTGGCATAAGGATAGGTGGTTCCACGCTCCTGCCTGATGGAAGATACGGTAAATATGTTTTCAGCATTGAACTGAAGACGCAGAGCATCGATTCCGATCCGTTTTATCAAATTATGGTCGAACTGGTAACCGAGCGACAGCGAAGACATCGTCATTTCATTGTCATCCTGGACAAATCTCGATGTAGGTCTGGTAGTATAGGTGCGGTCCTTTATGCTCTTGAGAGTCGCATTGTCTCCAGGCTTGATCCATCGGTCAGTCAAGATGCGCACGTCGCCGTTATATTTCTCCAAATCCACATTTTCGATGGCAACCAATGTGCTGTTATACGCCTGGCCTCCACATCGGAAAGCCATTGTCGTGTAAAGCGTCCAATTGCGCCAGCGGAGATTGAAACCAAATGAACCGGACAGTTTCGGGTCATAGTCGCCCAAGCATTGTTGCTCTGAAGAAGACCAATCGTAAGTAACTGTACCGTCGCGTTTTACGTAAAGCTCTTTTCCGTTCGCAGGGTCAATGCCGAGGGATTTCATGCCGTAAATGGCAGAAAGCGAATTTCCGACTTCATATTTGGTGAAAGGCTGGCTGTATTTGCTGTCTGACGATGAAGACGAATATCCCTTGAAGAACGAGTCGATGCTGGAGTTGTAGTCCTTCAACGCATCGCCTATCTCCTTGATGGTGTTGGTGTTCCTGTTCATATAAGTAAACACGTATACATCCCAGTCACGATTGGAAAATGCTCTCACATTGACCCTGATGTCAGCACCTTGGTTCAATACTTTTCCGAGGTTTCCCTTATATGACGTAAATCCTGAAGAAGACGGGATGGAAACGGATTCTACCTGGTCGGTAGTCAGCTCATGATACCAGTCGAACATGACTGTTACTGAATTTTGCAGGAATGAAAGTTCGGTACCGACATTGAGCTTGTTTACCTTTTCCCATTTAAGATTCTCATTGCCTAGAGCCTTCAGGGACATTCCCCACTGGTCGATATAAGGATTGTCATACATGATTTCATATGTGGTCCTGGCCTGGTACGGGCTGAAATTAGCCTTTCCGGTCACTCCATAGGTAGCTTTGACCTTGAACCTGTCGACCCAGCTCACATTTTTCAGAAATGCATAATTGTGGAGGTTCAGTCCTGCTCCTGAAGACCAGAAAAGTCCCATTTTCTTTTTTGCGCCGAAGGCTGAAGAACCCTCATATCTTCCTGAGATGTCCAGAAGATAAATATCATCGTATGACCAGTTGCCCTGGAGATATGTGCCGAAACGGCGGGAATTGCTGTCGCTGAAAGTTGGCTTCTCCTTGATTTTGAGCGCATTGCTCGGCGAAGCCTTAGCTCCTTCCACGAATCCCAGATACGTCGAATATTGCGAACTGGACTTGGTTTCCGACGCTTCAACACCAAGGGAGGCATTGATGTTGTTCTTCTTTAGATTCCTGTTATAGGAGAGCATTCCGTTCAATGTCCACCTTGAGGAACGGATGTCGCCATCCTTATATTGTCCTTTCTCTTTTACATCGGTTTTCGTGTACACGCCTGACGCAGGGTCTGTAAAAGTACCGTCATCCTGAACCTTATATGAGGCGCTGAAAGTTCCTTTGGCCATGAGGTAAGGCGTGATCTTCCATCTGAGGCTGAGGTTGTCGATGAATTCACGGTAGGATGACTTGCTGAAACTGTTCAGCGTAGCTTCATAAAGAGGATTGGTCACATACACCGGCTCACTGATGGATGAACGGATGTTCCTGTATATGCTGAACACTTTATAGTAATGATCCGTATCCGGGTCGACTGGCGAAAGGTAAGGTTTCATCCTCACATAGTCGGAAAATGCCCCGTAAGGGGAGTCTGATGCGTTCACGACATTGAAAGAAGCCTTGTTTCTGATCTGCAGCGTGCGGTAGCGGTAGTCCAGCGACATGGACGCGCCGTAGGTCTTTCTGGAAGAACCTTTCATGACTCCATCCTTGCTTTGGTAATTTATGTCCGCACTCCAGCGAAGCGCGTCCGAACCGCCGCTGACGGAAAGATAATGCTTATGGTTCAATGCCGTACGCACCGGTTTTGCAATCCAGTCGGTATCCACGCCTCTGATTACATTGTTGTACAGTTCGCCGTAGTTGATGAGACCGCCGGCATTCTTGTCATCGGGGCATTCTTGTCATCGGCCGTCGCCTCGAACAGTCCGGCATAATGTTCAGCTTCCAATGCTTGCTTGGCATTCATTAGATGATAGCTGCCCAGATCCGGAATTTCCACGGAAGTAGTGTTCGAATAGGTGAGATGGACTGCGCCAGGTTCAGGCGTAACTGTCTCAATGACAATGACTCCATTGGCAGCTCTGGAGCCATAGACGTGGCAGCTCTGGAGCCATAGACGGCCGTTGCGGCTGCATCTTTAAGAGTCGTGACGCTTTTCACGCGATTCATGTCCAAGTCGTAGATCGTGGCTTGGTCCACTTCGAAACCATCCAATATGAAGACAGGTGCGCTAGGATTGTTTTTCAATGCGAATTCACTCACGTCTCCGGTTACCTTGTCCAGTTCCTTGACTTCGGATACACCGGAACGTCCTCTTATATAATATTCTGACATATTGTTCGGGTTGGAGCCCTGAGCATTGTCAGTAATCATTTTGAAGGACGGGTCGAATGCGCTAAGCGCCTTCATCAAGTCGGTCGTGGAGACCTTCATCAAGTCTTCCCGTCCCACGGTTGTGGATGTTCCTGTGAAGCTGTCCTTACGGATGTTGGCATAACCGGTCACGACGACGTTGTCCAGGCTGTTGGAATCGTCTTCCAATGTGATTTTAATTCCGTCATGAAGTGAAGAATAGGGGATTTCCTTCGGCTTCATTCCGACAAATGAAAAGACGATTACGGTAGAAGGTGTCGGTTTCAGACGAATCGTGAATTTGCCGTCCACATCCGTCGCGACACCGTTTGCAGTGCCTTTTACCAGAACTGAAGCGCCTGGCAGAGGTTCGGAAGATTTGTCCAAAACTGTACCCGTCAAGGTTACAGCAGCTCCTGAAGAAGCATCTTGGGCATCAACTGTCATAGTGGACAATAAACACCATGACACGAGAATCAATACGATTCTCAGGGAGTAAGTTCGTTTACCCATAGGCAATTGTTATTGAATAATTTTACATTAAGCCCTTACAATGTCGGAATAAAAATTTATATATACAATGTTTTTTTTCGAAGAAACCGTTTCAACATTTTCCCCCATTGATTAAATTTGTACTTACGAAACGAAATACAAACCATATAAAAATGAAAACAAGATTATTGACATTTGCATTGATGATGTCTGCGTTCGGAACTTATGCGCAGACACCGGAGTACCTTCCTACGTGGCAGGAAGGCTATTTGGACATTCATACCATCGCTACCGGAAGGGGTGACGCGACATTGATAGTGATGCCGGACGGTACGACCATGATGATAGATGCCGGGGACAATGCGAAAGCGAAAGATACCCAACATCCGGATGCGACCAAAATGCCGGGCGAGTGGCAGGCCATCTATATCAAGCATTTCCTGTCACAGCTGCCGGATAAGGAAAACCTTGACTATGCCATGGTTACGCATCTGCATAACGACCATATCGGAACAGCCAAGGATATGATTCCGGGGGAGCATGGTTTCGGTCTGTCCGGAATCACACAGGTGGGAAGCCTGATCCATTTCAATACTTTCGTGGACAGGGGCTATCCTGACTATGATTTTCCATCCAGAGGAAAAGTGCTTGGCGCCGACAAAGGCTTCATCGAGGAGTACATGAAATTCGTGAACTACTCGGCTGCCAACGGGACCGACGCCCAGAAATTCCAGGTCGGAAGCAACCGTCAGTTCACTATGGTCAATGACCCTAAGAAATACGCCAAGTCATTCGAAATCAGGAATCTCTGTGCCAACGGAGAGGTGTGGACCGGAAAGGGCAAGAAGTCTGTGAAGATGTACAGCGGCGATCCGCTTCTGTTCGACGAGAACATGAATTCCTGCGCAATCCGTCTCCGTTACGGCAAGTTCTCATATTACAACGGCGGTGACCTTTCAGGTGGCAATTGGCCTCTGTACAAATCACAGGAACGTGATTTCGAGACCCCTGTGGCCAAAGTCTGCGGCAAGGTGACTGTCATGAAGGCGAATCACCACGGATATTTCGATACCTGCAATGCCTTTTTCATGCAGACATTGTCTCCGAAGGTCATTGTCATTGATGCGCGCAGCGAGAATCATCCTGTCGCTTCCACAATGACGAGAATCACGGATCCGCAGGTCTGGAGAGGTGACCGCGACTATTATATAACGGTGGACCAGTCAAGGGAGAAGCTCGGTGAAAAGCTCTGGAGCAATTTCAAGCCGTGGGGACACATTGTCATTAGAGTCTATCCGGGCGGCAACAGCTACCAGATTTTCGTTCTCGATGCCGACACCACCGACTATCGTGTAAAATACAAATCAGAAATAGTTACACTCTAGTCACTCACATGCATTGTCAATACCGGGATGAACCTCGTGAGGCAATAGAACGCGGCGACGGCGGCGATTATACCGCCGACATAACCCACTGAAGCTACGCCGGCATTGGCGCAGACTGTTCCTCCGACGAGGGCTCCTGCACCGATGCCGACATTGTATATACCTGAGTAGATGGACATTGCGATAGCTGTGCCGTGAGGCGCGATCTGGATGATTTCGGATTGGAACGCAAGATTGTAGCTGTTTATGGCGAGTCCCCAGAGGATGCAGACGATGATTATGCAAGCCGGATTGAACGCTGCCGGACGAAGCAGGAGTACGAATGTGCAGATGCCCAGCAGAGCGAACCTGATGAATGCCAGATTATGCCTGTCATAATATCTGGAGAAGAACCAGCTTCCGATGATTCCCACGACGCCGAAAGCGGAAAGGACCATGGTAATCCAGCCGTCGGAAAGTCCTGCGATCTGGCCGAGGAAAGGTTCAATGTAGCTGTACGCGGTATAATGACCGGTTATGGCGACGATTGTCAGGACATAGATGCAGCGTAGCGCCGGCGACTTCAGAAGCGTAGGCAACGACTTGAAAGACACGTCATTGTCACTCGGCATTTTCGGAAGCGCGACAGCGAGGAACATGAAAATTACCGCGGAAACCGCTGCAATGAAGAGGAAAGTCGTACGCCAGCCGACCATGAGGCCGATTGCACGTCCCAGCGGCAGACCGACGATCATCGCGACCGACGAGCCCGTAATAATAAGGCTCAATGCCAATGAACGTTTGCCTTCGGGTGCCACACGTACAGCCAGCGGAGTCACGATGGACCAGAATATGGCGTGTGCGCACGCAACGCCGACTCTCGACAGCATCAGCATGTAATAACCGGATGAAACACCTGAAACTATATGACTGACAATGAATAACGCCACTACCGACAGCAGTAGTTTCTTGTTTTCCGTCTTCGAGAATGCCAGCATCAATGGCAGCGAGGCCAATGCCACTACCCAGGCGTAGACGGTAATCAGCAGTCCAGCCTTGGACTCGGAAATCGAAAAATCATTGGCAATATCGGTAAGCAGCCCTATCGGAATGAACTCCGAAGTGTTGAAGATAAATGTCGAAAATGTCAGGCTTATAACCGGAAGCCATCTTAAAAAGGTCCCTCTGACCTTGTCCTGTGCTTTCATAATTCTCCTAAAAAATCGCGCAAAAATAAGTTATTTGAATTTCAATGCAATGTATTAATTCGTTTAAAATTCAATTTAAACGAAACAATGTCCGGCCACGTCTTTGTAATCGGGAAAAAAAGTCTTAAATTCGCATCCTGAAATATAGAAAACAGATTTCAGACAATGAAGAAAGGAACATTATTCACCATGTCGTGGCCTGGATACCTCCAGGGTCGTTCCATTATTATTTTTATTGACTGACAAATGATTGACCGTTCCCGAAAGGGATGGTCTTTTTTTTATATATTTGTACAAGGGGATTTTTGAAACTTGAATAATTGAAATACGAAATGGAAAAAAAACTTCGCGCAACACTCCGTCTGCAGAACGGAATGGAACTGGAAGGATGGTCATTCGGATATGACAAACCATGCAACGGAGAAGTGGTGTTCTCCACGGCAATGGTAGGCTATCCGGAAAGTTTGACTGACCCGTCCTATTCAGGTCAGATTCTCTGTGTCACATATCCTCTTATAGGAAACTACGGTGTTCCGGACGAGGGAGTTGACCAGTATGGCATTTCCAGGAACCTCGAATCGGAAAAGATCTGGGTCCGTGGCCTTGTCATATCTGAATACTCATTGAAATACAGCCATTGGGATGCTGTAAAGAGCCTTGACGAGTGGATGAAAGAGCAGAAAATTCCGGGAATCTATGGCGTGGACACAAGAGAAATTACCAAGATGCTGAGGGACAACGGCTCCATGCTCGGACAGATTGTTCCTGAAGGCGAGTCTGCCGCTGCGGAGGTTCCTGATCCGAACAAGGAGAACCAGATAGACATCGTAAGTTGCAAAGAAGTAATTCATTATGGTTCGGGCGACAAGAAAGTCGTATTAGTGGACTGCGGCGTGAAGCACAACATCCTCCGCTGCTTCGTGGACAGGGGAGTGGAACTTATCCGAGTGCCGTGGGACTATGATTTCCTTTCACTCGACTATGACGGACTTTTCATTTCCAACGGCCCCGGAAACCCTGAATTCTGCCAGAAGACAGTAGACAATCTGCGTATCGCAATGCAGCAGGACAAGCCGATTTTCGGTATCTGCATGGGAAACCAGCTGATGGCAAGGGCAGCCGGAGCTACGACATATAAGCTGAAATACGGTCACAGAAGCCATAACCAGCCTGTACGCATGATCGGCACGAACAGCTGTTACATCACATCGCAGAACCATGGATATGCAGTTGACGACTCCGCACTCGGAAGCGATTGGGAGCCATGGTTTGTCAACATGAATGACGGCACCAATGAGGGTATCCGCCACAAGTCCAAACCGTTCTGTTCCGTACAGTTCCATCCTGAAGCCTCAAGCGGTCCTACAGATACGGAGTTCCTGTTCGACGAATTCATCAGCAAAATCAAATAAATCCACTGAGAAACATGAAAAATCCTAATATAAGAAAAGTCCTCATCCTCGGTTCCGGTGCATTGAAAATCGGACAGGCAGGAGAATTCGATTATTCCGGTTCACAGGCGCTCAAGGCTTTGCGCGAAGAAGGCATTGAGACAGTCCTGATCAACCCGAACATTGCCACGGTCCAGACATCTGAAGGAGTCGCAGACAAGATCTACTTCCTTCCGGTAACGCCTTTCTTTGTGGAAAAAGTCATTGCCAAAGAGCGTCCGCAGGGAATCCTGCTCTCTTTCGGCGGTCAGACGGCATTGAACTGCGGCGTGGAACTGTATGAAAATCACATACTTGAGAAATATGACGTTCAGGTTCTGGGTACTCCTGTCCAGGCTATCATGGATACGGAAGACAGGGAACTTTTCGTGAACAAGCTTGATGAAATCAATGTCAAGACCATCAAGTCGCATCCGGCAGAAAACATGGAAGAGGCCCGCAAGGCCGCACATGAATTGGGCTACCCTCTTATCGTAAGAGCCGCTTATGCTCTCGGAGGACTCGGCTCAGGATTCTGCGACAACGACGAGCAGCTTGAGGAATTGTGTACCAAGGCATTCTCCTTCTCGCCCCAGGTACTTGTGGAGAAATCTCTCAAGGGCTGGAAAGAGATTGAGTATGAGGTAGTCAGGGACAAATACGACAACTGTATCACAGTCTGCAACATGGAGAACTTCGACCCTCTCGGAATCCATACAGGAGAGAGTATCGTTGTAGCTCCTTCCCAGACACTTTCGAACAAGGACTATTACTTCCTGCGTGAACTCTCCATCAGGATCGTGCGCCACATCGGCATTGTCGGAGAGTGTAATGTTCAGTATGCATACGATCCTAATGCCATGGATTACAGGGTGATAGAGGTCAATGCACGTCTTTCCAGATCATCCGCATTGGCATCCAAGGCTACCGGTTATCCGCTGGCATTCGTGGCTGCGAAACTCGGTCTCGGCTACGGTCTCTTCGACTTGAAGAACTCCGTTACCAAGACGACTCCTGCATTCTTCGAACCTGCGCTTGACTATATCGTCTGCAAAATCCCGCGTTGGGACCTTTCCAAATTCCACGGCGTGTCCAGGAAGATCGGTTCCAGCATGAAGAGTGTCGGCGAGGTCATGGCAATCGGACGTTCATTCGAAGAGGCAATCCAGAAGGGCCTCCGCATGATCGGCCAGGGAGCACACGGATTCGTGGGAAACAAGGAACTTCAGGTGGCCAATGTCGATGAAGCATTGAAAGAGCCTACCGACAGACGTATCTTTGTGATTTCCAAGGCAATGCGCGCCGGCTACACCGTCGACCAGATTCATGAGCTCACCAAGATTGACAAGTGGTTCCTCGAAAAACTCGAGAACATCGTCTCCACCTACAACGAGATGAATACCTACGACAATGTCGAGTCAATGCCTCTTGACCTTCTGCGCCAGGCGAAATGCCAGGGATTCTCGGACTTCCAGATCCAGAGGGCATTGTTCAAGGACAACGGTGATTTCCGCGCCAACCAGGACATTGTCCGTGCATGGAGAAAATCACATGGCATCGTGCCTGTAGTCAAGCAGATTGACACTCTCGCGGCAGAGTTTCCGGCAGCGACGAACTACCTGTACCTTACTTATAACGGCACATTCAATGACATCAAGTTCGAAAATGACGGCAAATCCGTAGTCGTTCTCGGTTCAGGTGCATACCGTATCGGAAGTTCGGTAGAATTCGACTGGTGCTCCGTGAACTGCATTGAAACAATCCGCAAGGAAGGCTACAGGGGAGTGCTTATCAATTATAACCCTGAGACCGTTTCCACGGACTATGACATGTGCGACAGGCTCTATTTCGATGAGCTTACCTTCGAACGTGTGATGGACATCATTGAGCTGGAAACTCCTCATGGCGTCGTGGTTTCCGTGGGCGGACAGATTCCTAACAACCTGGCGCTCAGGCTAGACAAGAACGGCGTTCCTATCCTCGGGACCAAGGCGAAGGACATTGACAAGGCTGAGGACAGGAACAAGTTCTCCAGCATCGTGGATTCCCTCGGCGTGGACCAGCCTGAATGGAGCGAGCTTACGACAATGGATGACGTGGACAAGTTCATCGACAAGGTAGGCTTCCCTGTGCTCGTGCGTCCGTCTTACGTGCTTTCAGGCGCTGCCATGAACGTCTGCTATGATGAGGAGCAGCTCAGGCATTTCCTCTCTCTGGCATCCGACGTGTCTCAGGAGCATCCTGTGGTCATCAGCAAGTTCATGGACCGCTGCAAGGAAATCGAGTTCGACGCCGTTGCGGATGGCGGTGAAATACTCGCTTACGCAATTTCCGAGCATATCGAGTATGCCGGCGTGCACTCCGGTGATGCCACGATCCAGTTCCCTCCTCAGAAACTTTACGTGGAGACGGTCCGCAGAATCAAGAAGATTGCCCGCAAGATTGCAGGTGCGCTTCAGATTTCCGGTCCTTTCAATATCCAGTTCCTCGCCAAAGAGAACAAGATCAAGGTCATCGAGTGCAACCTGCGTGCATCACGAAGCTTCCCGTTCGTTTCCAAGGTACTGAAAATCAATTTCATCGAGCTTGCTACCAAGGTAATGCTGGAGAAACATCCGGCTGCACCGCAGAAGAGTGCATTTGACCTGGATTACGTGGGTGTGAAGTCCTCGCAGTTCTCATTCGCACGTCTGGAGGAAGCAGACCCTATGCTCGGCGTGGACATGTCATCTACCGGCGAGGTGGGATGTATCGGTGACAACCTGGATGAGGCCCTTCTCAAGTCCATCCTATCTGTCGGCAATACGATTCCTGCGAAACGTATCTTGCTCTCTACCGGTGATGCCTTGCAGAAGGCGGATATGCTTACAGCATGCAAGATGCTTGCAGAGAAAGGTTATGAGCTTTATGCAACTGGCGGCACATACAAGTATTTCATCGAGAACAGCATACCTTGCCAGCGTGTACTTTGGCCGGCAGAAGCCAAGAATCCGGCAATGGCCAATCTGTTCCCGTCAGCACTCGACATGATCCGCAACAAGGAGGCTGACATGGTAATCAATATCCCTAAGAACTTCAGCGAAGAAGAGCTTTACAACGGTTACCAGATCAGGCGCAATTCCATCGACAGCAATATTCCGCTCTTTACCAATGCCCGTCTGGCGACAGCGTTCATCAGAGCGTTCTGTTCAATGTCAATGGATGACATCCAGATCAAGTCCTGGGACGAGTATTAATAGACAAAACACAATAAAAAAACCGCCGATAGCAATACCGGCGGGGGG
>FR882208.1:191008-206883 GCA_000434935.1 Bacteroides sp. CAG:709 | reverse complement strand
CCGGCGGTTTTTTTATTGTCATGCTGCGACTAATAGTCGTAGTTCTTGGCATCCATCGGAGAGACCTTGTTCATGTTGTCCAGAAGATCCTCATTGGTCTGATACTGGTCCATGAGCTGAATCATGAAATTCATGGCCTCTGTAGCATTCATCTCTGCAAGCAGCTTCCTGAGAATCCAGATGCGCTGAGCCTGGTCAGGCGAGTAGAGAAGGTCATCACGGCGGGTACTTGAAAGAACCACATTGACAGCAGGGAAAATACGCCTGTTGGCAAGAGTCCTGTCCAGCTGAAGTTCCATGTTGCCGGTACCCTTGAACTCCTCGAAAATCACATCGTCCATTTTGGAACCGGTATCTGTCAATGCCGTGGCAAGGATTGTCAGAGAACCGCCGCCCTCGATGTTACGTGCCGCACCGAAGAATCTCTTAGGTTTCTGCAATGCGTTGGCATCCACACCTCCGGTAAGAACTTTTCCGGATGCAGGCTGTACAGTATTGTAAGCACGAGCAAGACGGGTGATGGAATCCAGGAGGATTACCACGTCATGACCGCATTCTACCAGACGGCGCGCTTTTTCGAGCACCATGTTGGCCACCTTCACGTGTCTTTCTGCCGGCTCGTCAAATGTGGAAGCCACGACCTCGGCTTTTACGCTGCGGCTCATGTCGGTAACCTCCTCAGGGCGCTCGTCGATCAGGAGCACGATTTCATATACCTCCGGATGATTGTCCGCGATGGCATTGGCTATAGACTTGAGCAATACGGTCTTACCGGTCTTCGGCTGTGCCACGATAAGTCCGCGCTGTCCCTTTCCGATAGGGGTAAACATATCCACGATACGGCATGAAAGGTCATGTTCGTGTCCATGTCCGAGAAGATTGAACTTCTCATCCGGGAAAAGCGGAGTCAGGAAATCGAACGGAACCCTGTCACGGATGAATTCTGGAGTACGTCCGTTGATGAAATCAATCTTCACGAGAGGGAAGTACTTGTCACCTTCTTTCGGAGGACGGATTTCTCCTGTAACGGTGTCGCCGTTCTTCAGGGCATTGTTCTTTATCTGGCTCTGGGACACGTAGATGTCATCAGGAGAGTTCAGATAGTTGTAATCAGATGACCTGAGGAATCCATAACCGTCAGGCATGATTTCCAGAACACCCGTAGCCCTTACGGTTCCCTCGAACTCGATCTTCGGCTTCGGTGCCGGGCGCTGCTGCTCCTGATTTGCATTGTTCTGAGGCTTCGGCTGCTGTGCATTGGCATTATTGCCGTTGTTGCCGTTGTTGCCATTCTGCGCCGGAACCTGATTGTTGTTTCCGTTAGGATTATTGTTGTTGAATTTCTTCTTTTTCGGAGGAAGAGGAGGAAGCACGATCTTATGCCTGTCAGCATATACGATTTCTTCCTTAGGCTGCTGTGCAGGCTGTGCCTTAGGTGCATTTTCCTCCGGCTTGACCTGTGGCTTGGCAGGAACGGCCTCAGGTTTTACCTCTGCAACAGGTTTGACCTGCTCCTGAGCGGCAGCTTTCTCCTGATCTTTCGGCTTTCTGCCACGTTTCTTCTGTGCAGGCTGCTCTGCAGGTGTCTCCTGAGCCTTCTTTACTTCTTTGGCAGGCACTTCACCTGCTTGTTTCTGTGTCGTCGGCTTGGTTTCAGTTGTTTTTTTCGCCGGGCGTCCTTGCTTTGCTTTAGGTTTGGCCTCTACAGCAGGTTCCGCTGCAGGTTTTGGAGTCTCTGCCGGCTTCTTCGCTGTTTCCTCTTTACGAGGGCGGCCCCTTTTCTTCTTCTGGGACGGCTCCGGATCAGGAACTTTAGATGCAATTTTAGCTTCTTCATCCAGAATCGCATAACCAAGTTCCATAAGGTCCATATCCTTAGCCTTCTTGATTTTAAGTTCGTTACCAAGGGCTCTGAGCTGCTCTTCAGTCATTGAACTCAACTCTATAAGAGTGTGTGGCATATAATAAAATGTATTTGAGTACTACTGTACAATGATAAAAATCTACTTTGATGAAATTGCCGTTTCCGGAATTGACTATCCGAATAACAGCCAAACAACAGATGGGAAACGTTTGAGTCTCCCTATTGATCCGACAAATATACGAAATAATATTTAAAAACCAAACACTATCTGTCCCAATAACTGGTGCTCTTCTTGAATTTAAGCAGGTCGGAGAGAGCCGCGGCATTGGCTGCAATCCTGAAGCTCCAGGACTGCCATGTACCCGTCGGCACCCATGAAACCTGAATGTTGAAGCAATGCAGGTCGTATGATGCGCTCAACTGCGTCGTGGTCATCTTCATCGCCATGAGGTCGAATCCGGTAGTCGCGTTCAATGACAGTTTCGGTGTCAGTTTGACATTGCCTGAAACTCCCAGGGTCTGCGTATATCTGTTGTTCGTAATCAGCTGGCCGTTAGTGTATTGGTACGACTTGCTGTAAGAGAACGAATAGTTGAAATTGACCGACCATGGAATGTTCGGATTCGTATAATACAACCAACCTCCAGGGATATATTCTCCGGTTATAGGATGATAATATATTCTTTTGTAATAATCCGCACTGTTCTGTTGTGCGCCGCCGTCGCCGCCTTCAGCCTTCGAACCGTCATTGCCGTTGATGGCGCCTTTTCCTGAAAGCGAGTAGGACAATGATGCACTGGCATTGGTCAGCCGCAACGGCTTGTTCCAGCCCATCGTCTGGACATTGAACTTGTTGATCTTGCGTCCGCGCTCGTCGATTGCATAAGGGTCGAAGTTAACGTTTCCGCTGATGCCGATCTTCTCGAATACGGAAGTCGACATTGAAATTCCTATATTATTGAGTTTCAATGAATCCGCGAGGAAGTTATATCCCGTGCTGATGCTGAGCTGGTCGATAAGCTTTACTTTTTTCACGCCCGCGCCTGTCGTGTCGCGCAAGTCTCGCACCTTGGCTTCAAGGTTGTTGCCGATGGAAAGGCTCATTGTCGCGGATTTGCCCTTTCCCGGTGGGGAATACAGCTGTCCGCTGTATATATTGTAGTCGTAAGACTTCTCCACGCCGGCCTTGTCCGTATATACCAATGTCCTGTAACCGTTTGCGTATGTTCCTTTCTCAGGGCTGAACGAGAATGACATGGAAGGGGAGACCACATGCCTGATGGCCTGGATCTTATGCGCCTTTCCGAAATTGAACATACCGTAAAGCCTGGTGCTCATGGACAAGCTTCCGGAGTAGTTCTGGCTTATGCCGAATGTGCTGAATTGTCCGGCATCATGCGATTCCACCCTGTCCGTCTCCGGATTGTATTCATAATCGGTCTTCCTGAAGAACCAGTTCTGGCCATAGCTTACACTCGGTGTGAAGTTCAGATACTTTGCAAGCGTAAAGTTCGGCAGACCTATCTGGAAGTTGTGCGTCATTCCGTTCTGGAACTTGTCCATGAATCCATCTTTCATGAACTCCGACGCCTTGAAATTGATTCTGTTCTGCAAGGTCGTACTGTATCCGAGAGAGAATTTCTCATAGAACTTTTCCTTTCCCACGCGGTTCTTTTTCTTGAACGGGTAAAATCTCGTTACGGAGAAAGTCAAGTTAGGAAGGGTGAAGGAATACGAGCTGTCCCGCGAGTTCTGGTTATGCAACGCATTGACTGACAGGTTGAACTTTCCGTTCCAGTTCTTCGAATAGGAAATGGATGAAGAAGCCTGGTTCTGCAGAGCGTCCTGCACAGATGTAGAGTTGTACCTGCTGTTCGAAGGGCTGGAGAAATTCACCGAAGCACTGAACGTGGTTCCCGGATGCGCCTTGGAATCCTGTGAATGCGACCATTTGAGACCGAAGTTCCTGGTCTGGAAAAAGTCAGTACTTCCACGCTCGCCGGTCTGGTCATTCGAAATGTTCATGGCGAAGTTGCCGTTGCATTTGTAATTGACCTTGTATCTGGAGTTTACGTTCACCGCCCACGAGCCCAAAGTATAAATGTCTCCTGTAATGGAGAGGTCCAGGTAATTTCCGAAAACGAAGTACATTCCGAGATCCCTCAGATAAAATCCTCGCGAATTTTCCTCTCCGAAAGTAGGCATCAGCAGTCCGGTCGCCCTGCTGGGTCTCTTCGGAATGAATCCGAACGGGAGACCGATAGGCAGCGGCACGTCCTCGATTACCGGGTATGCAGGGCCGAACACTGTCTTCTGGGAAGGCTTCGTGATGACCTTGGCCGCCGTCAATGCCAGATAATAATGCGGGTGTTCGAGATCGCAGACGGAATATTGTCCTTTGGTTATATTGATGGACCTGTCCGGCAGCATCTTTATGTTCTTTCCATGCAGGAGTCCCTCTTCCTGCTGCGTTATCATATTGGTAATGCGGGCCTTACGGGTATTGAAGTTATACCGCAGCTCCTCCATGGTGTATGTGGAATTGCCTTCTTTCATGGCAGGCTGTCCCTTGACCTCACCTGTCAGCGTATCCAATGTTCCACGAGCATAGACGGTACCTGTATTCAGGTCATATTCCATATAATCAGCGCTCAGCTCCATATTGTCGTACTTCACGGTAACGTCGCCGTAGTAGTAGATCTTGCGCTGCCCGTCAGTAAATACTTCGATTACGGAGTCCTTCGCCGTAGAGAAAGCCGGACGGGACAATGAACTTTTCTGCTGCAATGCCGCCGAGTCTATCTTGAACAATGAATCCGCCCTGTGGATGGAATCCAATACTGCACGGAGCGAATCCGTCATCGGAGGAACGCTGTCCTTGTTGTATGCGACCGCCTGGCTGAAGGTCTGCTTCGGTGTACGACGCTGTCTCCTGCCATCTTGGGATATGCCAGGAAAACAGACTGATATGAATATAATCAGGAGAATGGCAGCCAGCCAAACCTGATCCGGAAGATGCTTACGTTTATTGTCAGAACGTATCAATTGTCTGAATTTATAAGTTTTATCGCAAAATTTCTTATTTTTGCAGAATACAAATATAACGCCATTTTGAAATATACGCAAACTCATATCGCATTTACATTGTTGTCGGCACTTGCCTGCCTGCTGTTTTTTTCTCATGACGGCTACTCTGCCAATGACGGAAAACTGGGACTTAAAACGGTCTGCATCGACGCGGGGCATGGCGGCAAGGACCCGGGCTGTGTAAGCAAAGATAAAAAAACATACGAAAGCCGCGTCGCACTTGATGTCGCAAAACGTCTGTCAGAGAAGATAAAAGCTGCTTATCCGGACGTGAAAGTCGTGATGACACGTACCACGGACACGTTCATCAGTCTCGGCGACAGGGCGGATAAAGCCAATAAGAACAATGCGGACCTGTTTATTTCAATACATGTGAACACGGTTTCTTCATCCTCTCCCAACGGATATTCAATCCATGTCCTGGGGCAGTCGTCGAAAAAGGACCGTGACCTGTTCGCTTATAACATGAATGTCTGCAAGCGCGAGAACTCGGTGATGATGCTTGAGGATGACTATTCCGCCAAATATCAGGGCTTTGACCCTTCCGACCCGGAATCGTTCATCTTTTTCAACCTCATGCAGAACGCCCATCTCGAACAAAGTCTGCTCTTCGCAGAAGATGTGGACAAGGCAATGTCTGCCGGACCGATGCGCAAAAGCCGTGGAATATGGCAGGATCCGTTTTTCGTCCTCTGGAAGACCGCAATGCCGTCCGTCCTGGTAGAAGTCGGTTTCATGTCCAATCCGACGGACCTGACCGTCCTCAAATCCGAAAACGGCCGCGAACAGATTGCGGAGGCACTTTTCAAGGCCTTCGGCGTATTCAAGAAGAGGTATGACGGCAGTGTCAATGCAGGTGCTGCGGAAAAAGCAGCGCCGAAAGCACCGGATGTTGCCAAACCTGCTGTTGAAACCAAAAAATCGGCGGCCGTATACGGCACGCAGGTGCTCGCTTCCGGAAAATTGATGAAGGACAATGACCCTTTTTTCAAGGGTTACACTCCGGTACGTGTCAAATCCGGCAATATATATAAATATATTATAGGTACGGCTTCTTCTGCCGACAAGGCCCGGGAGCATTATTCCAAAATCAAAAAGTCCTTCACTGGCTCATTTCTTGTGGCTGTGGAAGGCGATAATGTCAAACGAATAAATTAGGAAATCATGAGAATAGGCAGGGAAACCAAGATAGGCATATTCGTGGCATCAGTACTGATAGCTGCGTTCAGTGTCATCAATTATCTCCGCGGCGAGGATATATTCGGCAAGGAAATCAATATAGTATCTCATTATGCCAATGTTGAAGGACTCATGGCCTCCAATCCGGTATATGTGAACGGATATAAGACCGGCGCGGTCACGGAAGTCAAATACAACACCGAGACGGGAGTATTCGACGTGACGTGCTCCGTCCTGAAGAAGATTCCGGTGCCTGTCGACACCAAAATGACGATTTACAGCGTGGATCTCATGGGCGGCAAGGGAATCAGGTTGGATCTGGGTTCGTCTGACGTAATGGTAAAGGACGGCGATGAATTGATGCCTTCTTACGCTCCGGACATGGTCAGTTCATTGACCAACCTCATCGGACCGCTCATTGTCAAGGCTTCATCTGCGCTGGATAGCCTGGCGGCTGCAAGTGCGGCTCTGGACAGAGTCTTGAGCGGGATTGACGAGAACAAAGTCCGTTCTGTCGTGAATCACATCGACAAGACATTGGCCAATACCGAAAAACTTACCGGCTCTCTGGCTGAACATTCGGAGGATATTGATTCTCTCGTGATGAATCTGAAGAACGTGTCGATGAAGCTGGCCGTAATCAGCGGGAAGGCCGATTCGGCGATGACCGACATCAGCGGTGTCGCCGCCCGGCTGGACAAGGCGGACATCGAGGGACTGGTCAATTCTTTCCACACCTTGGTTTCCAGTCTCAATGATCCTGACGGAACCATCGGAAAACTTACGAAAGACGGCCGGGTTTATGAATCATTGGACAGCGTCTTGAAAGACATTGACAGTCTGGTGAAGAAAATTGAAGAAAATCCCAAGAAGTATATAAGGCTGAGACTCCTGTAGAAAATACAGGTGGATATCAGCATAGAAAACCCTCATTAATAGGCTGTTCCGGATAGTAAGGACAGCCTATTTCTAATTTGGAATTATTCTAAAGACAAATCGTGCCGCTGCGTGTCGTCAGTCCATGTGTGCAATTATAATAGGTTGATATATAATAAGTTATAAAGAATCCGTTTAACGTTTTCTTAAACGAATAGAAAGTAAAATATATTTAATAAACAATAGCCATTCGATTTTTTTATAACTTTTTTTTCACCTACATTTGCACAGCATCAGAAGAAAAGAACACCTCTTTTGTTCTGGTGCTGTTTTGACCTTATATAGCTGACACGACAATATGGAACAGATCAATCATATAGAGACTTGGAACAAATGCTTGGAAATCATTGAGAATATCATAGGTTCTCAAATGTTTACCAGGTGGTTCAAGCCTTTGAAACCTGTTTCATTGATAGGGTCGACCATAAAGATCGAAGTCCCTTCGCACTTCTACATCAAATATCTCGAAGAGAGGTATCTTGACGTTCTCAAGAAGACATTGAAAAGAGTAATCGGTCCTGATGCGAAGCTGGAATATACGGTGACTCCTGTAAGAGTGCAGCCGCCTATGACATTTCCGGCGGCCAACGGCACTGCTCCTGTAAACAATCCCGTATCGGTAAACACATATCCTACCGGAGGCAATCCTGGACCTTTCGTGTTCCCGGGACTGAGGAAAATCCAGATCAATCCTAGATTGAATCCTGTATATTGCTTCAGCAACCTCGTGACGGGCGAGTGCAACAAGATGGGTATCACGGCAGGCGAGAGCATTTCTTCCGCTCCCGGCAATACGCCGTTCAACCCTCTGTTCCTGTTCGGAGCACCGGGACTCGGCAAGACTCACCTTTCGCAGGCCATCGGTATCGCCATCAAAGAGAAATATCCTGATCTGGTGGTTCTCTATGTTACCGGCAATGAGTTCAAGACCCAGTACATGGATGCCGTCAATGTGAAGAACAAGCTCACGGATTTCCTTGCATTCTACATGAAGATTGATGTGCTCATCGTGGATGATATCCAGGATTTGATGGGACAGGGTTCACAGAACGCGTTTTTCAATGTGTTCAACCACCTTCATGAGAATGGCAAGCAGCTGATTTTCACTTCGGACCGTGCACCGGCTGACCTTCAGAATTTCGAAGAGCGCCTGCTGTCCCGTCTGAAATGGGGACTGTCTGTGGAGCTTCAGCGTCCTTCTTACGCAACAAGACTTGAAATGCTGAAAGCAAGAAGTTTCAGGGAAGGTGTGACCGTAAGCGAAGATGTACTTGTTTACCTGGCTACAAGGATCAAGTCGAATTTCCGCGAGCTGGAAGGTGCATTGATTTCTCTTATCGCACATGCGACATTGGTGCACAAGGAAATGACGGTGGAGCTTGCCGAAATGATTACCGGCAAGATTATCGGTGAAGACAAGAGCGAAATATCTATCGGAAAGGTGCAGAAGACCGTGTGTGAGTATTTCAACATCACCAAGGAGACTCTGCTTTCCAAATCCAGAAAAAGACAGATTGTTCAGGCTCGCCAGATTGCAATGTTCATGAGCAGAAGCCTTGTCGGATGCTCATTGTCCACGATTGGCGCGGAACTTGGAGGAAAAGACCACGCGACAGTGCTGCATGCATGTAATACGGTGTCAGACCTTATGACGACTGACAAGTTGTTCAAACAGTACGTGACTGATATCGAAAAAATGCTTGTGCCTGCGAGATAATATTAAACAGGTAATAAAATGGATTCCAATTCAGTTCTTGAAATTTTCCGTGAAATCACCAAGATTCCACGGGAATCAGGTCATGAAGAGAAGATGACCAAGTATCTTCAGCAGTTTGCGGCCAAGCATAATCTTGCTTGCAGAACCGACAAAACCGGTAATGTGGTAATCACCCGTGAAGCATCAGAAGGCAAGGAAAATGTTCCTGCAATCGCATTGCAGAGCCACCAGGACATGGTCTGCGAGAAAATTGCCGGAAGCAAACATGATTTCGCGAAAGATCCGATCAACTATGTAATTGAGGACGGATGGATGATTGCGAAGGAAACGACTCTCGGAGCAGACGACGGAATCGGCATTGCTGCAACATTGGCATTGCTTATAAGTGATCTTCCGATGGGCAAGATTGAGGGACTTTTCACTATTTCTGAGGAGACCGGAATGAACGGTGCCAACGACATCGAGGCCGGTTTCATCGAGTCCAAGACATTGATCAACCTAGATTCTGAGGACGAAGGACAGATTTTCGTAGGTTGCGCCGGCGGAATTGACACTACCGCGGTTTTCAATTATGCTACCGAACCGGTAAAACCTGGCTATAAGGCTGTAAGTCTCAAGGTTTCCAATGCACTCGGCGGACACAGCGGTGACGACATCAATAAAGAAAGGGCTAATGCCGTACAGATAATCGCACGTTTCCTCTATACGGAACTCGGTAATTATCAGCTTCTTAAACTTGTAGGCGGCAGCAAGAGAAATGCTATTGCGAGAGATGCTGAAGCAGTCGTTTACGTAAAGGAAAGCGAAGTGGACGCTCTTATGGGCAGATTCGAAAAGTTCGGTGCTGCTGTCAAGAACGAGTTCCACAATACGGATCCGGATGTACGTTTCGAAGCGTCAAGAGAGGCTTGCACTGACAATGCTGTCGAAAGTGAGATTGCCAAGCGCTTGATTTTGTCCCTTGTAGCTGTAAATCACGGAGTTCTCGCAATGAGCCAGGACATCAAAGGACTTGTGGAGACATCTACCAATCTCGCGGCAGTGAAGATGGACAAACCTGGTGAAATCATGGTTTTGACAAGCCAGAGGAGCTCTACCGAGTCACAGAAGGAATTCATGGAGGACAAAGTGGAGGCTGCTTTCCTGCTTGCAGGTGCAGAAGTCACTCATTCAGACCCATATCCGGGCTGGGCTCCGAACATGAAATCACCTATCTTGAAAGAAACCGTGGAGTCATACGTGAAACTGTTCGGAACGGAGCCTGAGGTGAAGGCAATCCATGCCGGACTGGAATGCGGACTCTTCCTTGAGAAGTTCCCACATTTGGACATGGTATCTTTCGGACCTACATTGAGGGGAGTACACGCTCCTGGTGAAAAACTGGATCTCGAATCGAACGAGAAATTCGTCAAGTTGCTGGTTGACATCGTAACTAATTTCAAATGATACAGATAGCACCTTCAATGCTTTCAGCTGACTTTCTGCATCTGGAAAAAGATGTGGAGATGGTGAACGGATGTGCGGATATTTTCCATCTGGATATCATGGACGGCGTGCTTGTGCCGAACATTTCTTATGGCTTTCCTGTTATAGAAGCGATTGCCAAGAAGGCCGTCAAGCCTATGGACGCCCATCTGATGATAGTCCACCCGGAAAAATATTTTGAGCGCTTTGCCAAAACCGGTGTCAAAATGATGAGTTTCCATCTGGAAGCGGCTGACCGTGACGGCAATGATCCTGCAGAAATGCTGGACATGATAAAATCGTACGGTATCAAGGCTGGATTGGCAATCAATCCGGATATAGCTACCGAGCGTGTCTTTCCGTACCTGGAAAAGGCGGACTACATACTTGTCATGTCTGTTTTTGCCGGTTTCGGCGGTCAGAAATTCATTGAGACGACATACGACCGGATCCGTGCGATAAAGAACGAGATTTCCCGCATCGGAAGCAGTTGTCAGATTGAAGTAGACGGGGGAGTGTCGCCTTCCAATGCATCTGCACTTGCAGCCGCAGGCGCGGAAATTCTCGTAGCCGGCAGCGCAGTATTCAAAGCTGAAGACCCGGCATCAACAGTCGATGCAATGCGTGCCGTCAGATGACATAACTGAGCTCTTTGAAGGCGAAAGTTCTGAGAGAATTGTCGGGCATTTCCATAAGGAGCAATCCTTCATCGGAAATGCCTTTTATTTTGCCCGAAAAGTATGTTCCGGATATGCTGTCGCAGTATTTTTCGGTATTTCCCAGCCTGAACAGACGCGAAACATAATTGTTTCGTAATTTTTCAATGCCTTCATTTTCAGCTAATTGCGCGAGAAGCGCATGGAAAATTTCCATAAACTCTACAAGCACGTCTTCCGGCTGGTGCTTTTCTCCGGAGGCCAGAAATACTGACGTAGGATTGACCAATTCCGGAGGAAAATCCGTCTGGTTAAGATTGATTCCGATGCCGATTATGGATGTCCCCACCAGGTCTCTGTCCAGAATATTCTCTATCAGCATTCCGCAGACTTTCTTGTTCCTTATATAGATGTCATTGGGCCATTTTATGCGGTTGTCGATGCCGTATTTCGTGAGGAGGTCCGATACTGCAAGAGCTGAAACGATGGTAATGTTGAACTGGTCTACTGCGCGGACATTGAGACGGTTGTCCCCGGACAGGGGCGCCAATATCGAAAAAGTCAGATTCTCTCCCGCTGCGCTGGACCACTTGTTGCCTCGCTGTCCACGCCCTGCGGTCTGATACTTGGCCGCGAAGACTGACAATTTGTCAACAGTTTCCATCTGCCTGCGGGCCTCTGAATTAGTGGAATCAATGCTTTCGAACCATGTTATGGGGGTTTGCGCTTTCATTGGACTGATTTTTGTTTTATCTTTGTACGCAAATTTAAACAAACCTTTAAATAAATGGAAAAAAATGCTCTCAAGGTCATAACAGATGCAATGCTCGAAAAGAAGGGGCAGGGCGTCGTGTCATTGGACCTTAGTCCGATAGGTACAGCGATATCTGATTATTTTGTGGTATGTAACGCCAATTCTACCACAGCTGTTGCGGCTATTGCTGACAATATCATTGTGAAAATGCAGGAAAAATGCGGCCGCAAGGTTTTGCGTATGCAGGGTCTTGAAAACGATTTCTGGATTATACTTGATTATGGCGACATAGTTGTCCATGTGTTCCTCACCGAATATAGGGAATTCTATCGCCTAGAAGACCTTTGGGCCGATGCCGAAAGAACCGAGTATACCGATGAGCCTGTACCAGTAGCACCAGAAGAAAAACGAGTCAAACCGAAGGCTGCTTCCAAGGTCAGAGCGTCTGCAAAGCGCGTCAGGAAAACGGAAACGGATTCGGAGTCATTGTAATTATTTCCGAATGGCAAAAAGTAAAAAAGGCGGCAAGAATCCGCAGAAAAAGATAGTCACGGTCAATCTTGGATTGTCGTGGCTATATATCCTTATCATATCCGGCATCATATGGATGCTGTTCTCCAATTCAGGTCCGAATCCTCAGAAGACGGAATGGGCTGATGTCAAGGAGATGATCGAGGCCGGTGATGTCAAGGACATCGTATTCGTCAGAAACGACTATAAGGGAGAAATAACAATACGTCCTGACCGTTTGAGCAAATACAGCGAGCGGTTCGGAGGCAAAGTGCCTTCTTCTTCACCGCATTTCTGGTTCTATGTTTCCAGCAAATTTGACCCGGAGAATGAATTCGCGGCATTGAACGCGGAACTTCCGTCCGACAGTCATTTCAAGGTCATTATGGACAATGATGACAATTTCTGGGGCCATATAATGGACTGGTTTCTTTTCCCTATCCTGCTGATACTCATGTGGGTATTCATGTTCAGAGGATTCAACAGGAACATGAACGGAGGTCCTGGAGGACAAGGCGGCATTTTCAGTGTCGGGAAATCAACCGGCAAACTGGCCGACAAGAATGAGGTCAAGGTGACATTCAAGGATGTCGCCGGCCTGTATGGCGCGAAAGATGAGGTTATGGAAATCGTGGATTTCCTGAAGAATCCGAAGAAATATACGACACTTGGAGGCAAGATTCCTAAGGGAGCATTGCTGGTAGGCCCTCCGGGAACCGGCAAGACATTGCTGGCCAAGGCTGTAGCAGGCGAGGCCAATGTGCCGTTCTTCTCTATATCCGGCTCTGATTTCGTGGAAATGTTCGTAGGCGTAGGAGCCTCACGTGTACGTGACCTGTTCCGTCAGGCCAAGGAGAAAGCTCCTTGTATCGTATTCATTGACGAGATTGACGCTGTCGGTCGCGCACGTGGCAAGAATGCCGGATTCTCTTCAAATGACGAGAGGGAAAATACTCTTAACCAGCTTCTTACGGAGATGGACGGTTTCGGTACCAATTCCGGTGTAATTGTTCTTGCAGCTACGAACCGTGCAGATATTCTGGACAAGGCTCTCATGCGTGCAGGACGTTTCGACAGGCAGATACACGTGGACCTTCCTGAGTTGAAGGAAAGGGAGGAAATCTTCAAGGTTCATATCAAGAATCTTAAAGTAGCTGAAAACTTCGATGTGGAGTTCATGGCGAAACATACTCCTGGTTTCTCCGGAGCAGATATTGCCAATGTATGTAACGAGGCAGCCCTTACCGCTGCCAGACGAGACAAGAAAGCTGTTGACAGACAGGATTTTCTGGATGCGGTCGACAGGATTGTCGGTGGACTTGAACGCAAGGCGGCGATCATCACTCCTGCGGAGAAACGTTCCATCGCACATCACGAGGCAGGCCATGCTACTGTAAGCTGGCTGCTTCCGTATGCCAATCCTCTGTTCAAAGTTACACTTATCCCGCGCGGACAGGCACTTGGCGCCGCTTGGTATCTTCCTGAAGAGAGGAAACTCTGGACCAAGTCCCAGATGATTGACGAAATGTGTTCTCTCATCGGCGGACGTGTAGCCGAGGAAATCGTCAACGGCGAGCCTTCTACGGGTGCGCAGAATGATCTTGAAAGATTGACACAGATGGCTTACGGCATGGTGAAGGATTATGGCATGACAGAAACGGTAGGTGCGTTGTCTTTCTATGATTCGACAGGTGCCCGCGGTTACGATTTGACCAAGCCATATAGCGAAAAGACCGCCGAACTCATTGACCAGGAGGTCAAGAAACTTGTTTCAATGATACACGACAGGACTTTGAAGATTTTGACTGAAAATAAGGAAGGCTTCCTTCAGATGGCAGCATTGCTTCTGGAGAAAGAGGTGATTTTCGCAGACGATGTGGAACGCATCCTCGGCCCTAAATCTAAACCTGCCTCTGACGACCTGACACCTGAAGATACCGCTGATGATGCTTCAGAACCTGAGTCAACTGAATCAGAAAAACCTGTAGCCTAAATTGTAGTGTACTAAAAACCTGAGCTGATGAACAATACTATTTTAAGGACAATTTCAGGAACCGGCTTCATTGCAGTGATGCTGGCCGGTCTCCTGATAAATAAATTTCTGTTTGCAGCATTGGTCATGTTCTTGATGGCGACCATGATGCATGAGTTCTTTACTATAACAATGAATGACCGGTACAAATTCTCCAGACTTCTGTCGATTCTGGCCGGTCTCATTCTTTTTTCACTGATTTTTTGCGTGAGCGCATACGATCTGGAGGTAAAATATGTTTCAATAGCGATTTTACCTATCATGATCGTGATGGTCAACTCATTGTATGTCAAGGATAAGACCGAATTCGGCAAGTTCTCCGACATTTATACAGGATTCCTCTATATCGCAGTTCCGCTGTCACTCTCGAACCTTATCGTATTCTTCCCGAACCCGGCGACATCTTCCAATGAATTCAATGGAATCATATTGCTCTGCTTTTTCATTCTTATCTGGAGTTCTGACATCGGAGGATATGTTTTCGGTTCGACGCTTGGCAAGAAGTTCAGCAAGAAGCTGTTCCCGGACATTTCTCCAAAGAAAACCTGGGCGGGATTCTGGGGCGGTATGATCTGCACGGTGATCTCAGCAATAGTGCTCAAATATACGATGCATCTTCCTATCTCATTGACCAGCACCATCATACTGGCCGTCATCATGGATGTGGCAGGAGTATATGGAGACCTTTTCGAGTCGCAGTGGAAGCGTCATTACAATGTGAAGGATTCCGGCAGCATCATTCCTGGACATGGCGGAATGCTCGACCGTTTCGACAGTACATTGATGGCAATGCCCGCAGGTGCGCTGTATCTTATTCTTATGAATATCTTCTGATATTTCATAAAATGCGATTTTCTTCATATCTTTGAGGAATAATAGTGATTAATATTAGTTTCGCACGACCGCAAGCATGAAAATAGATAAAAATTCATACGGAACGATTGCTCTCGCATGGCTGTTCAGCGCGCTTTTTATCTTCGTATTCCTCGAATTCATCGGAGGAATAGTTGCATATATTCTTACTGGACTGTTTGTTTTATTCGGTATTTTCGTAACTTGGTTTCACCGTGTTCCGGTAAGGCATACTCCTGAAGGGGAGAGGCTTGTCACCTCCGGTGCAGATGGAAAGGTCGTCATAATCAAGAAAACCTTCGAGAAAGAATATCTCCAGCGCGAATGTATCCAGGTTTCCGTCTACATGGATTTTTTCAATGTTCATGCTAATTTCTGGCCTGCCAGCGGCAAGATTACCTATTATAGGTATCATCCCGGAAAATTCTTGCTTGCATTCCTTCCGAAGTCGGCTGAAGAGAATGAGCATGCTTCGACTGCAATTGACACAGGTCACGGCGAGGTTTTCTTCAAGCAGATTGCCGGTACTTTTGCCAGACGTATCGTAAGCTATTCGGAGATTGATTCCCAGGAGGTTCGAGGCACCCAATGCGGCATCATCAAGTTCGGTTCCCGACTCGATATCTTCCTGCCTCTCGATGCAGATGTCAAGGTCAAGTTAGGAGATACGACAAGAGCTGCCGAAACTATCATCGCAGAATTGAAATAGCGTTCAGCATCAATACATATAAACAGAGATTTCTATAACTCAATATGGAAATCTCTGTTTTTCTTTATTTTACGCCCTGTCGGTCGGAGCTCACTGCCCGGCGGTCCTCCCCACT
>FR882208.1:178177-190986 GCA_000434935.1 Bacteroides sp. CAG:709 | reverse complement strand
CCCACTGCGTGGGTCCCCTCCCTTTTCGGGAGCCAATGCCGCCCAGCAGTGACTCCGAACCGACAGGGCAGTAACGGAATGATTTAATGTTATTTTGTATTCATGTCATTCTCAATGAGCGAAACCAACTTGTCAACGGCTTCGTTTTCAGGGACATGACGCAACACCGGCTCTTTTTTGTGATAAATGGACACCTTTCCGTTGCCTTCACCTACATAACCCCAGTCAGCATCAGCCATTTCACCTGGCCCGTTCACTATGCACCCCATTACTGCGATGACAACATCCTTCAGATGGGCAGTCCGCTGCTTGACCTGTTCGAAAGCAGCCTGGAGATTGTACATTGTCCTGCCACATCCAGGACAAGCAATATACTCAGGTTTGTAGAAACGTCTGCGGGATGCCTGAAGAAGTTCATCCTCAAGATACTTTCCAAGACCGGATTCCGATATTGAGACAGCGGCTCCATTCTCGTCGTGATATACGCCGGAAATGTGCACCTCGTCAATTTCCTTGTCAAGCAGACGCTTGCCGAAGTCACAAGAGAAATCCAGGAGCAGACGTTCACGAGAAGGGGAGTCATACACCGCCTCGGCTCTGCGGCCTTCAATCTTTACGGAAGTCATCGTGGAATTAAGTTTACCCTCGTAGCGCAATGCGAGATAACGTCCTACAGGAATCTCATTGACAGGGTCCTCCGTCAGTGAAACGCGTATGGTATTGCCCAAACCTTCCGAAAGAAGGGCGGAAATTCCTACACAAGATTTGATTCGGCCTGAGTCTCCGTTTCCGGCCTCCGTAACGCCGACATGAAGAGGGAACACAACGCCTTCTTCCTGCATCTTCTTGGCCAGCAAGCGGTAAGCTTCCACCATAACATAAGTGTTACTTGATTTCAGCGACACGACTACGTTGTAAAAGTCGTTTTTCACGCACAGACGGAGCCACTCCATTGCAGCCTCGGCCATCGCTTCAGGAGTATTGCCATAAAGATTCGTTATGCGCTCACCCAGCGAGCCATGATTCAATCCGATACGGATAGCTGTGCCATGTTCCTTACATACTGCTACAAGCCTGGCAAGCTGGCGGGAAGCCTCGTCGAAATCCTTGCTGAAGTTTCCCGGATTGATACGTACTTTTTCCACGAAAGGAGCCACGGCAATGGCCGTCTCCGAAGAAAAATGAATGTCGGCAACTATCGGAGTATCAATTCCTTCTGCGCGCAATTTGTCATGGATAGCCTTGGCATGCTGCACATCCGGAAGACCTGGAACCGTGATACGGACGATATCCGCGCCCGCCTCATACATACGTTTGCATTGCGCCACTGTCGCATCCTCATCGTAAGTATGAGTATTGCACATGGTCTGGACTGCTATCGGATAATCCGATCCGATATGCACATTACCTGCTGTTGCTGTCAATGTCTTCATTTCTTGTCTCATATATTAGCCCCTTTGCTTCTTTCTTCAGCATTTTTCTGGTCTTTCCTGTCCTGCGCGTCAACTGGAAATGCAAACCTGCGGAAATGATGATGTCCGAAGGGTATGCAAACCTGTAATAATATTCACTTTTGTAGTCAGGCTTGTAAAGGCTGCCAAGCGTATACCTGTACATTGCCTGGAAATGCAACTCCACCGGATCGAAGAAAAAACCGAAACCCACGCCCGCCTTGATGCCGTATTCGAAACGCTTGTCGTAATCATAGAACTCCGTACGATACTTGTCCTCAATCTTTCCCTCACGCTGCACGCTCATCCTGTAGCCGCCGAACAAACCGGCATTGACAATGAATTTCAGATGCCATACGTCCATGTGCATATGGGCCAGGAGCGGTACCTCAATGAAAGTATAACGTGCCTGGGTCGCGCCGTCCACATTCTCTGAATAATCACCTGTCTCCTTGTCAATCTTGAACTTGTATCCGTTTTGACCATAGAAGATACCGGTCTGGAAACCGAAGTACGGCATATAGCCGAACATCTTGCCGTAACGGGTATAGATGACACCGACATTGACAGGATTCATCAGCATCCCCTGCTTCTTGGTCGGATTGAACATGACCTGGCTCAATGCCACTCCATATTGCACGCCAATCATGGAATAGTCATTGATAATCAGCTTCTTGCGTATCTTTACGGTATCCAGGAACTCGTCCGAATATTCAAAATCCCGGGTAATGGTAAAGGAACTGTCTTTTAAAGGCAGCACTCTCGACACGGTGTCCGGCATATCCACTCTGACAGAATCCCTGATAAGTGTCTGTGCCGATATCGTGCCGGAAAACAGGGCCACGAATGCTATTGTTATAAACTTCTTCATCTTTACTTCGCGAACAATTTTCCGATATCAATCCTCTGCTCCATCTCCGTGGATTCCTTTACGGTCAGCACCTCGGAACCGTCACGCAACTTATAGAAGATTACCTTCTCCGGCTGCCTGTGTTCCAGCAAGTTACCCGTATCCACAATGCCGTTCTTGTTGATGTCCTCGGTTATTCTCACAGAATATTTTCCGGATTTCAAGTACGGGAACAGAAGCTTGGTATCATTCTCTATTATATAGCTGCGCATCACCTTGTCACGCTTTTCATTCAGCAGGTCGACAATATATTTATGATGCACGCCCACCATGTCAAGGAACAACGTGCTGAGTTTGTCATCCTTCGGCAAAGAAACCTTCACCTCCGTACTGTCATTGTAGAACCCGTTGATATCTCGGAACTTACGATGAGGGACCTTGAGTTTGTACTCATAACCTGACATAAGTTTTCCCTCAGGCTTCAACACATATTTCCTGAGGTTCAATGTGTCCCTGGAAACCGAAAACTTCATTTTCGACTCCTGCTGTTTCGGATTGATTGAAGTCAATGTCAGCGAATCGAAGTTCTCATATATGATGGGGAAGGCGAACTCGATTCCGAAACCATACTGCTCAATAGTTTCCGGTTCCGCCTTGACCGTCATTACGCAAGTCGTGTCCTCATGCTTGATATCCCTTCTGGAACTCTTGGATTTGCCACCTGTCTTTTCCTGCACCAATTTGACATGTTCGATGAACGGTTTCAGCACACCCGAGGTGTCCGTCTTCATGTAGTCCACGAAAAGATGCAGGGTGTCAGGCTGACGTCTCCTGTCATTGATCCAGATTTCCAGACTGTCGCGCTCTATATTGAACTGGGTAATCAGGCGGTTTGCCGGAAATCCGCGCACCCACATGGAATCAATCATTGCATCAGGCGCCATGAAAGTGATGTATGCTGAACGCGGCTTTGTGCGTACCTTGTTCACAATCATCTGTTTGCTGGGCCGTTCACGGAACAATACCAGCTCATGCTCCGCCTTTCTTTCCATGCAGTGCAGAGTGTCCTTCATATCGTATTTCTTCAATTCCGGAAGGTCGTCAGACACCACGATTGCAGGACGTATCACACTGTCACAGAACGCAATAAGGTCATTGTCAGGATCATATACATTGTTGGAACTTTCATCTTTGACGGCATAAAGACGGTACAATGTGTCCGCAATGTTGCGTATCGAGAAGAAACCCCAGTCATCAGTTTTCACGGCAGCATCCGGCCTGTGCTTCAGGATTGCCGAATCCGCCAGGTCCTTATAAAGCATGACGGTCGCACCCTTTATCGGCATCAATGTGCCGCAATCCCGTACAACACCCGTAATAGCCATGGAATCAATGACTTGTCCGGTAGAGAATGCAAGCGTATAACCCGGATACATGTTGCCTTCATTGTTGTCAGCAATAGCGTTCGTCAAATCCAGCGTATACGTCGTATTCGGTTCCAGGTCAGACTCGAAATACACGACCAGGGATTTGCCTCTGATCTTATATTTCGGAGATTTTTCCAGAGGAGGCGAGAGGAATATGCCCTTCGCATCCTTGACCGTGACATATTCATTGAAAGTAATGACTATCTGCGTGTTATGCACAGGAACATTGACAGTTCCAGGCAACGGTGAAATATTGGTGATGACAGGAGGAATCGTGTCCTTGTCACCTCCGCTCGGCGGTGTAGTCGTATTGGCACATGAATGGGAGAACATCATTGCCCCCAGGACAAGCGCCACCGGAACAGCCGGAATCAGTTTTTCTATATATCCTTTCATCTGTTTCTACATATCTGTGCGTATCACGCTCTGTATTCCATTGATTTTCTGTAGTTTGTCCATCATGGTTTCCAGTACGTCCCTGTCATGCACATACATATCTATATATCCTTCGAAGATACCTTTCTCATTATTGAGGTTCAATCTTCGCATATTTACGCCCATCGCGAGCGAAATATAACCCGTAATGTCATTCAGCAATCCTACGCGGTCAATGCCTTTGAGCGAAATCCGTACCGGGAAGGCCTGCCATGACGTAGATTTCCATTCGGTCTTCACAATCCAGTCACCATGCTTGGTGGCCAGGCTTTCTGCGACGCTGCAACTCTTCTTGTGTACTGTGATTGTCCCGTCAGGGGAGAGGAAACCGATGCAAGGATCACCGGGAATCGGCTTGCAGCAGCTTGCTATCACGTATTTGTGGCCGTCCTCCTCGGAATTGATGATATAATCCTCGTTTTTCTTTACCTTGTTGGACAACAGTCCGGCGATGTTGTTGAACTTGAAGTACCCGATGCCATAACGGAACAGGAATTCATCAGAATTGTTGAGATCCAGCGAACCTGCTATCTTCTTCAGTATCTGGTTGTTATATATAACACCGACATATTTCAGATCATCTTGAAGCTTCTTCCTGCCGATTTCTATGAATTCTGTACGCCTTGGCCTGAACCAGTCCATGACGAGGTTCTTGGCATGTCTTGTCTGGAGGAAATCAAGCCATTCCGTCTTGGGATGTCCGTCTTCCGCGGAAATGATTTCCACCTGGTCTCCGGTCTTCAGTACGTAAGAAAGCGGGACCAGCTTCATATTGACTTTCGCTGCAATCGCCTTGCTGCCTATCTGGGAATGGATCATATAAGCGAAATCCAACGCTGTCGCACCATTCTGGATGGACTTCTGTTCCCCCTTAGGAGTGAATACCAATATAGTGGTGGTAGTCAAGTCATTATGGATGATATCCAAAAGTTCGAGCGCATTGACGTCCGGGCTTACGAGAATTTCCTTCACCTTGGACAGCCACTTGTCCATTTCATTGTCATTCTCACTTATATAGCCGTCCTGCTTATATGCCCAATGCGCGGCAATACCTTTCTCCGCAATGTCATCCATACGCTTGGTGCGTATCTGCACCTCAATCCAGATACCGGTCTGGCTCATCAGTGTACAATGCAGGGCCTCATATCCATTGCTCTTGGGATGTTTCACCCAGTCACGTACGCGGTCGGCCTTGTATCTGTAAATTCCTGTGATTATGGAGAATACGTGATAACATTGGTCTCTTTCAGTCTCCTTGTCATTTTCCTTCGCGGAATTGAATACAATCCTTACTGCATAGAGGTCGTAGACCTGCTCGAAGGAAATCTGCTTGGTGACCATCTTGTGCCAGATGGAGTACGGCGTCTTCACGCGCTTCTTGATTTCGAAATCGAAACCGGCATTGTTCAGTGCCTCGCGGATAGGTTTTATGAATTCGTCAATGCCCTTTTCCTTGTCGGACATGTCGCGGTTTATCTTGGCGCTGATGTCGTTATAGGCATCCGGCTCCTTGTAACGCAGCCAGATGTTCTCCATCTCGGACTTGACCTCATAGAGACCGAGCCGGTGCGCCAGCGGAACGAAAATGAACATGGTCTCGCTCAAAATCTTGTCGCGCTTGTATTCCGGCATGAATTCGATGGTGCGGCAATTGTGCAGACGGTCAGCGAGTTTGATCAATACCACGCGGACATCATCATTGAGAGTCAGGAGAATACGTTTGAAATTCTCCGCCTGGAGGCTCTCCGTGTAGCCGGCATCATTGTTCTTCTTGTCCTGATTGTCGAGCACGTTCTTGATTTTCGTCAAACCGTCGACGAGAGACGCGATCTTGTCCCCGAACAAATGCTTGATATCATCCACGGTGTAATCCGTGTCTTCCACCACGTCGTGCAGCAATGCCGCCGCTATGGACTTGTAACCCAGGCCGATATCATTGACCACAATCTTGGCGACGGCGATAGGGTGCAGGATATACGGTTCTCCTGATCTGCGCCGCACATTCTTGTGCGCCTCATTTGCAAAATCGAATGCTTTCTGCACCACGGCAAGCTCCTGCTCGCCGGAACATCTCTTTCTGGCGGCTTCCTTCAGCTCGGCATAGTTTCTGGCTATGACCTCATAGTCTCTCTGCGTGAATTCTGAAAAGCTCATTTTGTGTCAAGATTATAATTGTCAACGTTCTGGAAAGCATAGGAGAATTCAGCACCGATGAGGATTATGAACCATCCGAAGTTGAGCCAGAACATAAATAGCGGTATAGCTGCTACCGCGCCATATATTGTATTTAGTCTGGATACGAATATCTGCGTTTCCAGAAAAAGGTATTGCATGGCAGTGAAAACAGGGCCGGAAAACAGGGCGGCCTTAAGTGCATTGCGGTAATTGACGATATGGTTCGGGATGAACTTGTACATCGCCGAGAACGTGAACACTGAAACTACGGCGAAAATCAGCCATCCGAGGAACGTCTTTATATTGTCGGAGAACGCTATCTGATTGGGTACCAAGACATCCAGAATATTGGAATAAATGATGGACCCGGAGAAGAAAAGCAGAATCACGAAAGGGGAGAGCACCAGGATAACCATGTAGAAACTCATCCGCTTCAGGAAATTTCTGGATTTGTTCACCTTCCAGACATTGTTGAACACTGATTCCACGCACATCATCATCCAGATTACGAGCCACGCGAACAATATCGCACTGACAAGCCCCACCGGACTGGACTGCGCCGTATTTATGATGTTTTCCGCGAATCCGAACAATGTGTCAATCGCCTGCTGGTTAGTGATATGCGCAGCCAGAACCCCTTTCAATGTCCCTTCCAGCCCCAGGCCTCCGGTAATGAAGAATGCTATCGCAATGAAAGGCACCGCCGCCATCGTACAGAAAAAGCTCAATGCCACTGCCTGGAATCCTATTTTCTGTGCAGAGAATGTCTTGATGGTGATAATCAGCACCTGGAGATCCTTGACCAGATGCGCACGCATCCTCGAAAGGTTCTCGTAATTCACGTCCCAGATTCCTTCGGACAGGAACATTTTCCAATTCTGTATTCTCTCCTTGATTCTCATCCGTCCAATGTCTTATTCTGTCCGCAAATCATATCATGCCACCGAAAAGATCCGGTTCAATGTTTTCATCCTCATCTGCCTCAGGCAGAGCACCTTCCGGAAGCATCGACCTGAACTTTTCCTCGTCAATGACAGGCACACCGAGCTGTTCAGCCTTCTTCAATTTCTCCGGTCCAGGTTTCGTTCCTGCCAGCAGATACGATGTCTTGCCGCTGACGGAGCCGCTGTTCTTGCCTCCATGAAGTTCAACAAGATGCTTCATTTCATCCCTCGAAATGCTGAAATTGCCGGAAATCACGATAGTCTTCCCGGCCAGTGCCGCTGAAAGATTTTCCGCTGGAGCTTCTACGGACAACTTTAGGCCATCCGCTTTAAGTCGCTGTATCTCAAGCAAATGCTTTTCATTCTGGAAAAAGTCGTGTATGCTTTCAGCGATGACGCCACCCACATCAGGTACCGTCAGCAACTGCTCAACGGACGCCGCTGCTATCGAATCAATGTCCTTGAAATATCTTGCGACTTCCTTGGCCGTAGATTCTCCTACATATCTGATGCCCAGAGCAAAAAGCACCCTCTCGAACGGGACTTTCAAACTGTCTTTCAGGCTGTCCAGAAATCTCTGCGCCGAGCGCTCCTTCCAACCTTCCATACGGAAAAGATCGGATTTCCTGAGGTCATAAAAATCAGCAGGAGTGCGCACAAGATCCAGATTATAAAGCTGTTCGATGGTAGCTTCGCCTGCTATCACATTCATGGCTTTTCGGCTGAGGAAATGCACCAGCCTGCCCTTGATCTGCGTAGGACAGCCATCCACATTCGGGCAGAACCATTTGGCCTCGTCATCTTCTTTCACCAAAGTAGCGCCGCAGTCCGGACATGTTGTCGGGAAAACCGGCCTGACTACGTCCGCACCGCGTTTCGAGAGTTCCACACCAGTAATTTTCGGGATGATTTCTCCGCCTTTTTCGACATAGACATAATCGCCGACGCGAATGTCCATCTGCGCCATCATATCGGCATTGTTCAATGTCGCGCGCTTGACGACAGTTCCGGAAAGCTGCACAGGATCCAAGTTCGCCACCGGCGTCACAGCTCCTGTTCTACCAACCTGATAATCAATGGATTTTATCTGCGTCAATGCTTGTTCAGCCTTGAATTTGAATGCTACCGCCCAACGTGGGAATTTGGCGGTATATCCAAGTTCGGTCTGATATGCAAGTTCATTGATCTTTATGACTATTCCGTCAGTCGCATACGGAAGGGTCTTGCGCTCCGTGTCCCAGTAATTGATATATGCCTCTATCTCATTGATATTGTGGCAGATTCTCCTTTTGTCGGAGACCGGAAGCCCCCAAGATGCGGCAGCATTCAGCGCTTCGTCGTGTGTCGCGAAATTCACGTTCGGGCTCGGGATATGATACAATGTGCACCAAAGTCCTCTCCTTCCTACTTCTTTCGGATCCAAGAGTTTCAGTGACCCGGATGCGGCATTTCTCGGATTAGCAAATGGCTGGTCCTCATTCTGAAGTCTCTCCTCATTGAGTTTGTCGAAAGCGCTGTACGGCATCAGGATCTCGCCTCTGATTTCGAATTCTTCCGGATAACCTGCACCATGCAGTTTTTCAGGAATATTGGAAATGTGCCGCACATTTTCCGTAACGTCGTCGCCGATGACACCGTCGCCTCGGGTCAATGCCCTGAACAACACGCCGTTACGATATGTCAGGCAGATTGCCGTACCGTCAAATTTCAGTTCGCAGGAATATGTAAAAGGAGCACTTATGGTTTTGGACGCTCGCGCCACGAAATCCTCAATTTCGCCGATATTGTAAGTGTTCCCCAGCGAAAGCATCGGATATTTGTGGGGATATTGGGCGAATTCTTTCCGCGCGGACGGCACGGTCTTTCCGTTTTCGTCGCTGTTTTCCAAATCGCTGCCTACCTTGCGCGTAGGGGAGTCCGGAGTTATCAGATCCGGATATTGGTTTTCCAGGTCGGCAAGTTCATACATGAGATGGTCATAGTCATAATCACTTATGACCGGAGCATTCTCCACATAGTACTTGCGGCTGTTTTCCCAGAGAATTTTCCTGAGTTCCTGTATTCTATTTTCTGCCTGCTGGCGCGTCATTTTCCGTCATTTATGTATATACACACGAGGATATACCTCTAAAAGTACAAATTTAACCAAATTTTTGTGGAAAATCGGATGAAAAGTAATAATTTTGCAGGCTGAAAAACGAATATAACTTCATAACATTTTATTAAAAAGATGAAAGACGCAATCATTATCTTGTGCGGTGGCGGTCCTGCCCCGGGAATGAACTCAGTTTCAATGAGTGTAGCAAAGACTTTTCTTTCAAAGGGTTACAGGGTAATCGGCCTCCACGGCGGATATTCAGGACTTTTCTGCAAGAACGCCCGCACAGAGGAACTCGACTTCTTCAAAGCTGACCGTTATTTCAACCGCGGTGGTTCATATCTCGAAATGAGCCGTTTCAAGCCGACTGACGAGGATTTCGAAAAGAATTTCAACCTCGACCTCTTCAAAGACAACAACATCAAGCTTCTCGTGACCATCGGTGGTGACGATACGGCTTCTACTGCAAATAGAATTTCCAAATTCCTCGCAGCCAAGAATTATCATATCGCGAACATCCATTGCCCTAAGACCATTGACAATGACCTTCCTCTTCCGGCAAACGCTCCGACATTCGGATACAATTCTGCGAAGAACGAGGGCGCTCACATCGCAAGGACAATTTACGAGGATGCACGCACATCAGGCAACTGGCTGGTAATTTCAGCAATGGGCCGTACATGCGGAAGCCTTGCACTCGGTATCGGCGAGGCTACACATTGCCCTATGACCATCATCCCTGAGATGTTCAACAAGACTCAGATGACTCTGGAAAAGATCATCCGCCTTTCCATTTCAGCTATCCTGAAGAGAAAGATCATGGGTGTCAACTACGGTACTATCGTTGCTGCCGAGGGGCTTTTCCACAATGAGGAAGTTGCCAAAGAGGCTGCTGACGCAGGCGTTCACTTCACATACGACGAGCACGGCCATCCGGAACTCGGCAAGATTTCCAAGGCTGTCCTCTTCAATGAGCTTCTCGAAAAAGAGTTCAAGAAAATCGGCCTCAAGGTAAAGAGCCGTCCGGTAGAAATCGGTTACGACGTTCGCTGCCAGGACCCTGTCGCTTATGACCTTACATACTGCACAGAGCTTGCAATGGGCGTTTACCAGCTGTTCAGCGAGGGCAAGACCGGCTGCATGGTATACGTAGATTCTTACGGCAATGTTTCTCCTCTCTATCTTGCTGACCTTCAGGATCCTGAGACAGGCAAGATTCCTCCGAGAATCGTAGATATCAATGCCGGTACAGCACAGAACTACTACAATTACATCGCTCACTATGTGACACCTGAGGATTACGAGGCTGTAAAGGCTCTCGGTATCGCAGATCCTTCAGTTTACGATTTCAAGAAGATTCTCGAGTGGTAATCCGCTTTTGAGTTTTATTATACGCGTGGACGGCTTCGTGGCTGTCCACGTTTTTTTTTGCGTTTCGGGCATGAAATGTGCAGTTGAACGGGGACGTTTTTACATAATAAACGACATAAATGGGTAAAGTCATCATATATCAGATGCTTCCTCGTCTTTGGGGAAACATTGGAGGAAAAAACATCAAAAACGGCGCACTGAAAGACAATGGGTGCGGAAAGTTCAGCAGCATTGACACCATCTCTCTGGAGTATCTTCGGAGTCTTGGTGTTTCTCATGTCTGGTACACAGGAATAATCAGACACGCGACAGCGGAAGACAGCGACGGATGCACCCCGTCGTCTGCGGACTGGGTGAAGGGACGTGCCGGTTCTCCTTATTCCATCACGGACTATTACGATGTGAACCCATATCTGGCTGATGAACCGGAAAACCGGATGGAAGAATTCCATAAACTTGTGGAGAGGACTCATGCAGCCGGACTTAAAGTGATTATAGACTTCGTGCCCAACCATGTGGCCAGGGATTATGGCAGATTTGCCGCAGCTCATCCCGCGCCTACAGGAATGGCGGCATTGGGGGAGAGTGACGACAAATCCGTACACTGGAAAGACAGCAATGACTTCTTCTATTATCCAGGCATTCCGCTAGCTCTACCCATTCAGAATCAGACATATATGGAAATGCCAGCAATGGCGTCAGGAAATTCATACACATCCTCTCCGGGCGTAAACGACTGGTATGACACCATCAAATTGAACTACTGTGACACGCACACGGAGACTTGGGAGAAGATGTATGATATCGTGAATTTCTGGGCCGGACAAGGCGTGGACGGATTCCGCTGCGATATGGTGGAACTCGTACCGCCGGCCTTCTTCAAATGGCTTATAAGCAGGATAAAAAAAGACCGACCGGACCTGTTGTTCGTTGCAGAAGTATATCAGAAAACATTGTATTCCAAATATATACGGGAAATCGGCTTCGACCTTCTCTACGACAAATCCGGAATCTACGATACATTGAGGGCGATTGTCGAGAAGAACGCAAAGGACAGCGGCGTTCCGGTAGAAGACTGGCAGTCCGCCAAGCGCATAACATGGAACTGGCAGTCATTGGGCGACTTGCAGCCATACATGCTGAATTTCCTGGAAAATCATGACGAGCAGCGTTTTGCATCTGATTTCTTCGGATGTGATGCCAGAAATTCATACGCGGCGCTCTACACCGCCCTTTATCTGAACAACGCCCCTTTCATGCTGTATGCCGGCGAAGAGGTAGGCGAGCGCGGAATGGACAATGAAGGATTCAGCGGAAGAGACGGGCGTACCAGCATCTTCGACTGGTGGGCACCATCCTCATTGACAAGACTTTACAAATATATTCATGGCGAAAAGGAGGCATTGGCGCCTGAAGAAGAAACAATGCTGGATACATACAGGAAGGCATTGAAATTCGCAGCCGAGGACAATGCTGTCAGCAAGGGGACGTTTTATGACCTCTGCTATTGCAATTACGCCTCGGACGGTTTCAATCCCGACAGGCATTTCGCATTCCTGCGTGACTTCGAGGACGAAACCTTGCTCATCGTCTGCAATTTCTCCAAGAACGATGCTGATATGAAAATTTCCATCCCGGAGCACGCATTCAATTGGATGAAAATGCCTGAATCAGAGGAATTTAACCATACGACGCCGGTAAGCGTACACGTTCCGGCAACCAATGGCGTGATTATAAAGCTTTTCCAGTAATCCCCGCTACGGCGCGGTTCGTATTCCGATCTATATATGCCACTATTTCTTCCGGCGCGCGGAGAACGGTGGCATATTTCATTGAAGAAACTTGCTCCATGCTGCCGATGGCCTGGAAATCAATGCTTCCATGACCTGACAATGAGTCAATGGAGAGATATCCGACACCCAGAGACGTGATGTTCTGGAAGAAATGCGTACCTTGGCTAGGCTCTATCTGGAACCCCGGCATACTATATTCGACGATCATTCTGGCTTCCGATATGTCGTTCCACATGACAGGAATGCCCAGGTTAGGGTCGGAAGA
>FR882208.1:125590-178153 GCA_000434935.1 Bacteroides sp. CAG:709 | reverse complement strand
AAGAGCCCCAACGTCCCGGACCGATCAGAATATATCCTTCGCCCTTAGACTTGAACATGTTGTTGATTTCCGACACCTCTTCCGCAATCATGCGCGTCTTCGAAGAATCGAAACTTTCCGGCGAAATGTAAACGATATGTGAAACACCAGACACATGGCCGTTTCCCAACGCCTTGACGGACTCGAAATATCTGGTTCCGAGAGAATCTTTCAGGTCATTGAAATCAACATCCTGCTCGGAGGAATAAGAGCTTATCGGCCTGACCTGCAATAGTTTCAATGAAAGTTTTCCGGACGCAGCCATGTCTGCTGCGAACTCCATTTCCACTTCGCAAAGCAATTCCTTCCTGCAGATTTCCATAATATCGGACAATGCCTGCGCGAGCGGAAACTTGCCATATTTCAGGATAGCGTCGAAAGACACGATTCGGGCTCCTTTTTCTTCAGTTCCGATTACAATCCTGTTGTCAGACATGCTGTATGTCGAGAATGCCATATCGGAATAAGGATAATCCGGAATTATCTCTGTCACAGGGATATGAGCCAGGTTTACTCCTTCATTTCTTGAGATTTTGAAAGCACCGGGGCGCAAGTCCAAAGCGAACATCATCTTCTGACTGTCGCGTACTGCCAGGCCAGGCTGTGACAGCTGAAGAATCTTTTTCGGATATTTCGGATTGAACCTCAATGTCTTGCCGCCTTCCACAACCGATTTTCCGAGTCCTAGAACCATATTGACGATACCGTCCTCGGTAGATTCGTTGTCGATAGGGTAGAAATTGACGCTCCGGCCGACACCGGAAAGCAGGGGATAATAGAGGCCCTCGTGCTCCGAACCGCAGATATTCTGTATCACTATGGCCATCTTCTCCTCGCTCTGGAGATTTCCGGTCGTCTGGATATATGTGCGGCTGCCATTGTAAAACACTGAGGCATAGACACTTTTAATAGCCTTGTCCAGCATGCGGAGCATCTGGTCGCGGTTTTCCACAAGCGGTATCATATACGTGGAATACACTCCCGCAAACGGCTGATAATTACTGTCTTCAAGCTTGGAACTGGACCTGATGGCCAACGGCGTATCCACAGTCTTCAGATATGTTTTCAGGCTCGAAATCAGCCCCTCCGGCAGTCGTGAAGCCACGAACTCGGAAAGAATCTCGTCATCCGACAGTTCGGAATCGATCACATACTGCAAGCCGTTTTCCAATATGAACTCATCGAAATAATCGGTAGTTATGACAATGCTCCTGGGGATGGAAATGCTTATATCCTTGTATCTGTTTGTCAATGAATGTCTTTCAATGAGCTTGTTCAGAAATGCGACGCCTCTGGCCTTACCGCCCAGCGAACCCTCTCCGATTCTGGCGAATGATATGTACCTGTCATAATTTCTGTTGGAGAACTCTGCAATGATTCCACGTCCCATCGCCTTGTGATAAGCTTGAATCTCCTTTACAAGAATCTTCCTTGCTTCAGAGGCATTGTCACTATGGACAAGCCGGAATTTATTGGCGAGAACAAACAGCCCCCTGGCGAAGAACCACTTGGTGAACATGTTTTTGGAAGTGTTGCTGACGAGAATATTGTCAGGCACATTCTGTATGGTATGTTCCAGTTCCTGAAGATTGGCGGCCCTTCCATATTCAGTGCCCTTCGTATCTCTGAACACAAAGTCGCCGAAACCGAACTCTTCCTTGATATAGTCGGACAACTGCAGGAACAATGTCCTTGAGTATTTCTTCAGAAAACCGACGTTAAGTCGCTTTGCCACATCGAGTATGCTTTCCTGTGAAGACTGGAGCAATACCGGCATCATCGGATCGTCTTTCCTGATATGCTCCACCAGATCAATGCCGGCATCGAGTTTTTCCGTCTTAGGAGGGTCTCCCTTATGCACGACCATTCCCACGTCCGATATTATGCCCAGAAAGTGGCCCCTGTACTTTTCGTATAGAGACATGGCCTCGTCGTAGCACGTGGCGAGCAAGATTTTCGGCCTTGAACGCTTGCGGTTCTTCTGCTGGTCCTCATTCAATGTTTCTTTCAGGAATTCATTGCTCTGTTTGAGGATAAGCTTGTACAGTTCCGGAAGGTATGTGGAATAGTAGCGTATCGAGTCCTCCACGAGAAGAATCGCCCTGACGCCGATTCCAAGTATATCATTATCAGCATTTTTCTTGTCCTCGAAAAGCTTTATTATGGCAAGGATGAGATCCGCGTTTCCATGCCAGCTGAACACGAAATCCACGCCGGAATCTGCCTGTGATGTGACTTTTTTCCTGATTTGTTTCGAATAATGCATCAGAAGCACGAACGGAATCGGTTTCCCTTCAGCCTTCAGTTCTGCCGCCAGAGGGAAAATATCCTTGTCGATTTCATTATACATGCAGATGATCATGTCAATGTCAGGCTCGTTTTCGAGTGTACGTCTTGCCGCCTCGGCAGATTCCACCCACACGAATGTCGGAGGGTCTGACATGTTCAGTTCCACATATTCCTTGTAGACCTGCGATTCGATTTGTCCGTCTTCTTCCATGATGAATGCATCATAATTGCTGCAAATCATCAATATACGGTTGATTCTGAACCGGATAAGTGAACTGAAATGGGTCTTGCCGAAGTCTTCCGGCCTTAAAGTCTCGTACATAGCCAAAGATTTACATTCCCAAACATACGCAAAATTTCCCGAATACTATGAAAAACCTGCGTGGGAATTATGACCTTCTACGGAACTCGGCGACTGTAATTGCTGTAGCGACAGCTGCATTCAATGACTCTGAACCGGTGTCGTCCTTAGGATATGGCGGAATGTAAAGACGGCCAGAGACCAGACCGGCGACATCGTCCGAGATTCCGTTGGATTCATTGCCGATGACGATTACGGAAGGAGAGTCATGGCCAGGATTGAGTTCCTTTGCATACATGTCGGTTCCGTCCAGGAATGTCCCATAGACATTGCCGCCGGCGGAAACCGCAGCCTTGCAGAGAGCCGGAATTTCAGCATAATGAAATTTCACACGGAAAATGGCACCCATTGTCGCCTGGACCACCTTGGGATTGAACACGTCGACAGTGTCGGGCGCAGCGAAAACAGCATCTATTCCGAACCAGTCGGCAACCCTCAGAATGGTTCCCAGATTACCGGGATCTCGTATCGTATCCAGAGCCAGATAGAGTCCGGACTTGCCTAAATAAGAACTTAATAAGGCATTGTCCTCAATGCTTATATCCAAAGGCTTACGAACCACTGCAAGAACTGGAGAAGGAGAAGAAAGCGCACTGATGCGCGACATGGCTTCCTCGCCGATTTCATCCTTGCGGTAGACAGTCTCAACCTCGAAACCCGACCGCAACGCTTCCTCTACCATCTTCTCGCCTTCCACACAAAAAAGCCCGAGTCTGTCCCGGAATTTTTTCTCCGAGAGCGACCGGACTTTTTTTATTTCATTCACCGAAATTGACATTGGTGGAAGTATTGTCAAGGATTAATATCCGAGAGTCTTCAGCATTGACTCGTAACTCTGCTCCGGCGCGAACAGGCGCGTGGTAACCTTTCCGTCCTTGTCCTTGTCGATGAGGATGTGCTTCGGTGACGGCTGGAGGCAATGCTTGACTCCGCCATAGCCGGAAATCGCTTCCTGGTATGCTCCGGTGTGGAAAAATCCTATGTAGAGAGGGTCCCTGCGGTTCCTTATTATAGGAAGGAAGATTGCATTGGCGTGAGCCTCGGAATTGTAGTAGTCCTTGCTGTCGCATGTCAGACCGCCGAGGAACACCCTGTGATACTCATCGTTCCACTTGTTGATAGGGAAGAGGATGAATCTCTGGTTCAGACCCCATGTGTCAGGAAGCGTGGTCATGAAAGAATTGTCGATCATGTACCAGCACTCACGGTCATTCTGCTGCTTGACATCCAGGACCTTGAAAATTGTCGCACCGGACTCGCCGACAGTGAAATTGCCGAACTCCGTATAGATGTCAGGAACCGGAACGCCATGGGACTCGCACACTGTCTTGATCTGGTTCACGATTTCCTCGATCATGTATTTGTAATCATAATCCCATGTCAATGAGGTCTTTATAGGAAGTCCTCCACCGATATTGAGAGAGTCCAGGTCAGGACAGATCTGCCTCAGGTCACAATAGAGGTTAAGACAGCGTGAAAGCTCGTTCCAATAATATGAGGTGTCACGAATACCCGTATTGATGAAGAAATGCAACATCTTCAGCTTGAATTTCGGATTCTTGCTGATGCCGTTCTTGTAGAAAGGTATGATGTCACTGTAACGGATTCCCAGACGGGATGTATAGAAATCGAATGAAGGTTCCTCCTCGGCAGCGATACGGATACCTAGATTGGTCGGAACTTCCACGAGATCGTCAAGGTCTTCCAGCTCGTTCTTGTTGTCGAGAACCGGTATGAGGTTGTGCCATCCGGCATTAAGGAAATTGGCCATGTTCCTTACATACTGCGGTTTCTTGAAACCATTGCAGATGATAATCAAATCCTTGTCTACCAAGCCTTTGTCCTTAAGGCACTGGATAAGGTTAAGGTCGTATGCGGAAGAAGTCTCGATATGGACATTGTTTTTCAGCACTTCTTCAAGGACGAACTCGAACTGGGAACTCTTCGTACAGTAGCAATAATGATATTCACCATCATAACTTACTTTCGACATAGCATTGCGGAACATACGCTTCGCACGCTGAATCTGACTGGAGATTTTCGGAAGATAAGTCAATTTCAGAGGAGTACCGTACTCCTTTATGATATCCATCATGTTGATGTCATTGACAATCAGGGAACCATCTTCAACCCTGAATTCATCCTGTGGAAAATCGAATGTCTGGCCGACCAGGTCGATATACTTATTCTTCATCCTTTAAGAAACCGTTAAAATTTCAAAAAAAATCCATAATTACATAAAATAGCACGAATTCGGCACCCGGGAATCCGCCGAAAACAGTCCCGTCACCGAAATCGGATGCAAATATAAGTTTTCAGTTTCAATTTAGGTTCATTTTATAAGATAATATCGGACAAAAAGACGTAAATTTGTGTGAAAACATAATGAAAACGGTTTTTTGGCAACATTGGATTTCATACGACGCTTGTCTGCTGCGGTGCCGGTATTGGCGGTAGCCGCATTGTTGTCAGTTGCCGGTTCCTGCAGCACCACCCGCGTCCTTCAGGACGGTGAATACAGGTTGGCCAAGACGGAAGTCCATGTCAGCAATGACAAGAAATTCAATACCGGAAAGATTGATCCGTACATCAAGCAGAAGCCGAATTCGAACCTGATTTTCGGCTGGAATCCGTTCATCAATGTCTATAACTGGGGCGGCAAGAGCAATTCTTTCTTCGCCAGGCTGTTCCGCAAGATCGGCACTCCTCCCGTAATCTATGAACCCGACAAGGTCGATGCTTCCATCGAGAACATTTCACGCCACCTGGAATACCTGGGATACTATGACTCCGAAGTAAAATCAAGCATTGACGTAAAACGGAAAAAGGTTAAAGTATCGTATGATGTAACTCTAGGCAAACGCTTTCCGATCAGCGATATACATTACCATCTTCCGGACAATCCGGAATTCATGGAAACCTTCCTTCCGGACACAGGCAGGGTATTGGCAAAGAGAGGCGACTTTCTCTCGGAAGAGACATTGGAAGCTGAAAGCCAGCGTTCTGCGGCGAAGATGAGGAATGCCGGATACTACGGTTTCACGAAGAATTATTTTTTCTTCCAGGCCGACACGTTGACCCGTCCCGGATATGCGGTTCTGGATTATACGATAAATGAGTATACCAGAAATGAAACTCCCAAGGACGCCGTCAGCTTCCGCAAGTTCCGTTTCGACGAGGTTACCATCTCGCATCCGGAGAGTTTCAAGATAAGGGAGAAGGTGCTGCGCGACCTGAATACGATCCGCCCGGGAGACCTCTACAACGAAAATACAGTAAACAACACTTATAACCGCCTGTCGTCTCTCAGCGTCCTCAGCGGTGTCAATGTGGATATACGCCAATCCGACACGGCGCTTGTCAATGCCGATATCTCCTTGTCCACCGCCAAGTTGCAAGGTCTTAAGCTGAACATTGAGGCCTCGTCCAACTCCAGCGGCCTGCTTGGCATTTCGCCGGGATTGGCATTCTATCATAAGAATATATTTCATGGCGGGGAAGTGCTCAATCTGAGCTTCACCGGCAATTTCCAATTCAAGCCGAACAGCAGCACACGTTCCACAGAATTCGGAATTTCGGCAGGGATCAAATTCCCGAGATTCGTATTCATCCCGGTAAACAGATTCAGAAAATCCGTACCGTCTACGGAAGTCAAGGCCTCATATAATTATCAGGACCGTCCGGAATACAAGAGGAACATCATTTCCTACTCCTTCGGATACACCGGTTCCTACAAGAAATTGTATTTCCAATTCTACCCGACACAGCTTAATGTGGTGAGAATGTTCAAGATAGACAAAACCTTCCTGGAAAATGTCATGAAGAATACCATTGCAGGAAGCGCTTATACGGACCACTTCGACTTCGGTGCCGGAGGAACATTGTATTATACCACCAGCACGGACGTCAACCCGAAAAACACCTATCATTATTTTAAATTCCAGGCCAACGAAGCCGGAAACGTGCTGTCACTTTTCAACCCGGTAATGAAGAAAAATGCCGATCTGAACGAGCATCAGATATGGGGCACAAGTTATTCTCAATATATAAGAGGGGAGTTTACTGCCGGAAAGACCTGGGTGTTCGGGAAAAACAACAAGCAGGCGATTGCGACCAGATTTCTCATCGGAGCAGGCCATGCTTACGGCAACTCCAAGACAATACCTTTCGAGCAGCAGTTCTATAGCGGCGGCGCCAACAGCCTAAGAGGATGGCAAGCCAGAGCCGTAGGCCCGGGATGCGCCCAGCGCGATACCGTTTTCGTGATTCCGAACCAGACAGGTGACATGAAAATCGAAGCCAATCTCGAATATCGTTTCGGGATGTTCTGGAAATTCAACGGTGCATTGTTTTTCGACGCCGGCAACATATGGTACCTGAGAAACAGCGGATTAAGCTCCTTCGAAGACGGACGGTTCGCATCACGGAACATTCTTGGCGGCATCGCGGCCGACTGGGGACTTGGACTGCGGCTTGATCTGAATTTCATACTCGTGCGAGTCGACATGGGTATGGTTGTGAGGGACCCGTCCAAAGCTCCTGACCAACGCTGGGTAGGACCATCCGGATGGTTCCGCAGAGATGGTTTCGCGGTACATTTCGGTGTGGGTTATCCGTTCTAGGTTCTAGAATGTTCGCCACCTATTTCTTGGGATAATATTTCGGCCAGCAGGACTCCAGATAAGATTTGATGACATCCTCGTGGCGATTCGGGGCAGGCTCATAAAACACCTTGCCTTTAAGTCCCTCGGGCATGAACTCCTGGTCCACGAAATGTCCCGGATAATCATGTGAATACTTATACCCGTCACTATATCCGAGCTTGGCCATCAACTCCGTCGGAGCATTGCGCAAATTCATGGGAACAGCCTCGGCCTGCGTACGCGAAGCCGCCTGCATCGCCTCATTGATGGCAAGATATGCAGAATTGCTCTTGGGCGACGAAGCCAGATATATGGTCGTTTCTGCCAGCGGTATCCGTCCTTCCGGCATGCCTATTACTGAAACGGTCTGGAAACAGGCATTGGCAAGAAGCATGGCATTCGGATTGGCGAGCCCGATATCCTCAGATGCTGATATACAAAGCCTTCTGGCGATGAACTTCGGGTCTTCTCCTCCATCCAGCATCCGGGCAAGGTAATAGATGGCCGCATTCGGATCGGATCCTCTGATACTCTTGATGAAGGCCGATATGATGTCATAATGCATCTCGCCGCCCTTGTCATAACGTGCCGAATTGACCTGCAGACAGGACTCGACAGTTTTGTTGTCAATGACAACCGGTTTCCCGCCAGGCGCAGAATCCACCACTATCTCCAAGATATTCAGCAACTTGCGCGCGTCGCCGCCGGAATATCGGAACAATGCTTCCGTCTCGTTGACTTCAATGTCCTTGTGCGAAAGGATTACATCGTCATTCAATGCCCTGTCCAGCAAGCCTTTCAAATCATTGACATCCAATGGTTTCAGAACGAAGACCTGACACCTGGAGAGGAGGGGATTGATAACTTCGAAAGACGGGTTCTCGGTAGTCGCTCCTATCAGAACCACGGTCCCGTCCTCGACAGCGCCCAGCAATGCATCCTGCTGCGCCTTGTTGAACCTGTGGATTTCATCAATGAAAAGAATCGGCGCACCTTTCCCGTTTCCGAACATTGAAGCCGAATCCGCCTTGGCCTTGTCAATGACTTCACGGACATCTTTCACGCCGGAACTTACAGCCGACAATGTGTAGAATTCCCTGTCCATGGAGTTCGCGACAATGCGCGCCAGGGAGGTCTTACCGACTCCCGGAGGCCCCCAAAGAATGAATGAGGTAAGATTGCCGCCATTTATCATGTTACGGAGCACGCAACCTTCGCCTACAAGGTGCTGCTGCCCTGCATATTCATCCAGATTACGCGGTCTCATCCTTTCAGGAAGAGGCGGAAGCATTCGGCTATATGACGAATCAGACATTGACAATAAATAATTATAAATTAATATAACTCAATCAATGTAACAAAATAGTTAATCGTGGTAACAAAAATGTTTTCCGGGTCGGCGACTGAATTTCATGCCTCAGCCACCTATGATTGGGCCTATTATTGACAAAGATACGTAAAAAGACTGTTACAATCCTTGAGCTTTGCACGAAATTCATTAATTTTGTATGTTGAAAAAAGAATTTGACAATGATCGAGAAGAGAACGAAGATTATCTGCACGATTGCAGACAACCGCTGTGATGCAGATTTCATACGCCAGTTGTATGAAAACGGCATGAACGTCGTACGAATCAACTCTGCCCATGCTTCCATCGAGGGAGCACAGCAGGTCGTGGACAATGTCAGGAAAGTATCAGACAAGATAGCTATACTTATAGATACGAAAGGTCCGGAAGTCAGATTGACACAAATGGCCGACTCCGTAGGGTTCGTGGCTCGCACCGGAGAAACGGTCGAAATCATCGACGATCCGTCCGGCTTGTGCAGGAAAGGTGTATTGTATACTACCTACCCTCACATGGCTGAAGACATACCGGTAGGTTCCGACATTCTTATAGATGACGGCTCCGTAGACCTGTCCGTAACCGACAAGTGCGAGGGAAAATTGATTTGTAAGGTGATGAACGAGGGGCTGATCAAAGGCCACAAGAGTGTCAATGTCCCTAATGTCCACATCAATCTTCCGGCCGTAACGGAAAAAGACAGGCGTTTCATACAGTGGGCGATAAAGGCAGACATTGATTTCATAGCCCACTCGTTCGTACGCAGCGCGAAGGATCTTCAGGAAATCCAGAGCATCCTGGATGCGGAAAACAGTCACCTGAAAATCATTTCCAAGATTGAAAATCAGCAGGGAGTCGACAACCTCGACGAAATACTTTCATATTGCTATGGCGTCATGGTCGCCAGGGGAGACCTCGGAGTGGAGATTCCGGCAGAGCGTATTCCATTGATACAGAGAGATATAGTCAAAGCTTGCCGTAGCAGGAAAAAGCCTGTCATCATCGCGACGCAGATGCTCCAGAGCATGATCGACAACCCGCGTCCGACCAGAGCGGAAGTGACCGATGTGGCCAATGCCATCTTCCAGAGTTCCGACGCGATAATGCTCAGCGGTGAGAGCGCCTTCGGAAAATATCCGGTGGAGGCAGTCAAGACAATGACCAAGATTGCATTGCAGACAGAGCAGACCATCGAAGTAAATCTGGACCTGGACCTGAGAAAGGTCGTAAAACCGGTAGCTGTAGTTCTGGCGCAATCCTTGGTGGCGGCGACGCAGGAACTTCCTGTAAAAGCCTTGATATTCGACACTTACACAGGCCGTGTCGGAAGATATCTCTCCACTTTCCGTCCGTCAGTTCCTCTATATGCGATGTGCTACAACGACTACACCATGCGTGAACTCGGACTGGTGTTCGGAGTGAAGACATATAAATTCGACAAGGTAAAGGACAAGGAAGAGTTCGCTGCGAAATCCATTGAGATTCTTTCGAAAGAAGGCTACATCAAGCCTGGAGACCTGGTAGGATTCATCGGCGGAGTATTCGGCGCCCAAGTCGGAGCCACATATATGGAATTGAAATACGTATAGTATTGAAGAACAATGTGCTCATACCGGTATTGATCTGCCTTGGCATTCTGGTACGACAGAATTGCGGAGCGCAGAAAGTCGAGTTGGGCATATTGTCATCTCCCAAACACGTCGGAATAACATCCGTATTCAATTCCAAGTCAGGCACTTCGTCCATTCTGCGCTTATACGCGGACATGTATGGTGTCCTGGACGGGATGTATTCCAGCCCAGGCTATATTGCTGATTATCACGCACTTTTTCCTATAAGCTCGAAAACATTGGACAGCGGCGCCTGCCTGAATTTCCGTGCAGGCCCGGGTGCTATGGCCGGATGCGCATACGACAGGAATGCCGGGCGGGGAATCGTCGCGGGTCTTTCAGCCATATTGTCCGTCGATTTCAAGTTCAATGTGCCGGTAGTCATTTCATTGGGTTTTTCCGGGACATTGGGCTGCCATGTCGTGGTGAACAACGATTTCGGCGGGACTCTGATGGTATACAAGAATGGCGTCTACGATGCGTGGAAGCCGGAGTTGAGCATTCGTTATAGATTCTGAATAAGGACATTGCGTGTCATATTAAGTCTCACGATGCTGCTTCTTGCAACGCATGTGCTGGAAGCAGGGGAGAGAGGTGCCATGAAATTCCGGTACGGAGTGGAATGGGGCATCGGTTCTACGATACTTTCCAGTACCAAATGCAGCTACATCGCTGATGAAGGCTTTCTGGTAGAATCAGAAGAGCTGAAATTCCTCTGCCACATGAACGGCAATATTACAGGTTTCCTGGGGATGGAAGTCAAGGACAGGCTCGGATTCCGTGTGTATTCAGGATACATGGGACTTACCAAAAGAGAACGCATGATTCCCCTGACGATGAGAGCAGCATGGAATTTCAACGGTTTCTCGGCCAGGACGTCCAGTTCAATGTTTGTCGACGCCGGTGCAGGGTTCAGAAAAGATGCCAAGGTGTCGTTTCTCGGTCGCACAGGTTACAGTTACAGTTGCAGGCTCACGGAAAAAACAGCATTGGAACTGAACGCGGCCGCTCTTGTAAGCTGCTCTCATCCTGACGTCAAGGCGAAATACACGGGCGGAACGGTCGAGAAAGAAAATTTAGGTTTAAACAGAAGTTGGAACACCGGTCTACTATTTACAATCGGTCTCGTATTCTAGAAGTTTTTTTCGTATTTTTGCAAAGCAAAATTGAACAATAAAAATGAAAATATCAGAACACGTCAGATACGTGGGAGTCAATGACCTCCGTGGTTGTTTGTTCGAGAACCAATGGAGCCTCCCGAAAGGTGTATCTTACAACTCTTATCTCGTTGTAGATGAAAAGATTGCATTGATTGACACTGCTGCGGCAGCTTTCGGAGCCGAATTCATCGGAAACATCAAAGCTGAAATAGGGGACAGGGGCATCGATTTCCTCGTGGTGAACCACATGGAGCCGGACCACTCTGCGCTCATGTCCGTAATACGTAAGGAATATCCTAATATTCAGATAGTTACAAACGCGAAAGCAGTGCCGATGATAGCAGGCTATCAGGGAATAACAGACAATGTCAAGGTCATAAAAGAAGGGGAGAGGCTGTCACTCGGAAACCTGAACCTGGCATTCTACATGGATCCGATGGTGCATTGGCCTGAAACTATGGTCACATATCTGGAAGAAGAGCAGACGCTGTTCTCTGGAGACGCATTCGGATGTTTCGGTGCTTTGGATGAATCACTTACGGATGGATTTCCGATTTACAGGGACGAGATGGTCAGGTACTATGCAAGCATCGTAGGAAAATACGGCCAGCCAGTCCAGACTGCTCTGAAGAAACTCTCAAACCTTTCAATATCAAGGATTTGCAGCACACATGGTCCGATTTGGGAAAGCGATATCAATGACGTCGTGAGCCTTTATGACCGCATGAGCCGCTACGAGACCGACAAAGGCGTCTGCATAGTTTACGGTTCAATGTACGGCAACACCGAGAAAGCTGCGCAAGCTATTAAAGACAAACTTGAACTCAACGGTATCAACTGCGTATTGCACAATGCTGTAGAAGAAAACCCGTCATTCATATATAAGGATGTTTTCGAATATGACATGCTCATCTGCGGAGCTCCTACATATAACAATGACATTTTCCCGGCAGTGCGAAATATTCTGTACGGAGTGTGCGCAAGAATGGTCAAGAATCACAAATTCGCGGCATTCGGATCATTCACATGGGCCGGCGCAAGTGTCAGGCTGATGAACGAGATGGCTTCCGCTGCCGGACTCAAAGTAGTTTCCGAAGGAATGCCGTTCAGCCAGGGATATTCAGATGCCCACGCAAATCTGGACAAATTCATTGAAGAAATTCTTGCACAGTACTCTGACAATGCTTAGTCTCGGTTGTTACACAATTTATATTATGTTAAGTTAGTATGCTGTTACAGTTACTTTCACTCCTAGGAGCAGCGGGACTGTTCCTTTATGGCCTAAATCTCCTTAGCGCTGGCCTGCTGAAATTGTCAGGCGACAAATTCAAGACCTTTCTGCCATGGATGCGCAAGAATCCGGTAAACAGCATACTCGCGGGATTCTCGATTACGGCGCTTGCTGAATCTTCCAGTGCCGCGACTGTCATGGTCGTGGGATTCGTAAATGCAGGTGCATTGGCATTGTCGCAGGCGATTCTGGTGATAATGGGTGCCAATATCGGAGCATCCTTCACCGCCTGGATCATTGCAATATTGGGATTCGGACTAGGCATAACGTCCATCATCTATCCTTTTTTCGCATTGGGATTCATATTGACAATGTCCAAAGGCCAGAAGCGTAAAATCAGCGGAGAAGTCATTCTCGGATTCGCGCTTATGTTCCTGGGACTGTTTTATATGCAGAAGTACTTCCCTGCTACTGAGACACTTCCGGTGCTTAAAGCCTATGTCGTTGCAGCATCGGCCAATGGAATTCTTTCCGTCCTGCTGTTCATGGCTGTGGGATGCGTTCTCGCTTTCGGCCTGCAGTCTACCGGAGCGGTCACTATCACGATGGTGATGCTCGGGGCCGGCTGGATTGACTTCAATATGGCTGCCGCAATGGTGATGGGCGAAAATATCGGAACCACGATTTCCGCCAATATCGCTGCTTCGGAGGCAAACATTGAAGCGAAGCGCGCGGCTCTCGTACATACATTGTTCAATATTTTCGGAGCCGTACTCGCCCTCATTTTCTTCCATCCGTTTATAAAACTGGTAAGCTGCATTGCCGGAGGACTTCAGACGAGCTGGTCATGCATCCTCGGAATCGCAATCTTCCATACCCTGTTCAACTTGCTGGACACCTGCATTTTGGCATGGTTTGCCGGACCGATTGAGAAACTCGTCAATCTGCTCGTCAAGACATCCGAGGAAGACAGCGAAGACAAGTCCAGACTTATTTATATTTCTGCACGTCATTTCGGAACACCTGCAATATCCATCGCGCAGGCATTCAAGGAAGTCGCACATTTCGCATCGGTGTTGCATGAAGGTTTCGACAATGTGAAACTCGCTGTAAATGAAAAAAATCCGGACGAATTCGAGAAATACAGAATGAATCTGGTACAGCTGGAGGAAATTTCCGACAGAATGGAATATCATATCGCGGCATTCCTGAACAATGTTTCCAACGAATCGATCAGCGAAGAGGAAGCAGATGAAATCAAAGTGCTTTACCGCATTATCGGTGAACTGGAAAGCCTCGGTGATAGCGGAGAAAACATCAGCCGCATCCTGGAGCGTGAACGTGTGCACAACAGAAAATTTGATGACGATACTATCAGGAAGATCAACTTGATGATAGACGTGACAGACAAGGCCTACAAGGTGATGTCTGAAAACCTCGAAGCGACAATTACCGGGAACGTTACGGACATTTCCAATGCATACGCTGTGGAAGACGAAATCAACAGCATGAGAAATACGCTGAGGGAACAATGCGTCAACCAGATTGAGCAGCACGCGGGCAACTATCAGTCACTCAACTACTTCCTTGATATTATTTCAGAATTGGAGGCCATGGGAGATTTCATGATCAATGTTTCCCAGGCCATTGTTAGAAGCGAAGATTAAAATAATGGCAAAGAAAAAACAGGAAATCATACTGGAAAATGTCACAATCGAGGCCGTGGCGGCAGAAGGCCGTTCACTCGCCCATGTCGACGGCGCTGTAGTATTCGTGGAATTTGCAGTCCCGGGAGACATTGTGAATGTGAAAGTTACGAAGAAAAAGAAAAACTATATGGAGGGCTTTATCCAGTCGATGGTAAAACCTTCCGAGCATAGGCTTGAGCCTTTCTGCGAACATTTCGGAATATGCGGCGGCTGCAAATGGCAACCTCTCCCCTACGAAATGCAGCTCCAGGCGAAACAGCAGCAGGTATACGACCAGCTGGTCCGCATCGGTCATCTCCAGGTTCCCGAAATAATGCCGATACTCCCATCAGAAAACATCAAATACTATCGTAACAAGCTGGAATTCACATTCTCCAGCAAGCGATGGATATATAACGACGAGAATCCTGATGCTCTGACTCCTGAGGAAAAGACCGGACTGGGATTCCATGTGGGCAGATTTTTCGACAAGGTACTCGACATCAAGCATTGCTGGCTGCAGCCGGAACCATCCAACAAAATCCGGCTTTTCATTAAGGATTATGCCCTGAAGCATCATCTGTTGTTCTACAACATACGCGAGAATACAGGTTTTTTGAGGAACATGATTGTCCGTAACAACAAGGCGGGCAATGTGATGCTTACTATCAGCTTTGCTCACAATGATGAAGCCATCTTCCCTATGCTCGACGCGATAGCTGAAGCATTTCCGGAGATAACATCATTGTATTACGTGATCAACAGCAAGTTGAATGACTCGATTTCCGATCTTGATTGTGTACTTTACAAGGGTGATGACGCAATCTGGGAGACCATGGGAAACCTGAAATTCAAGATTGGCCCGAAGTCTTTCTACCAGACCAACAGCGACCAGGCTTACAGGCTTTATTCTGTGGCCAAGGAATTTGCCGGACTCACTGGCAATGAGACAGTTTACGACCTCTATACCGGAACCGGAACCATTGCGCAGTTCGTTTCTGACAAGGCTTCAAAAGTAATAGGTATAGAATATGTCAAGGAAGCTATTGACGATGCCAATGTCAATGCTGCCGCCAACGGCATAACCAACTGCACATTCTTCGCCGGAGACATGAAAGATATCCTCACGGCTGATTTCATTGCAGAACATGGCAAGCCGGAAGTCATGATCATTGACCCTCCAAGGGCCGGAATGCATCCGGATGTGGTAAAGGTCATTCTGGAGGCTGCTCCCGAGAGAATCGTATATGTCAGCTGCAACCCGGCTTCACAGGCACGCGATTTGGCGATGATGTCCGGAAAATATGAAATTACAGCCGTTCAGCCTGTGGATATGTTCCCTCACACAATGCACGTGGAGAATGTATGCGCATTGAGGCGCAGAAGCGATGAAGAAATAGCAAGAATTGAGGAAGAGAAAAAATTGACAGAAGAAAATAAAACGAACAACAACCAATAATTTGAAATGTTACTGCAGATTGTATTATTCATCATTGGCCTCGGCCTCGTAGTCAAGGGCGCAGACTGGCTTGTAGATGGTTCGTCAGCTATAGCTAAACGCCTTGGCATCAGCGACTTCGTTATCGGACTTACCATTGTGGGCATGGGTACCTCCGCTCCGGAACTTGTCGTAAGTTTCATCGGAGCGATTCAAGGAAATGCTGACATAGCAATAGGAAATGTCATCGGTTCAAACATTTTCAATGTCCTCCTTATTCTTGGAGTGACGGCCATCATCTGCCCGATGACCATTACCAAAATCAACAGAAGAAAGGATATTCCTATCAATATCGGAATCACCATCCTGCTTCTGGTGCTGGGAATGACACATACGCTGTTCGGTTTCGGAAACGACACACTCAGCCGCGTCGACGGATTGGTATTTCTGGTGCTTTTCGCCATATATATCTATATGTCATTCCGTTTCGATACAGCAGATGATGAGGCGGAAGATGACGGCAAAAAGATATCCAAAGCATTGTCCATCTTCATGATAGTCGGCGGACTCGCCAGTCTTGTATTCGGAGGCCAGCTCTTCGTGGATTCCGCGACCAAAATCGCCAAGATGATGGGCGTAAGCGACAAATTCATTGCCATTACAATCCTCGCAGGAGGTACTTCAATGCCGGAACTGGCTACCTGCATCGTGGCAGCGGCGAAGAAAAAAGGCCAGCTTGCTCTCGGCAATATCCTGGGCTCCAATGTTTTCAATATCTTGCTGATCCTCGGAGGCTCCGCATTGATTCATCCATTGTCATTTGCCGCTATAAACCTGGTGGACGCAGGCGCATTGCTGTTGAGTGCATTGGTAATCGCCTTCAGCATTTATACATTCAAGAAAGATCAGCTTGACAGGGCCGACGGCGTATTCCTGCTGCTTATGGAAATCGGCTACATGACATGGCTGATATTGACAAGTAAAATCTAAACTCTAACATAATTATGTTCAAACCAACAAGTTATAAATTGCTCAATGTCGGCACGGGACGTGTCTTCGAAGATGAGGGCTGGACATTGGCAGATCCGGAAGCGACTTCCCCGTCACTGGTGAGGGCTGTATATGCCAACACCAAATTTACTCCGCGCGATGACCTCAAAGGCCTTTACAGATATGCAGAATGGCTCCCTATCAGGAAACCATTGAGACATTCCCATGCTCCTGTCACATATAAGAGCAAGGGGCTTGCATCCATCCTCGGCATGGAGAATCTCTACATCACATTCTCCGGTTATTGCCCTAAATTGGGTGCCAGAATGGAGACCTGCTCGTTCAAGGAGACGGAGGCGTTCTCAGTTTGCGCAAGGCTTCCAAAGAACAACAAGAGAATCCTCGTGGTCCAGTCTGCAGGCAACACCGCGCGAGCATTTGCCAAGGTTTGCTCCGACAACAATATCCCTATCGTCATCTGTGTTCCGCTGGACAATTTCAGTGACCTATGGTTCCGCAAGAAACTTTCACCTTGCGTCAAGATCATTGCAACTCCGGCAGGATCAGATTATTACGATGCCATCGCACTGGGAGACAAGCTGTGCAAGGATCCACGTTACATGGCAGAGGGCGGTGCCAAGAACGTAGCCAGACGTGACGGTATGGGTACGACCATACTTTCGGCTGTCGAGACCATCGGACGTATTCCTGACGCTTATTTTCAGGCCGTAGGAAGCGGTACAGGAGCAATCGCAGCGTGGGAAAATGCTGAAAGGCTTGCTGCTGACGGCAGATTCGGCGAGAACAAGATGAGAGTCTATGCCAGCCAGAATGCTCCGTTCACCATCATGTACGATTCATGGAAAAAACATAGCCGTGAACTCGTGGCCATGACTCCTGAAGAAGGAAGACAGAAGGCGGAAGTGATTCTCGGAAAGGTTCTTTCCAACAGGAAACCGCCATACAGCCTCGCAGGTGGACTTTTCGATGTCCTGGAAAAATCCGGCGGAGACATGTTCAAGGTTACCAATGACGAAATCGTATCTTGGGTGGTACGTTTCTTCAGCGCAGAAGGTTATGACCTTTTCCCTGCATCAGCTTGTGCAGTAGCCAGTTTGAAGCAGGCTTTGGATGCCGGAGTCGTAAAACACGATGAGACTGTCATGCTGAACATTACCGGTGGTGGAATGCTCGGCGCGACCAAGAAAGGTTTCATCCTGAAAGAGCCGGATCTCATCCTCGATCCTGATCTTCCTGCAGAAGAAATCATTGCCGCTGTCGACAAGTTGTTTTAAGTTTTTAATCCCTGACAATCATGCCCTTTGACCCGCTGCACCAGATAGACTCGGTCGCTTTCCATCCGGATTCGGCCAAGGTCGCGTTGACCAATATCGCGCAAGAAATCGCCACAAATCCAAATCAGTTCCTCCAGGATCTGATTCATGATGCCATTGCATTCGGAATCAAGGTGTTGGCCGCAATCGTGATATATGCAATCGGTGCATGGCTGATAAAAAGGGTAAAGAATGTCCTGCATAGGATTTTCGAGCGGAAACATACAGAAAAGACATTGTCATCATTCGTTACGAGCATGGTGACGATTACATTGACAGTGCTGCTTTTCATCATAACCATCGGAACATTGGGCATCAATACCACCTCCATCGCGGCGCTGCTCGCTGCCGGCGGTATGGCAATAGGTATGGCGCTCAGTGGAACGGTGCAGAATTTCGCCGGAGGTCTTATGATATTGATGTTCAAACCTTTCAAGGCCGGAGACTATATCGAGGCTCTCGGCTTTTCCGGCATTGTCAATGAAGTCAACATCGTAAGTACCAAACTCAGGACTTTCGACAACAAGACAATAATCCTTCCGAACGGCGCCCTTTCCAACGGCAATATCAAGAACTATTTCGAGCGGAAAGTGAACCGTCTGGAATGGACAGTGAATCTGGATTACAGTACGGACAATGCCAAGGCGAAGGAAGTAATGATGAACCTGCTGAAATCGGACAAGCGGATCCTGGACTCCGCGACGCCCGGAGCATCAAATCCGTTCGTAGCTCTCAACTCGATGAAAGACAGCTCTGTAGAGTACGTCATGAAAGGCTGGGTGAACACGGAAGATTATTGGGATGTCATGTATGACATGAATGAAGCCATCTTCACGGAACTGCCGAAACAAGGATTGAGTTTTCCGTTCCCGCAGATGGACATACACATGAAATAAAAAACTCGGAGCGTTTTGACAATGCTCCGAGTTTTTTATTTATTGACGTTTATTCTATTGCTGTTTGGCTGCGGCACGTTCTTCTGCAAGTTTTTCCTTGCTAAGGACAGGATTGCCATAAATTTTCAGGAATATGTCACGCAAGTCGGCGCGGCAAAGAGATTTTTCCACCTTGTCCAACTGATGCTCCACATAATCCGTGAATTGTGCCACATCATCCGGCGTATACATGTCGCTGTACTTGTAGCTGTGGTTCGCCATATCATATCCGATATAGTTCGTCTTCCAAAGCTTGTAACCGTCAATGATTCTTACATCCACAGCATGACGTATGGCCTGGTACCTGTCATTCTTGGTACAATATGAAGCCGCCTCAATCTCGTCATGAGTAAGCGGCTCGCCTATGTTCAGATGGATATTTCCTTTCTGCTGCTCGATACCGGTCATGATGCTCACCATATCCTCCTTCGGTCCCTTGACATATTTCTGTGTCCTGGAAATGAGGAGTTCCCTTGCCTTCAGGATATCACACGGCTCATACTCATACGAGATACTGAGCGGAACAATGTTGAGTTCCTCGAAATTCGAAGTGAAATCCTTCGTGCCGCTCATATCGAGCATCTTCAGCAATCCCTGCTCGGTAGTGTCGATGCCGTCCTTGGCACGGCCTTCACGCTGTGCGATCCAGATGGAGCTCTTTCCGGAAGTAATCGCGTCGCGGATGTACTTCGAAAGCACCTGCGATGAAAGATAGAGCTGACGGGCATTGATTCCTCGAATGACCTTGATCATCCTGTTGGAACGGATCAGATACTCGATATATTTGTTTGAGAGGAGGTTGCTTCCTACGGCAATTTCCGTCATAGGGATGGCATTACGGTACAGAACTACCTGAGTGATAGCCGGATCGAGGATGATGTCGCGATGGTTGGACATCGCAAGGAACTTCCCGTTGATGCCTTTGATATTGGCAATGCCATCGTAAGAGAAATTATGGGCCGTCGTCGACAGCACCCATTCCACAGCCTTGTTCATCACCAGGATCTGGAACTCGTCAATGCTTCTTACACTTTTGAGTACCGTTCTGAGGAACTCAGGCTCTTTATCAGGAAAAATAGCCTTGGAAACTTCCAGCACTGCCGGATGATCCGCTAGTTTTCCTAACGCTTCGACAGCTTCCGCATCAGTATACGGACAAATGTCGAACTCGTTGATTTCTTCACACATACGCTATACTTGTTTCAATGTACTCCGCAACATAGCGGAAATACGTCCGCAAAGCTAGTAAAAAAGGCGCTAATGTCCAAACAATTTACTTCCTGCGGTACAACAGCGAACTGTCACCATAACTCAGGAAACGGAAATCATGGGACAATGCATAATCATATATGGTTTTCCAATCCCCGCCGACAAAAGCCGAAACGAGCAAGATCAACGTGCTTTCAGGCTGATGGAAATTGGTAACCAGCATATCCACAATCCTGAAACGGAATCCCGGTACAATGATGATTCTCGTGCCCGCGCTGATCTTGTCAAGAGAATTTTTCTCCATATACGCAATAATCGCGTCCAGTGATTCTTCCGTACTCCATTTGTATTCACGCGTATAAGGCGCCCACTGGTCCACATCCGCCGGAGCGCCGGTTTCAATGCAGGACACACCTATATAATATAGGGATTCCAATGTACGTACGGATGTAGTGCCTACGGCAATGACGGACTTACCGGAACTGCGCAGATCTTTCAGGAAATCCAATGTCACCACGAACGGTTCCCTGTGCATGGGATGTTTGGCAACTTCCGAATTCTTTACAGGCAGGAATGTACCGGCGCCTACATGAAGGCAAACTGTTTCTATATCAATGCCTTTGGACCTGATGGCATCCAGCACGGCCTGAGTAAAGTGAAGACCTGCCGTAGGAGCTGCCACAGAACCGCGGAATTTGGCGTACAATGTCTGATACCGTTCGCTGTCAATGGCTTCGCTCTCCCTGTTCAGATAAGGTGGAATAGGGATGGTACCGCATATTTCAAGCACTCTGGAGAACGGATTGCCGCCTGACCATGAAAACTCGACTATTCCGGTTTCTCCTTCGCGGGAAACCAATCTGGCCTTCATTGCCATTTCCGCGATTTCCGGAGCATTTTCAGGATTATATAAATCCAGTATATCGCCCTTCCACTTCTTGGCATTGCCGATCACGCATTTCCATGAGCATGAAGATGTTGCGGCGAATGAAATGTTGTATTCCTCCGGTTTTACCGGCTGCAGGCAGAAAATCTCTATCCGTGCGCCCGTAGGACGGACAAAATGCAGTCTGGCTGGTACGACCTTGGTGTCGTTGAACACCATAACGGCATCTGACGGCAGCAGTTCCGGAATCTGCCGGAATACGAATTCATCTATCTTTCCGTTGATATATCGCAACAATTTCGATGAGTCACGTTCTGCAAGCGGATATTTGGCAATCCTCTCATCCGGGAGAGGGTAATTGTAATCTTCAATACGTATATCAGGTATCATTTGATCTGTAGCTAATGATTTCGATCTGCAAAATTACATCGTCCGGCAGTAATATAAAAATAAATTTACGATTCTCACAAAACGTTAACTAATGTATCACTTTATGTGATTACAAATGTTCACAAATGTATAATAATGTAAATATTACAAAAGTTAACACTATATTTGATTAAGTTTTGTAATAATTATAAAATGTGAAATAAGAAAAATTTATATGAATTTTAGTATTTGCCTAACACATTGATAATCAGCCTAAAATATTATTTATTCTAATGCTTGAGTTTATGAAAAGTATGTGAACAATCCCCCTAATAGGCCATACAGGTGTTATTAAAGGCATCATTTGATACGTAACAACTTATTTACTAGTATATTATATACATTTACCTCAATTAATCTGTAGTATTTTATCTATATCTGTAAACAAGGCACAACCAGTTATTTACTTTTGTAACGTAAACTTTTGTTTGTTTTGTAAATTTATTTGTGCTACATTTGTAAAACCAATGTTTAGAAATATGAACACACGACTGGAACAGTTTCTCGCAGCAGAGAACATCTCTCAATCACAGTTTGCCGACACTATCGATGTCGCCCGCGCAAGTGTATCTCATATTCTAGCCGGAAGAAACAAGCCGGGCTGGGATTTTCTCAACAACATGTTGAAGCACTACCCTAACCTTAATATAGAATGGCTGTTGAACGGGACAGGAAAAATGTACAAGAGCGCAGCCAGGGAAACCACTGTCAAGCAGGAACCGGCTCAGCCGGATCTCTTCAGTGCTGCCGAATTGCCAGACATGGAGAAAGCGGCTTCAATCAAGGTGTCCGAAACCCCGCGAGAATTGAATATTCCCGTACAGCCTCGCATGGTGTCACCGAATACGCAAATCCCACAGACGCCGCCGACCGTTGAAAACGTCCCTCAATGCATTGATAATCAGCGCAAAATCACAAAAATTGTCGTATTTTACGATGATAATACTTTCATTGAAATAAAGTAAAGATTCACTACCTTTGTACGCTTAAAAAATCAAAACAGATTTTATGTACAAGACTTTAATCCGACCGTTTCTATTCAAGCTGAATCCTGAATCGGCACATCAGCTTACTATGAAAATGCTCAAGATTGCGGGCTCAATACCGTTCTGCAGAAGCATTGTCCGACTGATGTTCAAGCGCGAACACAAGAATCTTTCACGTGAAGTTTTCGGAATCCGCTTCCCCAACCCTGTAGGTCTTGCAGGCGGACTGGACAAGAATGGCGAATGCTATAACGAATTGTCAGACTTCGGTTTCGGATTCGTGGAAATAGGTTCCCTGACGGCAAAGCCGCAGCCGGGAAATCCTAAGCCCAGGCTATTCAGAGTCGTAAAAGACAATGCCATTATCAACCGGATGGGCATCAACAATAATGGCGTATCTGAAGCCATCAAGAACATCAACAGCAAGCATCCGGAGGTCATCATTGCCGGAAACATTGCTCCGAATTCATCATCTCAGGGCGAACAGGTGGCCGATGACTACAAGACGGCATTCTCGCTATTGTACGATTTCGTGGACATGTTCGTGATAAACATTTCATGCCCTAATGTTGAAGGACTTACGAGTCTTCAGGAAGTCAGCAGCCTGTCTGACATCATGGACAGCATGCTGAATATGAGGACCGGCTTCGACACGTATAAGCCGATATTGCTTAAACTTTCACCGGATCTCGCTCATACACAGATCGATGAGATTATCGAATACGCCATGATCTCCGGCGTCGACGGCATCGTTGCCGGCAATACCACCAGAAAACGTGACGGACTTACCATCCCTCAGGAAAAGATCGACGAAATCGGAAAAGGAGGAATGTCCGGCGCTCCCCTGTATAAGAAGAATCTGGAAATGGTCCGCTATATCCATGAAAAGACTGGCGGAAAACTGCCGATTATCGGCGTAGGAGGCATCATGACGCCGCAGCAGGCTCTGGAAATGCTGGACGCAGGTGCTTCATTGATAGAGATTTACAGCGGCTTCATATATGAGGGTCCAGGTTTCGTGGAAAAGATTCTCAAAGCCATCGAAAACAACAAAAAATAAACACATGATATAATGGTTAAAGCAGGTATTTGCACCATCGGGGACGAAATCCTGATAGGCCAGATTGTAGACACGAATTCCTCTGGAATTGCCAAGTCATTGAATTCCATAGGTGTAAAGGTTTCCGACATGAGTTCCATCGGCGACGACCATAAAGCCATCGTCGAGACTTTGGATGCCGAACTCCGTACCAATGACATTGTAATCGTTACCGGAGGACTTGGTCCGACAAAGGACGATATTACCAAGGCGGCCCTGGCAGAGCTTTCGGGCAGCGAAAAATATGTTATCAATGAGCCTCAATCATTGATAATGAAGAAGATACTCCATTCAAGAGGGCTTGATACGTTGGCTTCCAACGTTGCCCAGGCCAGTGTTCCTGACAAATGCGAAGTCATTCCGAACAAGTATGGAACCGCTCCGATAATGGTGTTCAGGTTCAATAGAGAGAAATTCGGCCATGAGGCGGTGCTCTATTCGATGCCAGGTGTTCCTTTCGAAACAATGAACATGTTGCCGGAAGTGCTTGACGACATCAGCAAGCATTTCGCATTGACAGCCATATATCACAGAAACATAATGGTTTACGGCCTTGCGGAATCCGCATTGTCCGAGAAGATTGCATCCTGGGAAGATGCACTCCCCTCTGACATGCATCTCGCATACCTTCCTGATCCGCTTAAAGGAGTACGACTGAGGCTGTCCATATATGGAGAAGACCTGCACGATGCGGAGACGCGTATATCCGCGCAAATAGAGGCACTCAAATGCATTATCGGCGAGAACATATACTCCTATACCGATGACACGCTTGAACATGCTCTCGGAGAGATTCTCAAGGGGGCCGGCAAAACTCTCTGTGCCGCCGAATCCTGCACGGGTGGTGAGATTTCCCACCTCGTCACTACGGTACCCGGCTCGTCATCCTATTATCTGGGTTCAGTAACTTCCTATGCTGTGCCGGTGAAGGAAAAGGTTCTGGGAGTTCCGGCTGAAACAATCGAAAATCATGGCGTTGTAAGCAGCGAAGTCGCAGCTGCAATGGCTGAAGGTGTGAGGAAGCTGATGGGCGCAGATTATGCTGTGGCGACGACCGGACTGGCCGGCCCCGGCGGTGGAGACGGCGTCAATCCGGACGGGACGGTTTGGGTAGGAGTTTCATCTGCAAGCGGACTTGTACGCACCATGAAGTACCAGTATCACAATGACCGCAAGCGTAATATAGAACGTTTCGCCGCTTCCGCATTGTTCTTCTTGTTAACTATTGTAAAAGAGGAGCTAAATATCTGAGTTTCAATAAATGTAACATCTTTGTTTAAGTCTATAACATTTTTGTTACATTATATTTGTAAACAATAAGAACGGGTTATTGGTATATAAAGCATTGATTGCTAATACAATACGAAAATCGGGCAATTTTTAAGTCAAAAAGATAGGAGCACACTGAAATACAGCGTGCTCCTATCTTTTTGAACATTTTTACAGACTCTCCGCAACCTCTCTCACCCGGTTCATCACACGGATAAAATTGCCTCCGGCGACCTTTTCGATGTCACTTTCGCTATATCCGCGAGCCCTCATTTCTTCGAAGACAATGCCTATTTTTGACACGTCTTCGAGGCCCTCCGGAGTGACATTGATCCCGTCGAAATCTGATCCTATGCCCACATGGTCGATACCGGCAACGCGCACTGCATGGTCGATATGATCGACGACGACTTTATAAGACGGCCTGTCAAGCGAGGCCAGTTCCTTCTGGACTTCCACCCATGACTTGTACTTGTCAGGATTGCCTGGATCATTGATGAATTCCTCTTCTACCGCGTCGGCCTTGTCGTCAAGCCCCGAAGCCGCCAGCTCCTTGGCAAATTCATCAGAAAGGAATACAGGATAGAAATTAATCTGGATCACACCATCTACCGCAGCTATTGCCCTGAGCATATCATCTGTCATATTCCGCCGATGACTTGCCAATGCCCGGCAACAAGAATGAGTCGACACCACAGGAGCTTTGGAGCAACGCACGCAGTCATAGAATGTCGCATCAGATGCATGAGCCAAGTCAATGATCATTCCGAGGCGGTTCATTTCCGCCACGACCTGACGTCCGAACGGGCTCAATCCTCCCCACCTATGCCCTTCTGCAGCAGAGTCACATATCTGATTGTCGGTATTATGCGTCAATGTCATGTAACGCACTCCCATACGATAGAACTGCCTCAGGAGCGCAAGACTCCCCTGTATCGGCAAGCCGTTTTCCATGCCGACAAACACCGAGGTCTTTCCAGCCGCCTTGTTCCTGTAAGCTTCTTCAGGAGAATTAGCCAATGCTGCCATATCAGGAGCCGCTTCCACGGCATCATTGATACCTGCAAGCATTTCCAATGCATATCTGGTAGCCGCATCGGGAGACATTGTTCCCGGCGTGTATAACGCAAAGAAAGAAGCGTCGACTCCCCCGGCGCGCAACTTCGGAAAATCCACATGCGCGTACGGATTATCAACGCTCAAGTTTCTCAGCCGCATAATCTGTGACGGCGTATCGCAATGAGAATCAAGTACAAACATCTTTATTCGATTTTTTCAGACAGTTCCGCCCACTCTTCTGTCCAGGCATCAAGATCACGTTTATGCTCCAGGTAGGTACGGGTAAGTTCCATCACATCGTCATTCTCTCCCGGATTCGAAAGCACCGTCTCGATTTTTTTCATCTTGGCCTCTGCCGAAGCTATCTCTTTTTCAAGAAAAGCAATACGGTTGCGCACCTTCCGCTCCTCTTTGGAGACTATCTTTTTCGTCAGGAACTCCTGTTTGCCGGCAGATATCTCAGGCTCAGCAGGTTTAGCCGGTTCTTCCTTGTAAAAACGGCGCTCCAGTTCCTGAAGATTCTCAATCCTGCGCTCATCAAGGAAATCTTGGATGCCACCGAGATGCTCCTTGACCTTACCATCCCGGAACTCGTACATCTTGTCTACAAGTCCATCAAGGAAATCCCTGTCATGGGAAACCACGACAAGCGTCCCGTCAAAGTTTTTAAGTGCCTGTTTCAGAACATCTTTCGAACGTATATCCATGTGGTTGGTAGGCTCGTCAAGCGCCAGAAGGTTATATGACTGCAGCATGAGCTTCGCCATTCCCAGACGCGCACGCTCCCCTCCGCTCAGGATTGCGACTTTCTTGTCAATGTCCTCGCCCTTGAAGAGGAATGCAGCGAGAATATCGCGGAGCTTCGTCCTTATATCTCCGGATGCAATATTTTCAAGCGTGCTCAGGACAGTCTCATTCTTGTCCAATATATCTTCCTGATTCTGGGCGAAATAACCGATATGCACATTATGACCGACCTTAGCTTCACCGGAAATTGGCTCCAGCTGCCCCATGATAACTCTCATCAATGTGGTCTTTCCTTCACCGTTCCTGCCCACAAGTGCGACTTTCTCACCTCTCCTGATTTCAATTTCAGCATCACGGAACACCACTTTCTGCGGATAACCGACCGTCAGGTCTGTTCCTTTGAATACCACATCGCCGGAGCGCGGTGCCGGCGGAAATTTCACTACCAATGTAGAATTGTCCGTTTCATCTATCTCGATTCTGTCAAGTTTCTCCAAAGCCTTGATTCTGGATTGCACCTGATTGGACTTTGTAGGCTTATAACGGAATTTATTGATGAAATCCTCGGTCTTTTCTATCATCTTCTGCTGATTCTCGTAAGCGGCAATCTGCTGCTGCATACGCTCTTGGCGCAGTTCAAGATATTTCGTGTAAGGCACTTTGTAATCATGGATATGCCCTACCATGATTTCTATGGTGCGATTGGTGACATTGTCCAGGAAACGTCTGTCGTGAGAGACAAGAAGAATTGAACCGCGATATGCTTTCAGATACTCCTCCAACCACTCAATTGATTCAATATCAAGATGGTTGGTAGGCTCGTCCAGCAACAGCACGTCCGGTTTCGACAGCAGAATCTTGGCCAATTCTATACGCATGTTCCAGCCTTGGCTGAAAGTTTCCGTGTTACGGCTGAAATCCTCATCCTTGAATCCAAGTCCCAGCAATGTCTTTTCAGCCTGCACCATAGGCGGTTCCGAATGTTCGATTGCCAGCCTGTCATTGATTTCATTCATCCTGGAAATCAATGACATATACTCTTCCGACTCGTAATCGGTCCGCGCCGCAAGCTCATTGCCGATTTCGGCCAGTTCCGTCTCCAGCTCATTCATCGCGGCAAATGCCGTCATGGCTTCATCAATGACAGTCCTGCCCTTGTTATGCTGCATTATCTGGGGCAAATAGCCGATCTTGATATGATTCGGAAGGTCAATATGACCGGAAGTCGGACTCTGCTCGCCGCAGATAAGCTTCATTATCGTAGACTTGCCTGCGCCGTTCTTGCCGACAAGGCCGATCTTGTCGCTTTCGCTTATATGAAAATTTATATTGTCAAGTAGCGTGTAACTTCCGTAAGCTACTGTTATACCGTTGATTGAAATCATTTCTAACCTTTTTTGACACAGACGAGCACACTCAATTCATAGAGGAGATAGAGAGGCGCTGCTGCGATAAGCATTGAAAACGGGTCCGCCGGCGTGATTATGGCGGCCACCACGAGTATGGCGACTATGGCGTGACGCCTGTATTTCTTCAAACTGTCCCTGGTGACGATGCCCATCCTGTTAAGAACTGCTATCAGCACAGGAAATTCGAATACAATTCCGAACAGCAGCACCATCGAACTGAACATTGAAATGTAGGAATCCAGCGTTATCGTATTCTGCACTGCATCACTTACGGTATAACCCTGAAAGAAATTCAATGTTATGGGCAATATGAGATAATATCCGATGAGCAGACCTATGTAGAAGAGCGCCGAAGCGAAGGCAAATGCCTTGCGCACAGCTGATTTTTCGCTCGGATACAATGCCGGGGCGACAAACGTCCAAACCTCGTAACACACATAAGGAAAGGACATTACGAAGCCGCAGATAAATGAGACCTTCAGATGGATGAAGAACTGGGCTGAAATCTCGGTATTGATCAATGACATCGAAAACGGCAGTCCCAGCCACTTGTAAAGCCAGAATCCGGACTTGGTCGGAGCAAGGATGACGTCATCGAAAAGAAATCCCTTGAAACACATCAACAGGCCCCCCGTACATAAAACGGCCAATGCCGAGCGGAACAATGTCCCCCTCAGCACATCAAGATGATCCCAGAAGGTCATTTCATCGCCACTGCCGCTCACTTCCCCAGGAATCTATTTCTTGTCACCGGACTTGTCGTCTTTCAAAGTCGAATCGACATCTTTGATGTCTTTCTCGACCTCGTTCAATCCGTCCTTGAAACTTTTGACGCCTTTGCCAAGACCTTTCATAAGCTCAGGAATCTTCTTTCCACCGAAAAGAAGAAGTACGATCAATGCAATGATCACGATCTCCCACGGACCGACGATTCCAAGAGGATAAATTACCATAACTATCTGTATTTTAAAGTGTTATTTCTCATCAATTCTGGATTTTATAATTTCCAAAAGTTTTTCCGGGCATGGCACAGGTCTGCCAGTATGCTTGTTCAAAAAACCGAGAACTGCCTGGCCTTCAGCACACAAGACACCGTCCTGATTATATACGGCCTGCTTTATAACCAATTTCGCAAGCGGTATTTTTTCAATGGCTGCCGTACATCTTACGACGTCGCCCATCTTGGCGGAGTGCTTGTATTTGCAATCCACGGAAACAATGGGAATGACCACACCGTCAGCTTCGCATTGTTCTATCGGATACCCCCCGTCCCTGATCATCAGGTTCCTGGCACACTCGAAATACCTGATGTAATTCGAGTGATGCACAATCCCCATCTGGTCTGTCTCGTAATAACGGACAGGAAAGCTTGTTTCGTAATACATCATGTCGCCTAAAGGGATTTAAGCGCCTTGAGCTGAGTCTCATAGCTCTCTATCTTGGAAAGCGAATCAGCCTCTTTCTTGCGCTCGACCGCTACCACTTTCTCAGGAGCATGTGCGGTGAACTTCTCGTTGGAAAGTTTCTTGCGCACTGACTCAAGGAATTCGCGCTGGTATTTCAATTCCGCTTCGAGTTTGGCAATTTCTTCTTCAACATTGACCTTGCCGGTAAGCGGTACATACATTTCTACAGTACGGACCATCTGGGAAACGCCTTCAGATGTCGAGCCGAAATCCTCCACAATTTCAGCAGATGACGCATTGGCCAGTTTGGTGACCACAGGAATCATGTCAGCAGGGAAATTACCCTTGAACATTACCTGAAGTGCATCTTTAGGTGAGATGTTCTTCTGCTGTCTGATACTGCGGATTGCATTGACGGCATCCTCAGCAAGCTCGAAGTCTGAAACAAATTCAGCATTGACATCTCCAGCCACCGGAGTATGCTGGAACATGATGGTCTCGCCTTCTTTGCGGTCGGCCATATCCTGCCACAACTCTTCCGTAATGAACGGCATCACAGGGTGAATCATCTTGAGCAATGCCTCGAAGAAACCTAAAGTCTCCGTATAGGTAACCTTGTCAACCGGCTGTCCATAAGCAGGTTTGATAAGCTCAAGATACCAAGAGCAATAATTATCCCAGAACAATTTGTAGATACTCATGAGAGCATCGGAAATTCTGAACTTCGAATAATGGTCCTCTACCGTTTCAATGGTCTGATTCAGTTTGTTCTTGAACCATTCCACAGCAATAGCGCATTCTTCAGGCTGCTTTGCATCGGCATCTACAGACCAGCCTTTCACCAACCTGTATGAGTTCCATATTTTTCCGCAGAAATTACGTCCTTGTTCCACCTGTGATTCATCGTAGAAAATGTCATTTCCGGCAGAAGCACAGAGAAGCATGCCGATTCGTACGGCATCAGCACCATATTTTGCTATAAGATCCAGCGGATCAGGAGAATTGCCCAATGTCTTGGACATCTTTCGTCCGAGCTTGTCACGTACGATACCGGTCAGATAGACATTGCGGAAAGGCTCCTTGCCCATGAACTCGTCTCCCGCCATAATCATTCTGGCAACCCAGAAGAAAAGGATATCCGGTCCTGTAACGAGGTCATTTGTAGGATAATAGTATACCAGGTCCTTGTTCGGCTGATGCTCCGGATGCCCAGGGCGCTCCGCATCAAATACAGAGATAGGCCACAACCATGAAGAGAACCACGTATCGAGAACGTCGTCATCCTGCCTCAGCTGTTCTGCGGTAACAGAAGGATCAATCTTCTTCGCTGCTTCAAGTGCTGCTTCAGGTGTAGCTTCCACAACATACTGTCCATCAGGCAGATAATATGCAGGAATACGCTGTCCCCACCAGAGTTGACGGCTGATACACCAGTCACGCACTGTCTCCATCCAATGCTTGTATGTGTTCCTGTATTTGTCCGGAATCAGTTTCACGTTGCCGCTTTCGACTGAATTCAATGCCATTTCAGCGAGTTCTCCCATCTTCAGGAACCACTGGGTGGAAAGTCTCGGCTCGATGACTGCATTGGTCCTTTCGGAATATCCTATAGGAGAAATATATTCTTCCACTTTCTCAAGGCAACCTGCTTCAGCGAGCATTCTCTCAATCTTCTTGCGGGCGACGAAACGGTCCTCGCCTACCAGAATCTGAGCCTTTTCATTGAGTTTTCCATGATCGTCAATGATATCCGTTACAGGAAGATTGTGGCGCAGACCGATTTCATAGTCATTGATATCGTGGGCAGGCGTAACCTTGAGGCAACCTGTACCGAATCCGATTTCAACATAAGAATCCTCAATGATAGGAATCTCCTTGTCAATCAATGGGATAAGCACTTTCTTGCCTTTCAGCCAATGATAGCGTTCGTCGTCAGGGTTGATGCTGACTGCCGCATCCGCCATAATGGTCTCAGGACGGGTCGTCGCAACGACGATATATTTGTCCGTGCGTTTTCCGTTGCCATCAGAGATATAATATCTCAAATGATAGAAATGACTCTTGGTCTCCTTATGTATGACTTCCTCGTCGCTGACAGCCGTATGTCCTTCCGGATCCCAGTTGACCATGCGTACTCCCCTGTAAATCAAGCCTTTCTTATAGAAATATACGAAAGTGTTGGTGACGGATTCCGTCAAATCAGGATCCATGGTGAACTTGGTACGGTCCCAGTCGCATGACGCGCCGAGCTTGCGGAGCTGGCTCAGGATTATGCCGCCATGCTCTTCCTTCCATTCCCAGGCATACTTCAGGAATTCCTCACGTGTAAGGTCTTCCTTATTGATACCCTGCGACTTGAGCCTTGCCACCACCTTGCTTTCCGTTGCAATGGAAGCGTGGTCGGTGCCAGGGACCCAGCATGCGTTCTTGCCGTCCATCCTTGCCTTGCGGATGAGAACGTCATTCAACGTATTGTTAAGCACGTGGCCCATGTGCAGAATACCTGTCACATTTGGGGGCGGAATGACTATCGTATAAGGTTCCCTTTCATCCGGTTCTGAATGAAAGAACTTGTTTTTAAGCCAATAGGCGTACCATTTGTCCTCTACCTGTGAGGGATCGTACTTTGCCGAAAGTTCCATTTTATTATATTTTTCTATCTGTTTCTACAAAATTCGCTAAATCATACAAATATACGAATCTGTTTTGAGAATCCCGTAAAACAGGCCGAGTTTTAACGATTTTTTACTACTTTTGTGGAGTAGAATTGAATTAAAAACATCTAGATATGGAAAACGAGAAAAAAGGAAACAACGAGATGAGCATTGAGCTCAATCCTGAAGTAGCAGGCGGAACATATTCCAACCTTGCCATAATCACCCACTCGGACGACGAATTTATCCTGGATTTCGCCAATATGCTTCCGGGAATGCCGAAACCGGGGGTGCGCAGCCGTATCATCATGACTCCGAAACACGCCAAGAGACTTCTCCACGCATTGTCTGACAATATCCAGAAATATGAAAGTCATTTCGGACCGATCGACATGAGCGACAAACGCCCTAACCAGAACGAGGCGACATTCAATCTCGGAGACTTGGCGGCATTCAACAACGGAACCAAATCATAGTGATGGCGAAGATTGAGAAGAGTCTGGATTTCAGCAAGATAAAGGCATTTGCATTCGATGTCGACGGTGTTTTCACTGACGGCGGCATCCTGTGCGACCTGGCAGGTGAACTATATCGCACTTTCGATTCTAAAGACGGTTTCGGAGTCCGCATGGCGACAATGAAAGGCTACCCGTCAGCCATAATCACGGGCGGGCGTTCAGGGTCCATCGTGGCAAGATTCAAGACATGCGGCATCGGACCTCATGACGTGTACCTGGGCTCAAGGGACAAGGTTGCAGACTTCAATGATTTCTGCCGCAAATATTCATTGAAACACGAAGACATACTTTATATCGGCGACGACATTCCCGATATGGAGGTCCTGTCAATGTGCGGCATCGGTGTATCCCCTGCTGACGGCGTGGCGGAAATTCTGGAAATCGCCGATTATGTATCACCATATCCCGGCGGACGCGGCTGCGTGCGTGATGCCGTGGAAAAGGTATTGAAAGCCAGAGGCGACTGGACATTCGACGTAGCAAGATACAAAGCAAAATTTTAGGTTTCGCAAGTTTCGGGACAATGGATCTCAAAGGGAAGAAATTGATATTGTCGAGCGCGTCTCCACGCAGGAAGGAATTGCTGGAAGGACTTGGGCTTGACTTCACGATTGACACGGGAACATCATTTATTGAACAATACGCCCCCGGGACGCCCCTGGAGCAGATTCCGGCATTGATGGCGGAGGGCAAGTCGGAAGGATTCCACAGGCAATTGGCTGATGATGAGATTCTTCTCACCTCTGACACCATGGTGTATTGCGACGGTGTCGTGATGGGAAAGCCCCATAGCCGGGATGAGGCAATTTCAATGCTGCATCATCTTTCAGGGCGCGTTCACCACGTGACGACAGCGATAACATTACGCGATTCTCATCACAAAATCACGGTATCAGATACTGCATACGTTCATTTCAAGACTTTGTCAGACAATGAGATAACTTATTATGTCGACAATTTCAAGCCTTTTGACAAGGCAGGAGCATACGGCATACAGGAGTGGATAGGATATATAGGAATCACCAAAATCGAGGGTTCATACTTCACCATAATGGGGCTCCCGGTTCACCTTGTATATGAAAAGCTCGCAGAATTCTGCTAAACCGATTTATAGAGAAGGAAAATAAAAAAAGGCCTAAATCATTCGTTTCCACGCCCTGTTTTATAACTCATTGAAAATCAAAGCTCCCAAAAACGAAACGTGGCCGCGTCCCGCCGCCGGATCGCCGCTGGATTCCAATGTCATGAGATGCGCACCTGCCGGTCTTGGGCAACCCCGATAATACTTACCTCTCGTGCGTAAAAAGGCCAGATTTACTCACGACATGTCGCTTTTTCACCACGACGTGCGTAGAAAACGTTTTATTATGCACGAGAGAAGTGGTGCAACGTTATTTCCTGACCGGAAATTTTCCCTGGCCTCTAATTTCTGACAGAGCATGCAGCAGGAAGATGAGGCGGTATAGAAAACAAAAAAGCCCTTACTTTCGATAAGGACCTTTTTAAATCGTTGAGTAATGACGCCTCACGCGCAAAAACTCACACTAACCACATAATTAATAACACTAAAACTAATAACCAACGAGCTGTATGTGGAAGAACTCCATCATCAACTCGATTGCAAAGTTACGGCTTTTTCGTTTCGGTGCAAATTATTTCTTACAATTTTTAAGCACTATTTTCACAAACATTTTTATAAGCATTGTAAATCAACGAATTAAAACGTAACTAAAATTTATTAAAATTTTAAGTGGGCTTCGAAAATTTGCTGTAAAACGTTTCCTGTCAGACTGCTGCAAAATTGTCAGTCGGTTCTGTCACCGGCATTGTTGGCGCATACTTTGTATATATGACTCAAGTTTCGTAAGTGCGAAATACCGCTTATAGAGCCCGAGAGGGCGAAAGTAAGTCCCTTCCACGGGAGGTATTCAGGGTGGAGGTAACGCGAGCAAACTAAGAGCGTTGGCCTTACACTCTTCGAATGAGTGACGACACTCCAATTTGCACTAGTGTTCAGCACGTCCGACAACTTGCGAAACTTGTTTATATAACTAAAAAATAGCTCTAATATGGAAAACAAGGAAATGCCTGTCCTGCTTCTGACAGGATATCTCGGAAGTGGCAAGACTACGTTGGTGAACCGTATTCTCGAAAACAAGAAAGGAATCCGTTTCGCGGTCATTGTCAATGATATAGGTGAGGTCAACATTGATGCGTCCCTTATTCAGAAGGGCGGCGTGGTCGGTCAGAGTGACGACAGTCTGGTCGCGCTGCAGAACGGTTGCATCTGCTGCACATTGAAAACCGACCTGATGAATCAGCTGGTCGAAATCATGAAGATGGACAAGTTCGACTACATTGTCATTGAAGCCAGCGGAATCTGCGAACCGGAACCTATCGCGCAGACTATCTGTTCAATGAAGTCCATCGGGGGAGTGTACACGGAATTCGGCACACCGAAGCTGGACTGCATTGTAACCGTCGTGGATGCATTGAGGATGGCGGACGAATTCGGTTGCGGAGAACAGCTGGAACGCAAGGATCTGGGTGAAGAAGACATTGAAAACCTTATCATTCAACAGATTGAGTTCTGCAACATCATTCTTCTGAACAAGGCTTCCGAAGTCAAGCCCGAGGCACTTGCCAATATCAAGAAGATTATACGTGAGATCCAGACCAAGGCGCAGATTATCGAGTGCGATTATGCCAATGTCGATATAGAGAAGTTGTTGGATACCAATGCTTTTGACTTCCGTCAGACAGAGGCCGGGGCAGGCTGGATCCGCGGTATCGAGAGCGATGTCCATGAGGAGGAACATCACCATGAACATCATCACGAGCATGACGAAGACGAGCACCATCACGACCATGAGCATGACCATGACGAAGACCATGCCCACGGCCATGAGCACGACCACGAAGTCCATCATCACCATCATCATGATCACGAAGGCGGCGAAGTCGAGGAATATGGCATCGGCACATTCGTCTATTACCGCCGCCAGGCATTTGACCTGAACAAATTCGACTGGTTCGTGAGCAAGCGGCTGCCGAAGAGCGTCATCAGGGCTAAAGGCCTCTGTTACTTTTCGGACAATACCGACATGTCATGTCTTTTCGAGCAGGCCGGAAAACAGATTATGCTGCGTGAGGCCGGACAATGGTATGCCACAGCGCCGGAAGAGGAACTTATCCGCATGATGCGTCAGGACCCGACTATCATGAAAGACTGGGATCCGCACTATGGCGACCGCATGCAGAAGATTGTCTTCATCGGCCAAAACATGGATAAAGAGCAGATCTGCAAGGATCTGGACACCTGCCTTGTCGAGGAATAACGTCCGAAACGAATATGAACTGCCCCGGGAAATGTAACAATTTCCGGGGCAGTGTCTATTACAGCCCCGCAAGCACGTGGTCTGCTTTGATCTTGTCAATGATGCTGCACACGACCTTGTAGATGCGGCTGTAATGGCAATAGTTCGCCGGTGTGATGAAATTTACCCTGCCCTGGCGCAGAAGCTTCTCCGCAACCACCTGTTTCTCAGGCTTGTCAGGATTGTACACGGCGATCGAATGGCCGCCGAACATGCTGACGATTTTCATGCATGGCACATCGGTCTCTCCGTCGCCGACATATATCATCTGCGTGAACGGGATACGCTTCTTGTCCTCCGCCATACTCTCATTCACCTCCTTGGTATCACGTGCGCTGAAAATGCCCTTGTTTATCTTGAAGATGAACTGCGTCTTGGCAGTGTAGTCGACCGCAATTCCCGGCCACTCCGCCTCACCCTTTTGGTCGTAAATGAATGAACTTGCGAAGATGTGCTTGAACTCCTTGGCTATCGGGCAGCCCTCGATAATCTCTTTCAGGCCGGAAGAATTGATGTAGTGCTCCACCTTCACGCCATGCGACCTGCCATATTCATTCACGAGGTCGAACCATCCCGTGACCCCGTCGAACAGCTTGATGTCCTTGCCGAATTTCTTGAACTCGCTGCGTTTCAGGCGGATGCCGTTGTCCTTCGCCTCATCGAACATCAGCTTCATGTACGCAAGAATGTTGCTGGCATCCTGGCCGGCAGCGATGCCGTCGCTCATTTTCCAGAACTCCTCCGGCGTCTTGCCGATGGCCTGGATGAAACCGAATTCCTGCATGTTGCCGGGAGAAAGAGTCCCGTCAAAATCATAAATCAGAGCTACAATTGGCTTTCTTCTCATAGCTTTTGTGTAATCAATCGCTCTAATATAGCGAAAAGTTGTTAAATTTGCGAAAATTAGAATTTTATGGAACATTATTTTTCGCGACTTCAAAACGCAATTCGCCTATACTGGGGAAAACCTGCTGTAAGCAACTATAAAGGCGAATCATTTTCATACGGGCAACTCGCCACACAAATAGAAAGATTCCACATATTCTTCGAAGCCTGTGGCATCAAGAAAGGAGAACGAATCGCAATCTGCGCGAAAAATACTGCCAGAATGGCCGTATCCTTCCTTTCGGTCAATACCTATGAGACGGTGGTCGTGCCGATTCTCTCCGATTTCACACCGGACAGCGTGAATCACCTCGTCGACCACTCCGAGAGCGTCATCCTGTTCACTGACAATGATATATGGGCGAAGCTCGACAAATCCAAGATGCCGCTTCTGCGCGCCGTAGTCAGTGTCAATGACTTTACGCTTCTCTATGCCGCCGAAGAGTCCATCAGCAAGGCGTTCGCATCAGTTCCGGAACTGTTCTCCGCGAAATACCCTATGGGATTCACCGGCGAAAACGTGAATTACAATACCGAAAACTGGGACGAACTCGACATCATCAACTACACCTCGGGAACGACCAGCGCCCCTAAAGGCGTGATGCTCACATACAAGGCCATCAGCGCGACCATCGACTTCGGCCAGAGGCACATTCCGTCATCCGACAAGTTCACGATGGTTTCAATGCTGCCGATGGCGCACATGTACGGCCTCGTGTACGAATTCCTGTACCCGCTCTGCAACGGTACATGCATCACCTTCCTCGGCAAGACACCTTCACCGTCATTGCTCCTTTCAGCGATGCACGACGTAAGACCGTATCTTCTCATCACGGTTCCTCTCGTCATGGAGAAGGTTTACAAGAGCGCACTCAAGCCGGTTCTCGACAAGCCTGTGATGAAAGTCCTTACGAAGATTCCTGGCATCAAGTCATTGATATTCAAGAAAATCAGAGTGAAGCTCCTGACCGCCCTCGGCGGAAATCTCCAGATGATAATCATGGGTGGCGCACCTCTCAATCCGGAGGTTGAGAAATGGTTCAAGAAGATCGGACTTCCTTACACCGTGGGCTACGGCATGACCGAGGCAGCACCGCTTCTCGCTTACGAACCATGCACTTCGTATGTGCCCGGCTCATGCGGAAAAGCCGTGGATTGCGCTACGGTACGCATTGACTCCGATGACCCTCAGCACGTGGTCGGCGAAATCCAGGCGAAGGGAGCGAACATCTGTCTGGGTTATTACAAGAACCCTGACGCGACATCTGCAGCCTTCACCGCTGACGGTTTCCTGAAGACCGGTGACTTGGGAATCATTGACGCTCACGGCAATATCTTCATCAAGGGCCGCAGCAAGAGCATGATTCTCAGCGCAAACGGCCAGAATATCTACCCGGAGGAGGTCGAGGCCGTCGTGAACAACCAGGACTATGTAGTCGAGTCCGTCGTCGTCGACCGCGCAAGCAAGCTCGTGGCCCTCGTCTACCTCGACCATGACGCCATCCGCAAGACCGGCCTCGATGACGAGACCATCGCCGACATTCCGGAAAATATCAGGATCAATGCCAATAAAGCATTGCCTTCCTACAGCCAGCTCCAGAAAGTCGAGGTAATGGACAAGCCGTTCGAGAAAACCCCTAAGATGAGCATCAAGCGCTTCATGTACAAATAGTTGTATTCAGTGCAACGTATATGTTTTTTTCTGCATCTATAGATTACTCAAGTTTCGCAAGTGCGAAACACCGCTTATAGAGCCCGCGAGGGCGTGGGTAAGTCCCTTCCCCGAGGGGAGGGATTTAGGGTGAGGGTAACGTGCACACAAAAAAAGTGCGTTGGGCTTACAGCCTTCAAACGAGTGATAACCCTCAAATTTGCGCTGGTGTTCGGCACGTTTGATAATTTACGAAACTTGAATAGATTGTTGCATATTGACGAACGAAACTATGAACTGGAAAAAATTGATTGTACTTGCACTTCTTGCATGCTTTTTCCATCAGAACGCAGATGCGTTCCGTCCACAGAAGCCATTTAAGGCGGATATCTCCTTTTCCTTTGCGGTAACGGGAGCTGTCAACGGCACCGCTTTCCAAGACCGTTTCTGTGAAGGCTATCTGTCGTATGATAATGACTTCTATCATGGCTATTCCCCTGATGTGGAGCATTTGTACGCTGAATATATTCAGTTGCAGGCTGCTGCTGACGGGATGCCGATGTTGTCCTTGAGGGCTGATTTCAAGGTCCGCGAATGGCTTTGTATCGGCGTGGATCTGGCATACCAGCATATACAAGGTACTGTCTATAAGGGATTTGACCGCCATCCTGAACGGAAGGTGAAGGGTGACGTGTATTATGTGATGCCGGAAATACGCTTCGATTATTTCAGGACGCGGCTTTCCACATTGTCTTCCTCTTGCAGTATCGGGCTCGGGATTTATGACGGATTCAAGAATAAAGTCTATGCGGATATCCAGTTGAGACCCATTACTTATTCGATCGGTACGGTGGTCTACGGTAAAGTCGGACTGACATTCGGTACCCTTGTGAATGGATTGGAATTTGGTGCAGGTGTAAGGTTCTAAAGGAGGTAATGCTATGAAAATTAAAGTGTTGATGGCGTTGGCCGTTTTGCCGCTTATGGCTTTCGAATGTTGCGATGACTTCGATACGTGGTCGGGTCGTTGCCAGCCGGGAAATGAATTCACGCTTTATCCTCAGGACGTTCTCGATGAGGTGATAGGTGAATCGCTGATGTCGCTGAATTTTGTGCAGAGCGTCATTGATTCGCATGATGGAAATCCTTCTCTGGGCATGCACACCGTCAAGGACAAGACAGGTTGGGTGTATCAGGTGGAAAACAGGATTGAAAAAAGCGATACCATCTGGTCTGATGCCAGAAGAAGAATGAGGATTCGCCGTTCGCAGCCTGGCAACAAATGGATTGTGACTCGAAAGGATGATTACGGTTACAATGATCAGAAGTATTCGTTTGAACTGAAGGCCGAACGCTGCGACAAGGATGTTGACGGTGCTCTCAAATATCCGTGGCTCGTCACTGTCGAAGGCAGCCGTTCTGAAGACTCGGATTATTCAATGACCTATTCAGTGCCGGCCCAGATGAAAGTCAGATGGGGCAACATGCTTACTTTCAGCAGCGAAGATATCATGCCGGAAGGCAAACTGCTCGTTTCTTTTTACAAGGAAGGCAAGAAAACCGACTGGATAACTGCTTGCTACGGAGCAGACGGCACCAGTTATGAGACTTCATTGAACAAGTAGAGACGATAACCCAGTCCATCATTGTCCTGGATTCTCGCCCGGAACGCGACTGACAATTTGTCACGATTGTCGCTATTGGAACGTTATTTGACCTTTTACAGACCGTCCGGTATGCCGGGCGGTTTTTTGTATGCCGCCGCATTGACCGGATAGAAATTATCGATATTAAAAAAAATAAATATTATGGCAGAGGTAAAAGGTAAAATCGGCGTCACTACGGAAAACATTTTTCCGGTGATCAAGCAATTCTTGTATTCGGACCATGAGATTTTCCTGAGGGAACTCGTGGCAAATGCTGTCGATGCTACGGAAAAGATAAAGGCATTGGCATCTTCCGGTGACTCCAAGGGCGTTTTGGGCGACCTGTTCGTGAAGATTGAACTTGATGAAGACAAGAAGATTCTCAGAATCATTGACCGCGGTATCGGTATGACCGAGGAGGAAGTCGACAAGTACATAAACCAGATTGCATTCTCCTCAGCAGGCGAATTCCTGGAGAAATATAAGGACCAGATCGGTAATATCATCGGACATTTCGGACTGGGATTCTACTCCGCATTCATGGTCTCCAAGAAAGTGACCATCGAGACATTGTCATGGAAAGACGGTGCGAAACCGGTGATGTGGTCTTGCGACGGCAGCCCTGAATACGAGATGGGCGAGTGCGGGAAGGCAGAAAGAGGCACGACCATCACATTGTACCTTGACGATGATTCGGCAGAATATGCAACTAAGGGAAAAATCGGGCAGTTGCTTGACAAATACTGCAAGTTTATGCCGTTCCCTATCGTGTTCGGCAAGGAGCAGGAATGGAAAGACGGCAAATATGTCGACACGGATAAAGACAAGGTTATCAATACAGTAGAGCCTTTGTGGACACGCAAGCCGGCCGACCTGAAGGAAGAAGACTACATGAACTTCTACAAGGCGCTGTACCCGACATACGAAGATCCGCTTTTCTATATCCATCTGAACGTGGACTATCCGTTCCACCTGACAGGTATCCTGTATTTCCCTAAGATCAATGACAGGATGACCGTCGAGAGGAACAAGATTCAGCTCTATTGTAACCAGATGTTCGTTACTGACCATGTCGACGACATCGTTCCGGACTTCCTGACGCTGCTCCATGGCGTTATCGACTCTCCGGACATTCCGCTGAACGTCTCCAGAAGCTACTTGCAGAGTGATTCCAATGTGAAGAAGATTTCAGGCTACATCACCAAGAAAGTCGCTGACAGACTGGAAGATATCTTTACCAATGAGCGTAAGGCCCTGGAGGAGAAATGGGATAATCTGAAGCTGTTCATCGAATATGGCATGCTCTCCGATGAGAAATTCTGCGAGAGGGCAATGAAGTTCGCACTGCTGAAGAACACTGACGGCAAGTATTTCAGTTTCGATGAATACCGCAAGGCTATCGAGACGGAGCAGACCGACAAGGACAAGAAGGTGGTATATCTGTATGCTACTGATACTGAGGCACAATACTCGTTCATCGAGGGTGCGAGGAACAAGGGCTACGATGTGCTCCTGATGGATTGCGAACTGGATTCACACTATATCAGTTTGCTGGAGAGAAAATTCACGGATTGCAGGTTCTGCCGCGTGGATTCCGATGCCATCGACAATCTCATCCCTAAGGAAGACAGGACCAAACCGGAATTGTCCGAGACCGAGAAGAACGATCTTTCCGACCTGTTCAAGGCAGTGCTGCCTAAGGACTACGATTACTATGTGACGGCTGATAATCTCGGCAAGACCGGCGAGCCTATCCTCATAACACAGAATGAGTTCATGCGTCGTTACCGCGAGATGAGCAATATGGGCGGCGGTATGAATTTCTACGGCAAACTGCCTACCTCATACAATATTACCGTCAATGTCGAGAATCCTCTCATCTCACAGATTCTTGATGCGGAGAAAGCCCAGGTAAAGCCGCAGGAGGCTGTGGCAGATGCTGATCCGGAAATCGTTAAGGCCGGTGAGGCCAAGGATGCGACCGAAGAGCAGAAGAAGGCTGCTGAAGATGCCAAGACTGCCGCACGTGAGGCCAAAGATGCCGCTTATTCTGTGCACAAGGCTGATATCGAGGCATTTGCAGCGCAGAATGAAGCCCTCCAGCAGATTGCCGACCTGGCCCTTCTCGCCAACGGACTTCTGAAAGGCAAGGCATTGAGTGACTTCATTGCCCGCAGCCAGAAGGTCGTCAGCAACGCTTATCTGAAATAAGAGATAGCATTATTCCTGTGGGTCGGAGCCCACAGGAAAAGCCTGTGGTTAAATATTATAGCGGTACAATGATACCAGCCTGCATAGAAAACAAGGTATCGTACCACGTGGTATAAGACTTGACAAGAACATTGCCGCTTCTGGATTTCCATGAATACGGGACGAGAGACATCCGCGGTTCTAGGAAGAGACCGAAATGCGGGGCAAGATTGAAACGGAATTGGATTCCTCCGGTGAGCCCGAGATAGAGCCTCCGTATGGTATATCCGTCATCCGGCTTCCAAATCAGACCCGCTTCTGGACCGAGAAAAACCGGCATTGAAAATACCTGACTGCTACGCCTGCGCCAGTAGAGAGTTTCGAACATGAGCTCCTCCCTGACGCCGGCGTAGTGGCATTTCAGCCGCCTGCCGTCATTGAACCCCTTCCAGATGTCGCCGCCGTAAAAGCCTGACAATCTGAGAGAAAATGGTCCTGAAAGCAGACGCGTGTATGAAATGTTGACACTCTCGCGCGCCGAAGGGAAGTAGCCGACGGTCTCGCCGGTGATGTCGGCAAGCTGGAACTGCATTCCGCCCGAAAATGAAATTGACGCATCACGGACGAACCAGGTCCCGAAACTTTCCGGAGCGGCCGACGTATGCCTGTTGAAATATTTGTGCACCCCGAAATTGAACCCGTAGCCGAGGTGGCATCGATCGGGGGATGAAGTGCCGTCCATCCTGTCGTTTCCCAGCATCAGTCTTGGCGTGAAGAAAAAGTCAGTTTCGTGGGCTATGCGAGCGCGGAAATCAATGCCGAAATTCACCATGAGTGCAGCGGAATAAGTGCCGGAAGTCCTTACAAGACCCGCTTCGGCACCCTCTATGCTGGAAATGTTGAAAACTCTGGAAGGGGAGTAGCCGAAGAAATAGGAAATCCAGTCGAAATGATGCGACGCGCCGACACCGGCCCTCCAGACGCGCACTCCGTCAGCATTGCGCCTGAACTCGGAAAAAGTCCCGTCGATGCTCACGGCGTTCAGCGGGGTGAACATCTTTCCCACGGAAAATGAAACGCAAGGCCCTGAGGAGTAGCCGGATATGGAATTACGGAACAGCCCACAGGTCCCGATGCCGCCACGGATGAAAGTATTGTCCATGAAAGTGTTGGATACAAATGCTTCATTCTGAGGACGATACCGTTTCTGCATGCTGTATTCCAATGCATTGAAACTGGTCGTGTCTATCTCCTGCGCCGACTGCCCCGACATGGCAAGCGGCAGGAGAAACAGCGCCGTCGCTGCGAAAATGATTCTATTCCCCGTTCTCATATCTGTCTCGTGCACTTTTCATTATGGTCTCGACAATATCCCCGTCGCCTGCGGCAATGTCGATGTACGACGGATCCTTATGGAAGCACGCCACGAGGTAGTCCTCCGACGCCATATCGTCCATAAAATCCTGGGTACGGGCACCTTTGCGCCCATAAATCACCGCCCAGAGGTAGTCTGTCAATGCCGAATCGCCCGGCAGCGCCGACATGGCTTCCTCCGCCAGCGAGTCATAAGTCTTCGTGTTCATCGCAAGACAAAGCACGACCTTGTTCAGCGGCGAACTTTCTGAAACCGTCTCGAAAACCTCTCTGGCACGTCTGCGCTGCTCCGGAGTGTTTCCGCCCTTGTAATAACCGCCGAGACATAGGGCATAGGCCCGGACAAGACGGTTCCTGCCATTGTCAGGAAGAATGTTCGTGAGCTGACCCGCCTTACGGAAATTGTTGGTCATCACGTACATGATCATCTGGTTCGCGACGACCGCCTCCGGATTCACGATTTCATACCCGTTTCCGTTCATTCGCATCAGGTGATAATTCACCACAGGAGTCTGAAGGTCAATGAAATCGCGCAGAAGAGTCGTGTCCGCCACGCCGCGGGCGATATATGATGCCGCCAGCGAATTCGCCGCCAGGATCCATGGACGTCCGTTCGCTTCGATGGACTCGTCGTAGGCCCGTTTATATAGCTTTTCCAGTTCTTCCGGCTCCTTGACCAGCTGGAACAGATGCCAATACTCATACAGCGCGAAATTCTTGCGTCCGCTCCGGTAATCCTCATCATTGCGGTAGCGCTCCAGAATTTCTTCCGGCGTCAATTCCCTGAAAATCTCGTAGCCGTACTGGTAGCGGACCGAACGCAGCCGCGGAAGATAATTCACGATAAGGCTGCGGTAGTAAGGCAATGCGCGGATTTTTCCCCATTGCCGGTCCGGTGTCCCGGGATTGTTCGAGACAATGTCCCTGATGGCTTTCGCTTCCACCGTCAGAGAGTCCGCTTCCAATAGTTCAGCGACCGCGGTCCAGGGCGCCACGGTAGCCGTAGTAGTCATGTAAACTCTGTCCCGCACATTCTTCGGCAGCACCGAAACTATCTGGTTTAGAGCGTATTCCATTCGTTTTTTCGCAAGGTTCATGTTTCCGGCGTAAGGTCCGTCCGGGGAAGCCGTACCAGTGATGTGGAACTCCTTCAGCTGTGAGCCCTCGCCATGGATAATGTCCAGCAGCACGGATTTCACGGAGTCGATCTGCCGGCGGCCCTCCTCGTCATCGGCTGCAAGCTGCGCCTTTCCCACCATGAAATTCAATGACATGTTGCCCGCCGTGTTTCGTTTCTCCCTTTTTGCACGTTCACGATATTGTTCAGGATCAAGCATATACGGCTCCATTGAATATTCGAGAAAACGGAGCGGACGTCTCAGGCGCGACGATGCCAGAAAATACTCCTTCTTGAAGTAGGGGAGATTGTAGTCCTCCAGCTGGATGATGCCCTTTACCTGGTAGTTTTTCGAAGGATTTTCCAGATAGATGGTATCTGCCCAGTTCACGATTTGTGCGGCAGAAGTGAGAGTGTCAGGTGAAAGCCATCTGTTAAGAGGGTCATTGTCAGCATTGTAATTCATCCTGCGCAGCTGGGTGACGCGATACTCCTGGCCGTCCATGACGGTCGGCTTCAGGTAGCGCAAGGTGTCCTTGGTCACGCCGTCTATCAATATCGGCTGGACGATCATCCTCGCATTGGTCTTGCCGCTGTTTTCCGGCAGGGCGATGGTGCTTCTCGCCTTCAGCCAGTTGCCCTCGATATCTCCTTGAGGGTCAAGCACTCCGACCTGGTCGCGCACCGCGGTTATGGTACTGGTGCGGATGTAGTTGCCCATCTCGATTTTCACATTGATTTCGAGTCGGTAGTTCACTTTCTCCAGCACGGCCGGCTTCATGTCCGCCTTGAAAATCAGCGCTCCGGTCTCCGGAATGGTGATTTCGTAATAGCCGTTGTCGTCGGGAAATGCCTGTGCGTCAGGGGCCACGAACGTGTTTTCATCGCCGTCCATCTGCTTCTTTACATCCTCCGCCTGTGCGACGGTATTGAATCCATAGACACTCACCGACACCTGTTTCAGGTCAATCGGCTTCCCCGTGGTCTTGTCGACTATATGCCCGGTGACACGCTTCATCTCCTGCGCCCCGAGCGGCAGCGCAAAAAGCTGAAGTGCCAGTAGCAATATGGTCAGGCATTGTCTCATCTATCTTATTATGTATATGAAAGTTACGCCGAGATTCATCGGCATCAGCTTATAGCCTTTCGAGTTGTGGGTGTCGCCGTCCAAGTCACCGAAATCGTCGTAACGGCTGGCGCGTCGCTGTCCGAATCCGACCACTCCGAGGCCGCCCGAAAACTCCAGCCCCCAGCGATGTCCCAGCGAAAGCACGTACCCGCCGGTCAGACCTACGCCTCCGGCAATGCCCTTGTAGCTCCGGTCGCCGATGGTCATGTCATACTTGCTGAACAATCCTGCAATGCCCAGAAATTCCCTCACGAGAGGCCTGCCGCCCAGCCACCACCTGAATTGAGGCTGCGCCGCAATAAGTTTCGAGTCAATGCCATAAGGTTTCCAATGCCCGAAGACATCTAGCGACAGCGAACTGTGCTCGCCGGTCACCATTTCCAACCCCAGGTCGGGAGTCAGCAGGATGTCGTTCAATGCATTGGAATGTATGGCAATTTGTTGAGCATCAGCGCGTTGCCCGAAGCCTATCATGACTCCGAGCAACACGGCGGATGCTATCAGATATTTTTTCAACTGTCCCAATATCAGATTTCTTTGCCCGGGGTAGGATTGGTTCCGGGTATCCATTCCGTCAGTCCGGTCTCCACGATGGTGATTTCCTGCGGATTGTTGATTGTTACAGTGAAATAGTAGATGTAGCCGGCATCGTATTTCGTGCGGCCGTCAGTGCTTCCGAGCGGAATTTCGACAGTGCTCTTGTTGGCGCCGTCTACAGTGAGCGTGATGGCTGACGTGTAATTCCTTGCAGGCATCGCCAAGATAGTGCAGAGGTCTGATTCCTTGGTTGTAGGAGCCACGTCGAGGTCTGTGAAACCGATGCTTCCGCCATCTTCACTGCCGGTAAGCACACCTGACTGCTCTCCCTTGCTGTCCGCGATACAGAGTGATGCCGTGGAAGACGTGTTGGTAATCTGCATTCCGGTCACCTTTACATCATAATTCTCGATATCATTGTCCTTTCCCACTATGCGGAACACGAGCGCCGTCAGGAGATGGCGGTACTGGAGCTTCGGATAGTATTGGGAATCGACGCCGTCGAGTTTTACGGCGCGGCAATAAGCTGCGTTGTAGCCTGTTAAGCCATTGTAGTCCTCGGCTACGGAACTGGCCCAGAGGATGTCCGTGTTGCCGAGCTTGTAGGTGAGGCGGTATGCACCGTCATTGACAGCGGCAGTCTGCCCATCGGAATTCTTGTACGGATAGTAGCTGTAGAACGAGTATGCGTACTTGTTTCCGAACGGGTAGTAAATCTTCGGCGAGAAGATCACCGCGCCTGTGGAAGTGGTCGTAACTCCCAGATTGTCAATGAGTATGGAGCCGTCGAGGTCGGTGCTCCATGTGACAGGAGTCGCGTCGCTCTGCTTTTCGGCCACACCGACTACGCCCACGTCGAGGGTGTTCATCACGCTTCCGGTGACGAGTCCGTTCTGTATGGCTTTGGTGGTGGCGTCAATGTTGGTCGCGGAGCCGAAAAGCACGGGAACCTGACGGCTTTCGTCATGAATCCATGCGTTCTCGTCCTCAGGACCTTGCTTGCCGCAGCCCGCGAAAGTGATCACCGCCAATGCGATTGTATAAATGTATTTTCTCATAATTAATACTACAAATCCGGATCGATAGTGGTAGAACCGCCATCTTTCCAATCCTCAAGTTCAGCAGTAATCTTGACCTCTTCGAGACCGTAGATGACAATCTTGATCTTGTAAGAATAGCCTGCCTCGAATTTGGTCGCGCCCTCCGGAGCGTTTTCGATATTGGCAATGTTCAAGGTCCATTCCTGCGGGGCAATCTCTGTGCTCACGCCATCCTGACGGGTGCTTACATAAATCTTGTAGCTTTCCTCGCCAGGGATTACCATAACGCTCTCACCGATAGCCTTGTAGTTGGTCTTTCCTGCTACGTAAGCGTCTGGTTTCACCTCTGTGAGAGCCTGGATGCCGTTGCCGCCTTTTTCCTGGAGAGCGAGCCTTGCTGTCTCTTCAACGACATCAGTAATGCCGGTATTTGCGCCCACCACGGTGAGATTGCCCTTGAATTTGGATTCTACTCCGATGCCTGTAACAAAGATGTTGCTGCCTGCTTCTGAACCTGCCACGATTTCGAAAGTGAATCTTGCAAGCTGGTGTTTGAACAGGAGGTTAGGCTGTACTCCGCGACGTGCGGCGAATGCGCTGTATGCCTTGTCCACGCTTACCTCGTCAGTCTTGCCGGCTGCGTCAATGTCAGTTTTCTGGTCAGCTTTTGCAAGCATAAGGTCCTGTGAACCATTGATTTCGAATGGAACTGCTACGGAAGCGGCAGTCTTTACAGGCTCTCCGGTAGCGGCATCGTCAATGTGATATCCGTAAAAATCGTAATTCTTTCCGGTAACATAGTAGAACGGCTCATTGTCGTAAGCCGGATTGAGGACTGCGATTGCTCCATTGTTGCCGTCAGCCGGTGCGGTAGCGCTTACATTGTCAATGAATGCAGCCTGGGTGAAATCGGTGACGGTCCTGTCATAGCCGTAGATTTTCAGTTCCTGGCTGTTCCAGGCCTTGTCTACTGCGCCCACGGATTTCACCTGGAGTTTCGGTGATGCTGCAGAGAAGAGTACCGGGACAGGCTTCCCGTCTTCAAGCGGATCCGTAATTTCCGGAGTAGTGGTCTGTCCGTTTTTCGTGCAGGATGCCAACGCTACGATGGCAGCAGCCGCGAATAATTGATACTTTTTCATAAACGTTTGATTTTAAAGTTGTTATATTATTTCAATTTATCTTCTTCGTCCAATATTATGCTTCCTCCCGTGCCCCATGGCTCGACTGCCACATTCGGTCTGATGTCCATCATTCCGTAAATCGAAAGTCTCACCAAATATTGGCTTCCTGCCTGGAATCCGGATGCGGAACGGATGGTGAAAGAGGACTTGGTATGATATGTCTGCCCCTTCACTTCTTTCATTTCCATGTTTACTTCATATTCCGTGTCAGGCGCCACCAGCAAAGAGCCGCCGACCTGGACATGAGGCCGTTCGTAAAGCACGTCCGTAAAATCTCCCTGATAATCAGTATGATACGTATCCTGTTTCAATGCACTGCCGTCCCGTTCCCTCAGGCTGAGTTCTCTGTAATTCTTGTCAGATGAGAAGTCCACACCCAGTTTCGATTCGTCGCGGCTCACGACCGTGAATGTCCCGGATGTCTTGGATTTCACTGTTATGGAATTCACCATTACGGTGTTGGAACCGTCGGATGCCGGATAAATCTCGAATCTCAGTCGTGTCAGATGGTGGACGAATTCCAGCCGCGGATTGATGTTCCTTCTGGCTGTATATGAACTGAATGCGTATTTCCGTATGAGTGATTTTTCCGTTTCGGAATACAATGTTCCCTTGAAGACGTCGTCCTTCAGCGGCGCCTTTCCGGTCATCAGGTCCATGCTTCCGTCTATCGTGACCGGCAATGTTATCTTGTCCTTGCTGCGTTGTACGGCTGTCTGCGGAATGTTCAGATTATCAATGTAATACGCATGGAAATCATAGATTTCGCGGCCATTCGGATAATACACTTCCTTCTCCGAATCCGCCCATGTCAGGTAGCCGTCGGAACCGTCATAATAAGCCTTCCTTCCGGCTGTCCATCTGGAATTGTCCACGGAAGCGTCTATCAGACAGCCGTTTCCGGAAACTGCGGTGCTCGCGAATGATGAACCGTCGCGGTTGAAAGCATACACATATATATTGACATTGGCCCATTGCCTGCCGTCGGCATTATCCACAGCCCCGCTGCCACTGGTATATGACAGGCCCGAATTGCCGACGCCGACAAGGACAGGCACGGGCTCCCCACCGCCGAAATCGTCGAAATCGCCGTCCGTCACACCTCGCCAGGAGTTCTGGCAGGATGCGAAAATTACCAACAATGCGGGTATGAGCAGTGTCTTTTTCAATTTTTATACTTCATCTCAAGTTTCTCAAGTTGTCACTCGTCCGAAGGCTGTAAGCCCAACGCACGTTTTTCACGTTACCCTCACCCTAATCCCTCCCCTCGGGGAAGGGACTTACCTTCGCCCTCTCGGGCTCTATGAGCCGTAATTTTTTCAATTTTTATACTTCAATGTCAATGTAACCGCTGTCAAACCAATCTTTTACGCCGTCGTTCCCGCCTTCGCTGCTGAAACTGTCTGCGCCTATTGTCAATGCTTCCGACAATTCCAGCCGGGCTTCTTTTTTGGCAATGCGCCGTCCGTCCGACCCGGGCACGGATTCCATCAGTGATGCGGAAGTTATCTTGTTTCCAATATTGATTGCGGGGTACAATACCTTGGTTACGCCATCTTTCCTGGCTGTGATGTTCAGTCTGAGGATTCCCGGACCGGTGCGCAGGCTGCTGTTCGCTGACGGAAGGATTCCCGGAACCGCAGCCGTGCCTTCGTAACCATAGGAAGATTTTTTCAATGCGAAGATGACTCTTGCCAAATCATTTTCCTCCACTTCTCCCGTTAGAAGCGAGAAAGTCGCCGGAACGCCTGACAGTTCAGCAGTTACGGATATGATGCTGACTCCGTTTTCCGGCACCAGCTTTACTGCAAATGTGAGTTTCTGCTGCAGCGGCTCCATGAAGAAGCGGAAGGTGTTTTCCCTCGTGTCGGAAATATTGTCCTTGCGTGAGGCTGCCCAGACTGGTCCTGGCGTGCGTATGAAACGGTAAGCCGAATTGAAGTCAATTTTCGAATCGCCCCTCATGGCTGTCAGTTCTTCTTCCGGCAAGTCCTTCACCGTCGCCTTGAAATCTCTCACCGAAATGGTCTTGTCCTTCATGAAGCGCTGTGCTCCTGAAAGTGTGTAATTGTCTTTGTCACAATGATATGCCAGCATTACATAGTGACCATATTCAGCATATTCGCGGTGGGTGACCACGGTGTCGTCCTTTTCTATGGTGTAAGGCAGGAATGCCCCTTTGGAGTCCGTTTCGTAAGAATATTTAAGGATGTCCGAGACCTTGTTCATGGCGATGTATACCGAATCGGGGAGTGCCGTACCTGAAACTTTGTCCCAGGCAATGTCGAATCCGATCTCGGCTTCATCCGAGGTGTCGTCAGCGGTTTTCAAATCCAGTCTGACGCAGGATTGAGTCATCATTGCGAAGAAAAAGAGAGTTGCCGCAATGAGGTTTGTCATAATTCGTTTCATCCGGCTACCTCCTGTTCTTTTTCTGCTTTCCCTTCTGCTTTCTTCCTCGCCTTCTTCTCTGCTTTCTTCTCTGCCTTCCTTTCCGCTATCTTTTCGGCCTTCTGCTCGGCTGCAAGCCTCTTGGCTTCTTCCGCCTCCTGCTTCAGAATCAGTTTCTGCGAGTCGACTTTCTTGTATTTCTCCTTGATGGACAATGTCCTGAATACGAAGCAAGCCTTGAGTTCCGAGAGTACAGGGAACGGGCACAGATGCCATCCCTTGGATTTGCCCTGCGCTTCGATGTAATCCGTATTGCTGCGGTTCATCGTGTATCCGTCATAGGATGTCACAGCGAGTCCTGCAGCCACGCCAAGTTCGAAGTCAATGGCGAAATGCCTGTATGTATAAAGCGGAAAGTCATATCCGAACAATGCTCCTGCTCCGAAAAGCGGTCCCTGGATGCCATATTTGCCCGGTTTGATGGAGTATGTGCCGCCGCTTGCGTAGCCTCCCAGGAAGAACACCCTCTCCCTTGTCGGCTTGTCGTTCCCTTCTTTCGGCTTCATCCTGAACCATTTACGGAATTCCGGGCGTATTTCGAACATATTGAAGACCAATGTCGGCGGTACGCTGTGCCATGTGTCCCAATTGTATTTGGCAGTGAGTCCCAGAGACCAGCGGTTGTATGGTGACGAAGAAACGTCGAATTCCACATTGAAATTAGGTACGGTGCAGAGCAGTTCCAATGCATTGGCCCTGAAGCTCCAGCGGTCGATGCCCGTGATTCGGTCAGAGACTTTCGCGGCAGCGCTTTTGGCTTTGGTCGTGGTTGCAGTTGTGGTTTTTGTTTTGGCTGCGGTTACGTTTGCGGTTGCGCTTGCGCTTGCGGTTACGTCAGAGCCCGAACGCCCTGACCCGTCATTTTGGGCCAAAAGAACGCGCGTAGAGAAAAACATGGCCAATGTGACCACGATGTATATCTCTGCCTTTTTCACTTAACTGTTCTAAACAATCATCCCAGTTTAGACACAACCCGCCCCATATGGTTTAGAAATCTCCTGAAAAATTTCCAAACTATAGGCAAGTCTCTCAAAACATCTTTTCTAGTTCGCAAATATAATAATTTTTCGTTTCTGCAAAATAGGCGGCGCCAAATAGTCCTGATTCTAATTCGGAAACCGTAGAGGGTAGTACTTTAAATTGAACAAGTTGGCAGAGTATGATTTCTATAACTGATTGATTAACTGTGCTTTGTGGAAATTTGTCCATGCCAAGTCTCATGAAAAAACATGGGACTTGGCATGCTCG
>FR882208.1:116459-125567 GCA_000434935.1 Bacteroides sp. CAG:709 | reverse complement strand
CGGTTGGCCGAGTGGAATGCTGTAACTGGCTGGTAATCTGTAGATAAGCATGGAAACCGTAACTTTGGTGGCCTGCCAACTCGTTCAGTTTTTTTGCCGCGTTCTGCCGGTCTTGGTATAACCACCGGAGACGTTTCCAATTTTTTGGTAGTCACGGAGACGTTTGCCGATTAGAGCGGCGCTACTCCTTGGCTCGCTCGTGAGAGGTAAGCGTCTCCGGAGTTACGTCTTGCTGCGCGTTTGTACGTTCCGTACTTTTGTCGGGACGCGGCCACGCACTGATTTGTAACTTGTTGATAATCAGACATATTTTTATTCATAGCGTGGAAATGCCGACTTTTTTCGGCTACGTTTCCACGCTATCTTTTATAACTGATTGATAATCAATGGTTCTAAAAACGAAGCGTGGCTGCGTCCCGCCGGTGTAAACCTAGAGATGCTTACGGTGTAAACCTGGAGACGCTTACCGCGTCCCGCCAGCGTTACTCCTTGATTTTAGAATCTATGATGATGGTGACAGGGCCGTCATTGATCAGGGCGCATTGCATGTCGGCACCGAAAACACCTTTCTGGACGGGGCGGCCGGCGATTTCTGCCAGTCTGGCGCAGTATTTTTCATATAGGGGAACTGCCAGGTCGTGGCCGGCGGCACGTATGTATGAGGGCCTGTTGCCCTTTTTGGTGGAGGCGGTGAGCGTGAATTGTGACACGGCCAGCAATGCGCCGTCCACGCTTGTCACGTTGAGGTTCATCACCCCGTTCTCGTCATCGAAGATTCGCATGCCCACGGTCTTCTGGGCCAGCCATTCCATATCTGCTTCTGTATCACCGTTTTCCACGCCCACCAGTATGAAAAGTCCCTTCCCGATGCTGCTTACCACTTCTCCGCCAATGCTTACCGACGCTTCCTTGACCCTCTGTATTACTAGTCTCATGTTTATTCGATTGTTATTTTCTCTATCCTCACCTGGAAGGTACCTGACGGGGCATTGACCTCTGCGATTTCTCCTAGCTTCTTGCCCATCAGTGCCATGCCTATCGGCGATTTGCACGAAATCTTGCCGTTCTGGAGGTCCATTTCGTGGGGGCTCACGACGGTGTAAGTCATTCTGACATTCGTCGCGAGATTCGTGAATTCCACTTTGCTGAGCAGTGAAATCCTGTCCTTCGGCAATGCTTTCGTGTCGATGATTCTAGAATAATCCAGCACCTTCTGCAGAAAACGGATCCTGCTGATGGCCTTCGCCTGGGCACGTCTTGCGGCGCGATATTCGAAGTTTTCGCTCAAATCGCCCTGCGCACGAGCCTCCGCCAGAGCATCCTTGATGCGAGGATACTCCTCATTTATGAGAAAATTTATTTCCGCGACTATTTCGTCGTAACGTTCCTTTGACAAATATTCCATATTTCCTACTTCCTTCCCCGATATCCCTACTTTCTCCCGCACTCGCGTACAAGCCCATGTATGTACTCCGTAATATCATCATTAATAAGCGATTCCAGCGTCGGCTTCATCCTGAATTTCCAGTAGAACGGCGAAATCGCAGGAACATTGATCCTCTCCTTTTCGGGATCTGCCAGGCAGAGCTCAGGCTTGAGCGAGAGATAATCCTGAAGCGGCAGGATTGCCAGCATTGACGCAGACTGGAGATGCATCATTATGATGCTGCGGGAAATGTCCGGAGTGCAGTCGGCAGGAGCCTCGCCCTGTTTTCCCAGAACCTGGTTCCAGAAACGCTGCGTCACACCGCGGTCCTCTCTCCACCATGCTCTGAGCGGACTCATGTCATGTGTGGAAGTCGCACATACTGAGAGATATGGATAGTGCCATGTGTCTGCAAATTCGCTGTGGGGGTCTTTTGGCATACGCTGGATTTCCAATGAAAGGATGCGCAGCTCCTTCATCACGTCAGGAACGCAATCCGGAATCATGCCCAGGTCTTCGCCGCAGGTCAGCATACGCGTGCTGGCTAGAAGGTCAGGCAGCTTGCGGAGTGCGGAATCGCGCCAGAAAGCATTGTGCCTTCTATAGAAGAAATCATCATGCAACCTGTTGAACGCATCCTTCTGCCAGTCCGGAAGGCGGCGGTAATGCTCCGTGTCCTGTCCGGCTATGCGCGGATGCCAATACCCGGGCTTGCGCGGATCTTCCAGGAAAAGCGTGTCCACACCATCGGAGGTATACCAGCCGGAATTGATATCGAAACCATTGTCAGACAATTCTTTGGCGCTATACGGCAGCGCCGGGAAGAAATGTCCCAGCAGACCGCTCTTCGCATTCGCCGGAATCTCCCAAATCCTGAAAAATCCGAGTATATGGTCAATGCGGAAGAAGTCGAAGTACTGCTCCATGTTCTTCAGCCTGGCTTTCCACCATGCGAAATTATCCTCCTCCATCTTGTCCCAGTTATAGGTAGGGAATCCCCACATCTGGCCGTCGGCGGAGAATGGGTCAGGTGGTGCGCCCGCCTGTGAATTCATGTTGAACTGTGACGGGTTCTGCCATGCGTCCACGCTGGTCCTGCTGACACCGATAGGGAGGTCGCCCTTGAAAGCGACGCCGCGTTTCCTCGCATAATCCCTGGCCTCCACCAGCTGCTTGTGCAGATGGAACTGTACGAATGACTGATAATCAGCTTCTTCCCTGTTTTCTGCCAATACCGCAGCTGCTTTCTTGGCACTGTATGTGGCGTATTTGCCCCATTTGGTGGAATCGCCGGTTCCGGTCTTGTGCAGCAGGATTCTGAAAGCGCAGTAGGCATCCAGCCATCCGGCATTGTCCTTCAGGAATTCCTTATATTCGGCCGAGCCGCAGACCTTCTCCCATGTGGAAGCGAAAGCCTTGCGCATCAGCCTGTCTTTCTCCTGGTTCACTCTTTCGTAGTCAATCTCCGCAAGTGCTTCAAGCTCAGCTTTCAATGCCTTGTATTTGGCATCCCTGCGGACGCCTGCATCCGGAAGATACACGAACTGCGGGTGCAATGCATATATGGAATTGGCACTGTATGGATATGAATCTTTCCATGTGCCCGTCATGGTGGTGTCATTGATAGGAAGCAGCTGGATTACACGCTGTCCGGTAGCCGCCACCCAGTCCGCAAGCTTCTTCAGGTCATGGAAGTCGCCGATACCGAAACTGTCTTCCGTCCTCAATGAAAAGACAGGGACTGCCGTACCCGCGCATTTCCATCCGCTGCGGTACATCTCCTGCGGAGTCGCATCAGCATTGACCCTGAACTTGGCGTCGTCCTGATTGATGCTGAACACCTTGTCGGCGAATGCCGAGGTGTAGAACGGCGCATCTGCCGGCGTGTCGGCCCATTGGTCATTGACCTCCACCGTTCCTGTTTTTCCTGAAGGCACGACATGGTCCCTCCATTCGCGGCGGAGCCGTCTGCCGTCCTTCCAGCATTCATAATGATATTCCGTTCCGGCCTTAATCTTGCTGCCGTCAATGTCGATTTCCCAGACACCGCCCGGAAGGTATTGCATGTCAGCTCTTTCCTCGCCGAATACGAATTTGATTTCCTCTCCCCAGGAAGTCAGATATGTGATTTTGAATTTTCGTGTCATGTCGTTTGGTTTTGTGGTTTTCCGACCGTAAAATTACATACAATTAACAATATCCGAAAATGACATGTCCGGATTTTCGGATGAAAGGCGTTTTTTCCGAGATGAACCGCTGATTCTCAGCACGAAGTGTTCTCCATCCATTGGAGGAAATCATCGGAGCGGGAACGGCTGACAAGGATTTCGAAACTGCATTGCGGCTTGGCATTGATGCGTAGTCTGCCGCCTTGCAGTTTTATTATGCTTTGGACTGAGGCTGAGGAAATTATGCAGCCGCGGGAGATTCTGAAGAAACGTGACGGGGCCAGCTGTGAGGACAGGATGTCCAGGGACTGGTCCATGACGTATTTGGAACCGTCGGAGGTGAACATCCATGTGACCTTGTCTTCTGAAAGGAAGTATGCGATGTCATTGACGGAAACAGGGAGAATCTTGTCGTTCAGGCGGACCATGAATTTCTGGCGGTAGCCGGTCTGGTGCTGGTTTCCTGCGAGTGACGAGAGGAGCGCGGACATGTCGGTGACGCCGGCGGAATTGCGGCAGCGCTGCACGGCCCTGTCCAGGCCTTCTTTTTCAATCGGCTTGAGAAGGTAGTCGACGCTGTTCACTTCGAATGCTTTCACGGCATAGCTGTCATACGCCGTGGTCATCACTATCTTGGCGTCTATGTTTATCTGACGGAAGATGCTGAAGCAGTCGCCGTCGGAAAGCTCCACATCCATGAAAATGATATCCGGATTGTGGGATTTCAGCCATTCGACAGTGCCGCTGACGGAACTTGTCATGCCGACAATTTCCAGGTCAGGGTAATATTTCTGCAATGTGCGGCTCAGATTGGCCTGTGCCATCGGCTCGTCTTCTACTATCAAAACTTTCATTGTCATATCTTCATGTGGTTTTCGGGGCCGGCAGGAGAGGCAGCGATACGGAGTATGTGTCTCCGTTGTCGTTTACCTCTATGTCCTTGCCTGACAGGTCGATATATTGCTGGCGTATATAGTTGAGACCGACTTTCGTGGACTCTTCCGACGCCGTCATCTTAGGTGACTTGTTGTTCGAGACGACTATCATGCCGTCGTGTACGCTTATGGTTATCAGAAGCGGGTTCTCTTGCGATACTCGGTTGTGCTTCATGGCATTTTCCAGGAGCATCTGGATGGAACATGGCACGACGCGGCACGACATGAACTGCTCCGGGACATCTGCATTGACCTCAAATCCGGAGGAGAAGCGGACTTTCAGCAGGTCGGCATACATTCCGGTGAATGCCAGTTCATCCCGCAGGTTGATTAGCTCCAGCACGCCGTTTTTCAGCATGTATCTGTAGACGCCGGCCAGTTTGTGTACGAAAGTGCTCGCGTCCTCGTTCTTGTTTTCGCAGATGAGACAGTACAGGATGTTCAATGAATTGAACAGGAAATGCGGATTCACCTGCTGTTTCAGCTTCAGGTATTCGAACTGCGCCTTGTGGCGTTTCATCTTCTCCGCCTTCACGTCCTGATGCGTAACCCATACATAATCAGCCATATATGTCAATGCGTAGAACAGCATTTCAGCGATGAAGACCACAACGGCAGTCTCGGCTATGTTATGGAATGACGGAAGCGGATGTATCGAGAACGGGATGCCGCAGCTGACCGCAAGAGTGGAACCGAGTATGGCCAGGATCTGGAAGCATATGAGCGCGGACCAACGGGCGTATGACGGCTTCCCGGACATCCGCATCCTGGCGAACCTTACATATAATATATTAAGGCAAAGCAGAATGATGCAGACAGGGATGTTGTACAGCAGCTTGATCATGTTCCTGTACAGTCCGCCGTCCGAGATGATGTTCATGTCGCTGAACGCGATGATGGCGAGCCTGAAAAGAAAGATGGTGCAGACTACGGCTATCAGCCATCTCATGCGGGGCATGCGCGTAGTGCCGGATAACAGGTGCAGCCGACTGAGAATGTTGCCGATCAATATGGTTCCCCAGCCCAGCAATTCCGTCGTGAATGCCGTGGAACATGCGTGGATGACCCAATCTGTGCTGAAAAACATGCCTATCAGATTCGCGCCGGCGGTGCCGAGCAGGTAGCCCGTCACGTTTATGACAATGACTATTCCGGCGGTGAATTCCAGGCTCAGGTTCTTCTTGAGACAGACCAGGATTATCATCGCCATCGTTAGGATGGTGAGGAACAATTCATCGCCTATGCCCGCTTCGAGGCAGGCTATCGTGACTGCCGCATGAAGTGCCGCGAATATGTGTACAATGCCTGACGGCTTCATGATTCGTTTTCTCATATTGTCGTAAAGGTATGAAAAAATGACCGGATTAGGAAAAAATCGTTTTTATTCGTCGGTTGATTTTTCCCGTCCGTCCGCCAATTCCGCCCGTCCGTCAGTTTCCATAATAAATATGAATATTTAATCAATAATTTTGCAAACGTTTTATAACAACAATTACGGATGATTCCGTTACCGCATAAACAAGACACGGAAACCAATGAGCAAAAAACCGAAATTATCTTTTTGGCAGATATGGAACCTCAGCTTCGGGTTCCTGGGTGTCCAGATAGGATACTCTCTGCAGAATTCCAATACGTCCACCATCTTCGAGTCACTTGGCGCCGATGTAAGTCATCTGAGCTATTTCTGGCTCGCTGCCCCGTTGGCAGGCATGGTCATCCAGCCTATCGTCGGCATGTTCTCTGACGGTACCTGGACCAGATTCGGCAGACGCATCCCGTACATACTCGGGGGAGCATTGATCTCGACAATAGCATTGATGCTGATGCCTAACTGCCCGACTCTTCTGGCATTGGCACCGCTCGCGATGGGCGCGTTCATCCTTCTCTTCATGGACCTCTCCTTCAATGTCACGATGCAGCCTTTCAGGGCGCTCGTGGCTGACATGCTGGACGATTCGCAGAAGACGGAAGGCTATGTGGTACAGACATTTCTCATCAATATCGGTGCTGTGGTCGGTGCCGTGCTGCCGCTGATCATGACTTGGGTCGGAGTGAGCGACGAGGCAGTCCCGGGACAGGTTTCGTCCCACATCGCGTGGTCATATTATATAGGTGGAGCCATCCTGCTCGCTACCGTATTGGTCACCGCATTCAAAACCAAGGAATATCCTCCTGAGAAATTCGCCGAATACAACGGATTGGCAGAAGTGGAAGGACCGGCAGAGAAGACCGGTTTCATGACATTGCTCCGCAATACCCCTTCGGCAATGATCCGTCTGGGCATCACCCAGTTCTTCTCTTGGGCGGCATTGTTCATCATGTGGACATATCTGAAGCCTGCCATCACCGGTTCCGTGACTGACGGGGGTGTGCTCCTTTCGGAAGGCGCGACGCAGACTTGGGTGGGCGTGCTCAATGGCGTATATCCGATTCCTGCATGTATCGCGGCGCTTTTCATGACGAAATTGGCCTCCAGATTCGGTAACAAGACCGTCTACGCTACCTGTCTGCTTTTCGGTGCCGTCGGTTTCGCCGGGCTGGTTCTCCTTAAAGACAAATATGCGCTCATGCTCCCGATGTTGTGCATCGGTATTGCTTGGGCAGGCATCCTCGCCATGCCGTACGCCATCCTTTCCAGAACGGTGGACCCTAAACGCATGGGAGTTTACATGGGAATTTTTAACTTTACAATCACTATACCGCAGATTGTCATTGGACTTACCGGCGGAGTTATTGTAAAGTACTGTTTCGGCTCCAATGCCGTCATGATGCTGGCGCTTGCATGTGTCTTCATGCTGCTCGCGGCTGTTTCAGTGGCATTTGTGAAAGAAGATTGACACGAAATACAATATTAACAAACTAATAACATTAAGGACCCTATGAACAGATTTTTATCTTTTATAGTAGGACTGATGGGATTCCTTCTCATCATCCCTGACATGTCCGCTCAGAGCGGGTATGAAGTAAGGGGTACCGTCACGGACAAGACCGGTCAGCCAGTCATCGGCGCGACTGTTCTCGAAAAAGGTACCACCAACGGATTGTCAACGGACATTGACGGTCAGTATGTACTTAAAGTATCATCTGCTGACGCAATCGTTGAAATCAGCTGTATCGGTTATAAGACCGTATCATTCGTAGCCAAGACCAATCCTGCGAAAACTACCATTGAAGAGGATTCAATGTATTTGGACGACGTGGTGGTCATCGGTTACGGTTCGGTCAAGAAAAGTGATATGACCGGTTCCGTTACCGCCATCAATGCAGAAGAAGTGAACCGCGGTGCGGTTACCTCACCTAGCTCCATGCTTCTCGGTAAGGTTTCCGGATTGAACATCACTCCTGCAAACGGCCAGCCTGGATCTTCTTCCACCATCAGAATCCGTGGTGCAGCGTCACTTACCGCGTCAAATGACCCTCTAATCGTCATTGACGGCGTTCCTGTCACCAAGGACGGCGGCGCAGGTATGGGTGACCCTCTCGCTACCGTGAACCCTAACGACATTGAATCTTACTCTGTCCTCAAGGATGCTTCAGCTACAGCCATCTACGGTTCCCGCGCTTCCAACGGTGTGATTATCATCACTACCAAGAAAGGCTCAGGCAAGGGAATCCATGTAAGTTACAGCGGCAGTGTCTCTGCGAAGCAGAACAAGGATGTCATCAAGATGATGAACGGCGAGCAGTTCACGAACTATATCCAGGAATATCGTCCTGAAGCTGCCGGCCTCCTCGGAGTGGACGGTACGATGTACGACACTGACTGGCAGAAACAGATTTACCGTATCGGCATAAATACCGACCACAACATCAGCCTTTACTCGGGGGGGGTAGTTCCGTTCCGTGTCAGCATGGGCTACAACCTCGACCAGGCTACCATCAAAGTCGGTGACAACCAGAGAGGCAACATCGACGTAAGCCTTTCTCCTAAATTCTTCGACGAGCATCTGTCAATCAATTTCAATGCGAAGGGCGTATACCAGCATACCAACTGGGCGAACAACCCTGTGGAGAGCGCTCTTTCATTCGACCCTACCAAGCCGATCTATTTCACGGATGCTGACGGCAACATTGACAAATCTGTCATCTCCAACGGTTACTGGAACTGGATCAGTGCAGGCGTGCCTAATACGATGGCTGCCGCCAACCCTCTTTCTTCCGTTTATGACTATGTGAACTACGGTCACACTTATCGTGGTGTCGGCAACTTGCAGATCGACTACAAGGTACATGGACTTGAGGCGTTGAGAGCAAACTTGAACTTGGGTATGGACATCGCCAGGACCAACGGTACCAAATACAATAAAGTCGGTACCCGCGGTTCACTCACCAGCGCTCCTGACCTCTATGAGAAGTATCAGAACTTCAACAAGAACATGCTTCTGGAGGCCTACCTCGACTACAACGAGACTTGGGGAAAGCACAATTTCAATGCGATGGCAGGTTATTCCTGGCAGCACAACTACATCAAGTATGAGAACTCCCAGTACTACAACAATGACAGGGAGACCGAGTACCATATCGCTCCGGTCAATGCCAAGGAGTATTATCTGATTTCATTCTTCGGACGTCTGAACTA
>FR882208.1:97982-116440 GCA_000434935.1 Bacteroides sp. CAG:709 | reverse complement strand
TCTGAACTATAACTACGATTCGAGATACCTCTTCACATTCACCGCCCGTGGTGATGCTTCCAGCCGTTTCTCTCCTTCGAACCGTTGGGGTTTCTTCCCGGCAGCAGCATTTGCATGGAACATTGCCAATGAGGAATTCCTGAAAGAAAACAGGACTGTTTCCGCTCTCAAGTTCCGTCTTGGATGGGGCCGCACAGGACAGCAGGATATCGGAGACGACTACTATCCGTACATCGCAAGATATTATGAATCAGCGTCTGTGACAATGCAGTACCCTATGGGCGCTGACGGCAAGTCTTACAACCTTCTTTCACCTCTGGCCTACAACCCTAACATCAAATGGGAGACCACCGAGACTTTCAACGTGGGATTGGATTTCGGCTTCCTCAATGACAGGATCACCGGTACGGTCGAGGCTTACTACAGAAATACATTCGACCTCCTGAACAATATCTCCATCCCTCTCGGTTCCAACTTCGGCAAGCAGGTGATTTCCAATATCGGATCCATGGTCAACAAGGGTATCGAGCTTTCAGCCAATTTCGTTCCTGTAGAGACCAAGGACTGGAACTGGAAAATCGGTGGAAACATCACCTTCCAGGACGTGAAGATCACCAAGCTTACCAACAGCGATGAAACCTACCTCGGAGTCGAGACAGGTCCTTCAATGGGTGCCAATGTCGGTTTCAGTTCACTTCACCGCAAGGGCTTCGCTCCTTATACATACTATATGTACCAGCAGCTTTACGATGCAGAGGGCAAGCCTGTCCAGAATGCTTTCGTGGACCGCAACGGCGACGGCAAGATCAATGCTGATGACCGTTACATGACCGGATGCAGCGCTACACCTTGGGCATACTACGGTATCAGCACTCAGGTGAGATACAAGAACTGGGATTTCGGTATCAACGGACACGGCTCCATCGGTGCTGAGCTCGTCAACAAGGTCGCTCTCGGATATTCTTCATCTTACAGTGACAACTGGACCAAGGGTTACATTGACAACCTTTGTGCAAAGTGGCTTCTTCCTGGCTGGCATGCTCCTAACAGCGAGCACCAGAAATACTCAGACCTTTGGATTGAGGATGCTACATTCTTCAAGATTGACGACATCAATCTCGGATATACCTTCAACGTGAAGAACAATCTCAAGATCCGTCTTGCAGGTTCTGTCCAGAATGTATGCACATTCACGAAATATTCAGGACTTGATCCGGAAATCAACAATATCGACGGTGTGGATAATTATGTATATCCTCGTCCTCGTCTCTACACTCTTCGTCTTAACATCACATTCTAAGCAGGAGGACCAACAATATGAAAATCATAAACAAAATATTAATACTTTCATTTGCGGCAATACTGTTTTCATCATGTCTGAAGGATCTGGACACGCTTCCTTTGAACAAGACTGATTTTACATCGGAAAACGCTTATGCCGATGAAGGCAGCTACCTCAAGGCTCTTGCCTACATCAACGGATACTATATGCTTGTAGGACAGGATGATCCGGGCAACAATGACCTCGGATTCTCAGATTCGGGACAGTCTGAGTTCCTGAGACAGTGGTTTAACCTGAACGAGATGACCTGCGACGGTCTCAAGTGCGTCTGGGGAGACCCTTATCTTACTGAACTTCAGCACGATTCATGGGGAGCAAGTACCAATGATGCATTGGTTGCGGTTTATACCCGTGCCGTAAAGGCCATCGCTCTTGCGAACGAATTCCTCCTTCAGACTACAGACAGCAAGATCGACGCCCGCGGACAGTCAGGAATCAAGGGCGAAATTGCAGGATTCAGGGCAGAAGCACGTTTCCACAGGGCAATGTTCTTCTATGTCCTCATGGACGAATTCGGTAACCCTCCTTTCCCGATGCCTGAGAACATCGGTGGCGACAATCCATCCCGCATTACCAGGGCTGACCTCTTCAAATGGCTTGAAACAGAGCTTCTTGACCTCGGTTCAGACAATAGCGCAATGCCTGCAAAAGGAGCCGTTCCTTATCCACGTCCTACCAAGGGTTCAGTTTGGGCTCTCCTCAGCCGTATGTATCTCAATGCCGAGGTCTATACCGGAACAGCAAGATGGCAGGATGCAAAGGATGCTGCGCAGAAGGTGATAGAAATGGGTTATACCCTCGCTCCTAAGTATTCAGATATGTTCCGTCAGGACAATACCGAGAACGGTTCTGCAGAGAAAGAGTTCATCTTCGCAATTGCTTACGACAGAGTTTCTACCCAGAGCTGGGGCGGTACTTCCACCTTCGCTTCAGCATCCCTCAGCGAGGACGCGAACCTCAAGCTCGGAGCTGAGTTCGGATTGCCGAAGATCAATGCCGAGAACTGGGCAGGTTACCATGTGCCTGATGACTATGTGGCCCGTTTTGATCTCAATGGCGTAGTCTGGAACGACAAGACCAATGCATTCGGATATGACAGGGCTACCAGCGACAAACGCGCGTTCTTTACGAATTATGGCTCAACCAAGGAGTTTGACGAAAAACAAGTTTCATCCGGTTGGATGTGCTGGAAGTTCTGCGGACTTGATTCCAAAGACAAACTCGCTCAGCAGGACGGTGTTCCGGGAAACTGGAAACTTTCTTCTGCCGACATGCCTGTTTTCCGTCTGGCCGAAATGTATCTCAACTATGCTGAGGCAGATGCCCGTCTGAACGGCGGCACTGTCAAGGATTCCAAGGCATTGGGATATATAAAGGAACTTCGCAACCGTGCAGGCGTTCCGATGCCGACGACGATCAGCCTCGAATGGCTGCTTGATGAAAGGGCACGTGAATTCATGTGGGAAGGCCATCGCCGTGTCGATCTCATCCGTTTCGGCAAGTTTACGGACGTGAACTATCCTTGGACACTCAAGGGCGGTATTTTGAACGGTAAGATTGCGATTCCTTCATACAGGACCATATTCCCGATTATCCAGAGCGACCTCAGCTCTAACAGCAACCTCATCCAGAATGAAGGTTATTAATCGGATTGACAACATTATAAAATTGATATTATGAAATCATTGAAATATATGGCAATTGCCGCTGTTGCGGCTCTGGCTGCATCCTGCACCTTGGATTTGCCGAAGGAACAGATTTCGTCGGAGTTGACGGCTCCTGTTCTCAGGCCGGTTTCCAATGTCCTCTCGGATGCGAACACCACCAAGGTGGAGCAAGTGGTCTTTACCTGGGATCCTGCTGATTTTGGAGCAAAGACTGAAGTTCTCTACTCCGTTTATGCTGAACTTGGAAAAGAGAAGGCTCTTGTAGGACAGAACTACAAGAACTCGCTCAGCATCAACAAGGGCGACTTTGTAGGTATGGTATGCAGTTCACTGAATGGTGAAAAGAATTCCGATGTTACCATCAGTGCCTATGTGGAAGCAACTCTGAAAGACGTGGTGAACTCACCGGTATTGACTTCGGAAAAAGTTTCTTTCATGGTTCACACCTATCTTCCTCCTAAGAAGAGCATCTGGCTTCCTGGAAAGTATCAGGATTGGAGTCAGTTCGGAACTGAAATCATAGAAGTCGAGGCAGGAACCAGCACCTACAAGATTCTGGTGGATGTGTCCAACGAGGCTGAAACTCCTTATTATTTCAAGATTGTCGATGAGAATCAGTCATGGGTCGGAAGGAATGACGGATATAAACCGGAAGGCTGGGAAGTCGCAGATCCTGCAAATAGTGACGGAAACTTCTCCGTGGCAGAGAAAGAGTCGATCATGTGGCTGACCATCAACACCAAGACTAAGACTGTCGCAAGGGAGGTCGTGTCCAAAGTTGCTCTTATCGGAGATTTTAACGAATGGAAAGAGAGCGAGGAGCCTGAATTCACGTACAATGCTGCGAAGAATGTCTGGGAGTCTCCAGTCATCAGCTTCACTGAAGGCAAGGCGTGGCTTCTGAGACTTAACGGAAGTTGGGATCACAAGTACGGCAGCGCAGTTGCAACGACGGACATAGCAGGCGGCTATGAAATCACCAAGGGTGGTGAGAACATTCCTGCTCCTGGAACAGGTGACTATATCGTCCGCCTGCATGCCAACAGGACACCGATTGTGGTGACTTATGAAAAACAGTAAATTGGTTTGACTTATGAAATGGATTAGAAATATATTTGCAGCCTCTGCCGTAGCTATTGCGGCAGTAGCCTGCACCATAGAAAGTGAGGACACATTCTCTACGAGTCCTGTCGCTCCGGTGATGGATGCACATTCGGATATCCTCATTACCAACGGTACCAAGGCGGAATCCGTGACTTTTACCTGGACCGCTGCGCGCTTCATCGATGCTGATGCATATCTCTATAACTTGAATGTCAAGAGCGGAGAGAAGGAAGTAGCCCTCAAACAGGGGATCAAAGATGCGTTCTGCACCATCTCCAAGGAGGAACTCAGAACCTTCCTCAAGACTAATTTCGAGTTGGAAAAGAATGCGACCCATTCTCTTTCATTCTCCGTAAGTGTTGCGGACAATGCTGGTAAAGTGTATTCTTCTCCGGCATTAGCCGTGAAGGTTTACTTCTATGACGATGCTGTCGCACCTGTATTGAGTGCACCTGAATCAGCAATCGTCCTCGACAAGGAAAAAGCTGCGGACGAAATCGAGGTCCTTGGTTGGGCTGCTGCCAGACTTGAATATGGTGAGGACGTTACATACAAGGTTACCATGAAGTGTGGTGACGGCAAAGAAACGGAACTTGCCAAAGACCTTGACGGAACATCATTCAGGACCACTGTTGACGGTCTTAATGAAGCTGTAATTGCTGCAGGCGCAACTGAAGGCAAGGAAGCGGAATTGACATTCAAGGTATATGCATATTGCACGAGTCTTCCTGACGGTGTCGTTTCAAATGCCGTAAAAGTCAAGATTACTACCTATATCCTTTCATTCCCTGAAAAGATGTGGCTTCCTGGAAGCTATCAGAGTACGGGTTGGGACATTGCCAATGCTCCTGCACTTTCTCTTTCTACCAAGCAGAAAGGCGTGTACCAGGGCTTTGTAGATCTCTCCACTGCGGATGGCTCTGATGCGGAATTCAAGTTCAGTGCGACTCCTTCATGGTCGAAAACAGATTTTGGCTTCGAGGATGTGACATTAGAAACCAAAGGCAGTGAGTCCCTCCCATTTGCATATGCAGAATCGAAAACGCTGGGCGGTTCCAACATCAAAGTCCCTTCAGGATTGTATTACATCAAGCTTGACAAGAAGAACGGAACACTCGTGATGGTTCAGGTGAAGAACCTCGAAATCGGCGGCAGTTTCGCGGCTTCGGGCTGGGGTACATTCTTCCCGATGACCAAGAGCGGTTCAAGATGGACTGCGGCAGAAGATTTTGAAATGAAACCGGATGACGAGATCAAGATCCGTTTCAATTCTGACTGGACATATTCTTTCGGAGGCGAGTTGGATAATGTCGTTTTCGGCGGAGGCAATATCAAGTTCACTAAACCAGCCGGAGAATACTCGCTCGTGTTCAATACTGAGACATCTGATTTCAGTCTCGATCTCCTGAGCTAAAGTGTGGATTTTCTGAATTTATAATCCGGGCAGGCCCTGCGCTAAGAAAAGGCCTGCCCTTTTTGAAAAATTCTCAAGCCAGTACTTGTGAAACTCTAATTTATCATGAAAAACATTACAAGATTTTTTGTCCTGTTCGTTCTGTGTCTGTCGGCACTCGTTTCCTGCAGCAAGGAAGGACAAATCCAGCAAGGAAAGAAATTGCAGATTACACCGGAGGCATTGTATTTTACCAAAGCCGCCGCTTCGCAGACATTGGAACTCAAGACGAATGCTTCGCAATGGAATGCGGTAGTTTCCAAGAATGACTGGCTTGAAATCGACAAGACATCCGGCAGCGGTTCCTGTGAAATCGTCGTCACTGTTACGGAAAACAATAAGGAACTGAGGACGGCGACCATTTCGTTTTCCGCGACCGGATACAAGACCGCTGTCGTAAATGTGACGCAGCATCCTCTGGATGAACTTGTAAATCCTTCTGCTACAGGGCTTTTTTCTATCCCGGAATTGCCTGAACCTGATTCTCCGTGCGTGCTTTATTACAGGGCAGACAAGGAGTCCCCGTTCTATGATTACAAGAAGGACATGTACGCCCACATAGGTATTGTCGAAGCAGAATGGATGTGTGTCCAGGCCGATTGGGACAAGAACACTGACAAATGCAAGTGGCAGCCGTGCGAGGAGAAGAATCTCTGGAAACTTCCGATCCAGCCATCCGTCAGGGAATGGTTCGCTTCCGGTGATACACCTGTAAACAAGATCGGTGTAGTCGTGCGTAGCGCCGACGGCAAACTCCAGACAGATGACCTGTTCCTCAAAGTGAAGGACGACAAGTTTGTTTTCGAGCCAGAGCCGGTCGTAAAAGAGGCAATGCCTGCGGGCGCCCATTACGGCATCAATTATAATTCCGACGGCAGCGTGACCCTGGTTCTGCGAGATCTCGACAATAAGAACAAACGCCACGAATACTGTTATCTGACAGGTGAATTCTCCAAGTGGCAGCGCTCCAATGATTACGCCATGAAGCGTGATGACGCGGCAGGCTGCTGGTGGTACACGATGACGAACGTGGACCCGGACAAGGAATATATGTTCCAATATTATGTCGTGAACAAGGATGGTTCGGCTTTCCGCGTACATGACCCTTATACGGAGATCGTTTACGACGGCTCGAACGACAAATACATTTCATCCTCGACATATCCTGACCTTCCGGCATATCCTAAGGGCACGAGCGGACTGGTATCTTCGTTCAAGGTGAACAAGGATGTCTATAACTGGACAAGCACCGGCTTCAAGATTGCAGACCAGAATGACCTCGTGATCTACGAGATGCATTTCCGCGATTTCACATCTACCGGTGACATTCCTGGTGCACTCGGAAAACTCGACTATCTCTCTTCGCTCGGTGTCAATGCCGTGGAACTCATGCCGATACAGGAATTTGACGGCAATGACAGCTGGGGCTATAACCCTTGCTCATATTTCGCACTGGACAAGGCCTATGGTACGCGCAATATGTATAAGCAGTTCATTGACGGATGTCATGCAAGGGGTATGGCCGTAATCGTGGATGTCGTTTATAATCAGGCGACAGGAGCCCATCCGTATGCGAAGCTTTACTGGGATTCGAAGAACAACAAGACCGCATCCGACAATCCTTGGTTCAATGTTGACGCTCCTCATCCGTACAGCGTGTTCCACGACTGGAATCACGAGTACCAGCCTTTCCGTCAGCATGTCAAGGAAAGCCTGAAGTATCTTATGGAAGAATATCACGTGGACGGTTTCCGTTTCGACCTTACCAAGGGCTTCACAAACAAGAAGAGCGACGAAAGTACCGCTTCCAACTATGACCAGAGCCGCGTGGACATCCTTACGGATTACACCAAGAGCGTAAAGAGCCATAACCCGGATGCTGTCGTGATCCTGGAGCATTTCTGCGAGACGCGGGAGGAAAAGGCTCTTGCCGAAGCCGGGGCGAAAGTCTGGAGAAATCTGAACAATGCATATTGTCAGTCAGCCATGGGCAAGTCTGCCGGAAGTGGTTTTGAAGGCCTCTGGACAGGTTCTGCAATGCCGTTCGGCGCATATGTGGGATTTATGGAAAGCCACGATGAGGAAAGGATTGCCTACAAAGCCCTTAAAGAAGGCGCGTCAGGCATCAGCGGAGACTCGAACTTGGCCGCCAGAATGAAACGTGAAGCCCTCAATGCGGCATTTTTCCTCACAGTCCCGGGACCTAAGATGCTCTGGCAGTTCGAGGAACTCGGTTATGACATCTCGATAGAACAGAACGGCAGGACCGGCAAGAAACCTGTTCACTGGGAATATTTGGAAAATGCTGACCGCAAGGCCCTTCATGACACATACGCATCATTGATGAAATTCCGCAAGGAAAATCCGCTTTTCTTCTCTTCCGATGCTGATTTCTCATGGTATGTATCCGGCGGAAACTGGAATGACGGACGCTTTGTCTACTGTACCGTTGACGGAAAGGCATTTGCGGTCATCGGCAATTTCTCGTTGGAAAAGAAAGATATCACCGCATGGCTTCCGAAACCTGGGACATGGAAGGATTATTCTGGCTTCGGCTCCGGCTCTTACAATGTGACAACGGATGCGGCCGGCCACAATTCCCTTACTGTGAATCTTGATTCCAGTGATTTTAAATTGCTTGTATTAGAATAAACTGACCAGTTATGAAATATTTGATCAAGACATTGTGTGTATTGGCGGTTCTGTCTCTGTCTTCTTGTGGGGAGTCTGATTCTCCTTCAGGCGGAAAGCCCACGAAACCGGCATTCGCGAAGGGTGCCGATATCGGCTGGTACACGGAAATGGAAAGCAAAGGCTATAAATTCTATTCCGCTTCCGGTGTGGAGATGGATTGCCCTTCTCTGATGAAGTCGCTGGGATTCAATTCGTTGCGATTCAGAGTCTGGGTGAATCCCAAAGAAAGATGGAACGGCAAGGAAGACGTCCTCAAGAAATGTCTGAGGGCGAAGGAACTCGGCATGAAGATAATGATTGATTTCCATTATTCTGATTTTTGGGCTGATCCTGGCAAGCAAAATGTCCCTGCGGCTTGGACGACTTATGACCTCGAAGCGCTGGCAAAGGCAGTGGCTGACCATACCTTTGATGTCCTCAATACATTGAAGGACAATGGTGTGGATGTTACATGGGTGCAGGTCGGAAACGAAGTGACCAACGGTATGCTCTGGGAAAAGGGGCGCGTCAAGGACCAAAGCGCTTCCGGCTTCGCAAAACTGTTCAAGGCCGGTGCCGACCAGATAAAGGCGGTTTATCCCAATGCTTCCGTAATACTTCACATTGACAATGCCTGGAATATGGATACCCTCCAGTGGTTCTATTCTCTTATGGCGAATAACGGCGTTAAATACGACATGATAGGCCTTTCGCTGTATCCTTCATATTGGAAAGATGAAATTAAGGCATTCGAACCATGGGAAGAGAAAGTGAATCAGGCGGTTGCCAATATCCCTCAGCTGATCAAGTCCTACAACAAGGATGTGATGCTGGTTGAGTTCGGAATGCCGGCTGCTGAGCCGGAGAAGGGCAAGGAGGCACTTGAGACATTGTGGAACGGTCTTAAGGACGTGAAGCGTTTCAAAGGCATCTTCTATTGGGAGCCTGAGTCCGAGCTGGTACGCAACGGCTACGACCTCGGTGCTTTCAAGGATGGCAAGCCGACCGTTGCACTTTCACCATTCGCAAAGAGATAATGTTACTGATTATGAAGAAGATATTGTTGGCGGCCCTTGCGGTCCTGATGTTAGCGTCCTGTGCGGAAAAGTCCCCACATGCCGCATGGACTTACGATGCCGTCGTTTATGAAATGAATGTGCGCCAATACACTCCGGAGGGCACTTTTGCTGCGGCCCAGGCCCAGCTCCCGCGCCTGAAGGAACTCGGAGTGGACGTTATCTGGCTTATGCCGATTTACCCTATCGGAGAAAAGGAGCGTAAGGGAACTCTCGGCTCCTACTATGCCATAAAGGACTATTGCGCCGTCAATCCGGAGTTCGGTACAATGCAGGATTTCGAGGCTTTTCTTACTGAAGCCAAGTCCCGGGGATTCCGTGTGATACTCGACTGGGTGGCGAACCATACCTCTCCGGATGCGGTGTGGATTGATGCGAAACCGGCCGACTGGTATGAAAGGGATTCCGTCGGAAACACTGTCGTTCAATATGACTGGACGGACATTGCCGCACTGAATTATGACAATGCGGATGTATGGGACGCGCAGGAAAGTGCAATGCGTTTCTGGATGTCCAAAGGCATTGACGGTTTCCGCTGCGATATGGCATGCGAGGTGCCTTCTGAATTTTGGAAGAAGACAATCTCTTCACTCAGAGAGGATTGGCCGCAGATGTACATGCTGGCCGAGGGCGAAGACCCTAAGCTTCATGAGTCCGGTTTCGATGCTTCTTATGCATGGGAACTGCACCATATCCTGAATGACATTGCACAGGGAAACAAGGGTGCCGATGAACTCCTGGAATATGTGAAGCACGATGCCGAACGTTTCCCTAAGGATGCTTTCCGTCTGATGTTCACTTCGAATCATGACGAGAATTCATGGGCCGGAACTGAGTTCGAGAGAATGGGCGATGCTGCGAAAGTGATGGCAGTATTGACCTTTACACTTCCTGGCGGACAGCCGTTGATCTACACGGGGCAGGAGATGGGTTGGAACCATCGTTTCCAGTTCTTCGAAAAAGACCCGGTTCCGGCATGGGAGGTGAATGAGTTCACTCAGTTCTATCAGAATCTTATAAAATTCCGCCATGAGCATCCGGCACTGCGTGCGGGCGAAAAGGGCGGACGCTTCGAAGTAGTTACATGTGAGGACAATACGTTGGTTTTCAAACGTGTGTTTGACAATGACGTGGTGACTGTCACCGCACAACTTTGCCCTCCTTGGAATTGGAATGTGGAAATTTAATGATATATTTACATATGAAAAGAATATTTGGAATTATGACGGCAGTAATGCTTACGGCTTGTGCCGGAAACTCAGCTTTTGTTACCGATTCTGTTGCTGATGCGGATTCGTCGCAGGTAAGCAGAGTAGAACCGCTTTCGTGGTGGGTGGGGATGAAAGCCCCGCTCCAGCTTCTCGTACAGGGCGAAGGCGTTACAGAGTACAATGTCGCTATTGAGGGTGGCAATGGGGTGAAGGTCAATAAAATACATAAGGCTGACAGCCCTAATTACCTGTTCATTGATGTCAACATCCTCAAGGATGCCGCACCTGGAACATATTATCTTGTATTCAGCAAGGACGGAAAGCCTGCGTTCAAGTATCCGTATGAGATTGCGGCCCGTGAATCCGGCTCTGTCCAGAGGAAGAGCTATACTGCTGCGGACATGATATATCTCATTATGCCTGACCGCTTTGCGAATGGTGATCCGTCCAATGACTCCACTTCTGACACCGCTGAAAAAGCTGACCGCAGCGGATATTTCGGACGTCATGGCGGAGATGTTCAGGGAATCATTGATCATCTGGATTATATAGAGGATCTCGGTGCGACGGCGATTTGGTGCACTCCGCTGCTTGAGGACAATGAGCCGGGCGGATCATACCACGGCTATGCGTGCTCGGACTACTACCATATTGACCCGCGCTTCGGTTCCAATGAACTTTACCGCGAGATGGTGGCGAAGGCTCATGAAAAAGGCCTGAAGGTGGTGATGGATATCGTCACAAACCATTGCGGTACAGCGCATTGGTGGATGAAGGACCTTCCGTTCGCTGACTGGATCCATCAGTTCCCGGAATATACCGGTACCAATGTATGCTTCTCGACCAATATGGACCCGAATGCGTCGAAGTATGACCTGAATCTTCAGGAAAGCGGCTGGTTCGTGCCTTCCATGCCGGATATGAACCTGGACAATCCGTTCACTCTCAAGTATTTCCAGCAATGGGCCATCTGGTGGATTGAATATGCCGGCTTGGACGGTTTCAGGGTCGATACCTATCCATACAATGAGAAAGAGCCGATGAGCCGATGGTGCAAGGCTGTCCGCACGGAATATCCTAATTTCAATATCGTAGGGGAGTGCTGGACGTCATCCATTCCGCAACTCGCTTATTGGCAGGCTGATAACGAGAACAAGGATGGATTCAATTCGAATCTTCCGTCCATCATGGACTTCCCTCTGTACGATGCGATTTGCGCCGGCGTTCCGACGGATTCTGTTCAGTGGGGTGCTGGCATGACCAAGGTATATGACTGTCTTTCACACGATTTCGTATATCATGACCTTTCCAAGATGATGATTTTCCCTGGAAACCACGATACTGACCGTATCGGTGATGTGGTAAGGCAGAATCCTGACAGGATGAAGATTGTGATGACCATGATGGCTACCATGCGTGGCTTCCCTCAGATTTTCGCAGGTGACGAGATGATGTTCGTCTCCAAGGACAAGAGTCAGGGACACGGCGGTCTCCGTGTGGATTTCCCGGGCGGCTGGGCCGGTGACAAGGAAAACTGGTTCACTGAAGAAGGACGCAAGGCTGCATTGATAGGAACTGACGGTAAGCCTGTTGCGGCTGGTCAAGTGGCTGAACTTCACGATTTTACACGCAAGCTTTTTCGATGGAGAAAGGGCAAGGGCGTGATTCACGACGGCAAGACCCTGCATTTTCTGACCAGGGACAATACCTACGCTTATTTCCGTTACAATGCTGATGAGGCGGTGTTTGTCTTCATCAACAATTCCCGCGGACGCAAGTCGATTCCGTGGTCGCATTATGCGGAAATCGCTGACGGCCTGTATGATGGCCGTGATGTCATGACCGGCGAAGCAGTTGAGGTCAATGATTCTACAGTAGTGGGTCCGCGTCAGGCATTGGTAGTAGAGTATAAACGTAAATGAACATTGATATGAACCTTTTTAGAAAAGTCCTTTTTGCAGGTGTTGCTCTTTGCGCGGCATCGGCATTGGTACAGTCCTGCGGCGGCCCGGGCCTGAAAGCGGTGTCACTTTCCGATGTTTCTGTCCTGAAGTCTCCGGACGGCAACCTCTCCATGAAATTCGGCGTTGCGCCTGACGGAAGTCCCATGTATTCATTGAATTACGGGGAAACGGCGGTAATCCGGCCGAGTCATCTCGGATATGAAATGCGCGGTGTGCTCAAGGCCCAGAAGATTGTTTTCGGGGACAAGGATCTCCAGAAAGTGGATGATAAGCCTTGCTGGTCTTTCCATGACGGCTTCAAGGTGGAGAGCATTGACACTTGCTCTTTCGATGAGACATGGCAGCCTATATGGGGTGAGGAATCGGAGATTCGCAATCATTATAACGAATTGGCTGTCAATCTGGTACAGACATCTTCCGACAAGCGTATGACCGTGCGCTTCCGTCTTTTCGATGATGGTCTCGGTTTCCGTTATGAGTTCCCGGAGCAGAAGGGCCTGACTTATTTCGTGATCAAGGATGAAATGACTGAGTTCGCTATGGGTGGCGATTACACAGCGCTCTGGATTCCAGGTGATTACGATACTCAGGAGTATCAATATACCGTGTCCCGGCTGAGCGAAATCAAGTCCAGGATGGAGAGTGCGTTTTGCGGCAATTCTTCGCAGACGCCGTTCTCGATGACGGGCGTGCAGACTTCCCTGCAGATGAAGACCGATGAGGGACTCTATGTGAATATCCATGAGGCGGCGTTGGTGGATTACGCGTGCATGCACCTCGATCTGGACCCTGCGACATTGACTTTCCGTTCGGAACTTACGCCTGACGCCCAGGGATGGCGCGGCCGTCTCCAGACTCCGTGCAAGAGCCCGTGGAGAACAATTCAGGTGGTGGACAATGCTTGTAAACAGCTGGAGTCCAGGCTTGTGCTGAATCTCAATGAGCCTTGTGCCTACGATGACGTTTCGTGGATTCATCCAGTGAAATATGTCGGTGTATGGTGGGAGATGATTTCCGGAAAGGGCACTTGGGCATATACTGATGACTTCTCATCCGTGCATCTCGGCGTTTCAGATTATTCAGCGGCCAAGCCTAACGGCAGGCATTCTGCGAACAATGCCAATGTGCGCCGCTACATCGACTTCGCTGCCAAACATGGCTTTGACGAGGTGCTGGTAGAGGGCTGGAATGTCGGCTGGGAAGATTGGGCGAACTGCAACAAGGATTACGTCTTCGATTTCGTGACCCCTTATCCTGATTTCGACATCAAGGCGCTTAACGAGTATGCTCATTCCAAGGGCGTGAAACTCCTCATGCATCATGAAACTTCCTCATCTGTACGTAATTACGAGCGCCACATGGATGCTGCTTACAATCTTATGGAGAAGTATGGCTATGATGCGGTGAAGAGCGGCTATGTGGGCGATATCCTGCCTTTCGGTGAGTATCATTACGGTCAGTGGATGAACAATCATTATCTTTACGCTGTAAAGGAGGCTGCCAAGCACCATATCATGGTCAATGCCCATGAGGCGGTCCGCCCTACGGGATTGTGCCGCACCTATCCTAACCTTGTCGGCAATGAGAGTGCCAGAGGAACTGAGTATCAGGCGTTTGGCGGTACTGAGCCGATGCATGTAACCGTTCTTCCGTTCACCCGTCTGAATGGCGGTCCGATGGATTTCACTCCAGGCATCTTCGAGATGGACCTCTCCAAGTTCTGCTCGAATACTTCCAAGGTCAAGGCGACCATCGCCAACCAGCTTGCGCTCTACCTGACAATGTATTCGCCACTCCAGATGGCAGCGGATTTCCCTGAACATTACGACCAGTTCGCTGATGCGTTCCAGTTCATCAAGGATGTTGCGGTGGATTGGCAGAAGAGCAAATACCTTCTTGCCGAGCCCGGTGATTATATAGTAGTGGCACGTAAGGCGAAGAAGTCGGGTCAATGGTTTGCCGGCGGCGTTACTGACGAGAACAGCAGGACGTTGGATATTCCGATGAATTTCCTCGACCCCGGAAAGACATACGTGGCGAAGATTTATGCAGATGCTCCTGATGCTGACTACGAGAAGAATCCTCAGGCTTACGTGATTACGGAGCAGGATGTCACATCTGAGAGTGTGGTTCCTGTGTTCATGGCCCGAGGCGGCGGTTTTGCCATAGAGTTCCGGGAGAAGTAATTTCTCGTGCGTATTTTGGCGTTTTCCACGCACGTCATGCCAGATTTGGGTGTGACGTGCGTGGAAAACGTTTTAGTACGCACGCCGATAAATTTTTTTGTCGAAATTGTTGGAGATTGGAAAAACTGTTGTATCTTTGCAGTGTATTAATAAACTCATACACTATGATACGAATTGAAAATCTGGGTTTCAGCTATGGAAAAGTTCCGGTGCTGAAGAACATAACGATGAACCTGGAGCCTGGCAAGATTTACGGGCTTCTGGGTGAAAACGGAGTAGGCAAGACCACGCTCCTGACATTGCTTTGCGGACTTAAAAAAGCATTGGAAGGAAGCATTAGTGTCGACGGCATTGACCCGTATAGCCGTAATCCTGAGCTGCTTGCGAAGCAGTTTTATCTTGCTGACGAGATGCTGGCATTGCCGATCAAGGCTGAAGATTATGCGCGGATGACGGGGGAGTTCTGGCCGAATTACAATCAGGACAGGTTCCTGGAAATCATGGAACTGTTCGAGAATGATCCGCAGAAGAAGCTGATAGCGATGTCTGCCGGTCAGTTGAAGAAAGCGTATATTTCTCTGGCTCTGGCGCTTGGATGCCGTTACATCTATCTTGACGAGCCGACGAACGGACTGGATATTCCGTCCAAGGCGCAGTTCAGAAGCGCATTGATGAAATATACTTCCGAGGACAGCACGATTGTCATCTCGACTCATCAGGTGAGGGACCTGGAAAACATCATTGACCCGATTATAATATTGGACCGTCAGGAGGTGCTCCTGAATGCGGACGTCGAGACGATTTCGGAGAAACTATACTTCGACTACGGCACGGAGCTTCATCCGGAATCGCTTTACAGTGAGCAGCTTCCAGGCGGCTTTATCCAGGTTTATCCGAATGCGGACGGCAGGGAGAGCAAGGTGAACATCGAGGCATTGTTCAACGCCGTGCATAAGAACAAGGAATTAATCAAAGGTCTTTTCGCTATAAAATAACATCATGAACAATACATTTTCAATCAGCCGTTTCGGCAGATATTTCAAATATGATTTCAAGCGTTGGGTTTCCACATACGGACCGACATTGTTGCTGATGTCCGCTGCCCCGCTGATTCTTTATACTCTTACGGTCGTATATTCTCTGCTGTTTGCAGGGGAGTGGGGGACGCCGGGCGAAACTACCAGGATCCTTATCGCCTGCATGGTGACTTTCGTCATGATACTGACTTATCCTTCAAGTGTTTACGGCTATGTTACCGAGAAGCGCGCGGGCAGTACGTTCGTCCTGATGCCGGCCTCGGTCTTCGAAAAGTTCTTGTCAATGATTTTGAATACCGTGGTAGTGGTCCCTCTTGCATTCGGGCTTGTCTATCTTTCGATTGACGGAATAATTTGCCTCCTGGACGGCACCTGTGGCGGTTCATTGTTCTCATGCGCGGCCCGTGGCCTCGAGTCTTTGGTGACATTCGCTTTCACCAGCGATGCCCCTGTTCATGTGAGTCTCTTCTCAATGTACATGTCTTCGGTTTCGACGGCATTGTTCTTCCTTCTCGGTGCAATTTTCTTCAAGAAGCATAAGATATTGTATCCTATATTGATTATTGTGGGCTTCCAGATGGCGCTCAGCATGGTTTTCGGCCTTGTCTTGTCATTTGGTCTGATCAATGTCGAGAGCTTGACGCTGTTTGCCCAGAATCTTGCCGACAGATATATCTTGAATCCTGACTTCCTGAACTGGGCGATTCCTGCTTTCAATATTTTGGCTACATTGTGGGATATCATTGTCTTCGCCGCCCTGGCGACCGCGGTATATTTCCGTCTGAAAACCCTTAAACATTAATCAGTTATGCAGTTTGACAGTAACAGACCGATATATCTTCAGATTCTGGACAGCATCTGCGAGCAGATTCTTGACGGCAAGTTGGAGCCCGACGGGCGGATTCTTTCCGTCCGTGAGTACGGGGCCCAGCTGGGTGTCAATCCCAATACGATTATGCGTTCCTACGAGCGTCTGACCAATGACGGTATCATCTACAACAAGCGTGGCCTGGGTTATTTCATCGCCCCGGATGCCCGTGACAAGGTGCTGGACATCAAGCGTAAGGAGTTCATGGAGAACGTCTTTCCGAAGATCCGCCGTCAGATGCAGCTTCTCGGAATCGGTCCGGAGATATTCAAGTAATCGTTATCAAGTTTTTATTGTGTTGATTATGAAAAAGATAAGTTTTATAGTTGCTCTTGCAGTCCTGGCCATGGTGTCGCTTTCTTCATGTGCCGTCAGGTTCGACAAGAAGGCCATCATGAAGGAGATTGATGATCTCAAGGCGCTGAAAGACAGCATCACGGTGATTCACGACAGCATTTCCTTGGACGATTTTTCCGACATTTCCTCGGAAGAGGATTCTGATACATCCTCGGTGGTGGTTGACGAAACTATTTAGTTTGTTGCAGCCGTACGGGTTATCCTTCATGTCCCATGGCGGGTTGTCTTTCATGCGGCCGTTCTGGGGTTTCTTTTATACGCCATGGCGGAGACGGAGGGTTCCGCCGGTCCTCCCCACTGGCGTGGGTCCCCTCCCTTTTCGGGAGCCAATGCCGGCTCCACCCTCCGTCCCCGCCCGGGCTTGCGCCACATGTATTCCCTCGTGAGCGTTAAAACGTTTTCCACGCACGTCGTGTTCATTTTTCGACCTATTGTGCGTGGAAAACGTTTTAGTACGCACGGGAATCTCTCATACATTAGAGTGGAAACGCAGCCAAAAAGGCCACGTTTCCACTCTATAATTATCAAGGGATAGTAAACCCTCAAATTCGCACTACCGTTCAGCAAGTTTGACAACTTGCTAAACTTGAGTTAGAATGCGAAACTGATTCCGACGCCGGCTACTATGCTGGTGCGGTAGAAATCATCTTGACCTACCACGGCTAGAGCCTCAGGAGTAAGTTTGCCGACAACTGACGGATCGATCGGAAGGGTGGCGAGGACTGGAGCCAGCTTGTTGTAAAGGAGGGCGCCATTTCCGCCGTAATCTTTCTGCTCCTTGGTAAAGTGAAGGAAGAATGTCTTGTAGACACCCAGGTCGATATTGATTTTCTTCGTCACATGGAACTGCGCGCCGAGACCACCGGAAATGGAACTTGTGGTATAGCTCATGTCGGAAATGTAACGGGCATCATTGCCGAAACCGAAGGTGCTGCTGTTTGCACCGATACTGAGGGTCAACAACTTGCAGACGTCATATTCCAGACCGCCGAGAATCTCGAAGGAATTGTGTTTCAGATAATTCTGCTTGTCATTGAGACCGGTTTCATTGTTGTACTGCTTCGACTGCTTGTCGAAATAGTAGTTGAAGCCGAGCGCTACGCGGAAATTCGGCTTGACGGCATATTGCGCACCGAGATTCAAGTTCGCAGGGATGTCGGCAGCGATGACTTTGTCATCATCGAACTGGGAAATGCCGGTGGAATTGGCCTTGGTGTCATTCTTGAGACGGACCTTGGTGTTGAACTCGTAACGTGCTGAGAAATTGAACTTTCCTGTCTTGTAATCCACTGAGATGATCGGCGTGTAGGCGATGTCTTTCTGATGGGCATCAAGTTCCTTGTCACTCACGAGAGCAGACGCTATCGGTGCCACATTCTCTGCAGGGACCTTGCCGCCTGTCAGCTGTGAAATGACATTGGCAAGAACGGCGGACGCCGGCATCATCTGGCCTCCGGTAGGCTGCAGCTGGATGTTCTTCAGGCTTCCCACGTAGTAATTGGAGATGTAGTTCAGACGCA
>FR882208.1:80823-97966 GCA_000434935.1 Bacteroides sp. CAG:709 | reverse complement strand
TCAGACGCACGCCGGCTGCCACGCTCCAATTCTTGCTGATTTTATATCCGAAGTTCAGCTGTCCCGCGAAATTATACTGCTCGCCGGTAAGGGCAATGTCGGCCGAATATGCTGAGACAGCCTGGGCACCGGCCAATGTGTTGATCAATGCCGGAATCATGGCAACAGGCGCTTCGAATGAGCCAAGTCCCTGATCATAAACGGCTTTGCCGCCTCCGGAAACAACGCCGAAGTGGAATGAGCCGAACCAGTTGTTATGTTTGTAGACGAGGTCCAGATGAGGCAGCGCCGGCACGAATGACTTGCCGGTATACTTCTTATAACCTTTTCCGTCATTGTCAATGCCGTATTTCAGCGGCTCGTAGGTGGATGTCGTATAGCGTCTCTGGACTGCTGTCTGGACATCCAGTGCGAGATGCCAGCCATTGTTCATGAATGCGATACCGGCAGGGTTGAAATATGCTCCTTGTACACCTATGACTGCGTTTTGTGCAGGGTTTCTCAGAAATGCCACATTTTGATTCGTGTTGGTCACATAACCGCCGGCAAAAGCGGGGAGTGAAGCAGCGGCGAGTGCCGCCGTAAGAATAAGTCTTTTATACATTTTGTCGCTTTATATTGTAAAAACGTCGACAAAACTAGACCTATTATACCTAAATATAAAATATTTCGACCAAATGACATGCGAAAAACCATATTTGACTTCGATTTGTGTCCGGTTATTCCATCGCGCACGAATCTTTGTTGCCTGGGCAAAAATGTTTTCCCGTGCGTGTTAAAACGTTTTCTGCGCACGTCAAGTCGAAAAATGAACACGATGTGCGTGAAAAACGTTTTAACACGCACGCCATCCTCCGGAATTTCCTCCACGCCTCCATAGAAAAACTTCACCGCCAGGGTGCCAGAACTGACCTCCACCCCTAGGCGAAACGTCGAAAGATTATTATATTTGTAATCGGAATAATACCGACACGAATATGCTGATTGTAATAGAAGGACTGGATGGGTCCGGAAAATCCACTCAAGTGAAACGACTCAGGAATTATCTGGAAACCAAGTCCGGAAACCTGGAATACATACACTTCCCGCGATACGACTCCCCGGTCTATGGGGAACTCATAGGCAAATTCCTGAGAGGCGGATTCGGTAGCATTGACGCCGTTCACCCTCAGCTCGTTGCGCTGCTTTACGCCGAAGACAGACATGGCGCCGCACCGCAAATGTGGGACACCCTGAACAAGGGCGGAATAGTGCTTCTCGACAGATACGTCTACTCGAACATCGCCTACCAATGCGCCAAAATCAATGACGAAACCCGCCGCGAAGAACTCCGGGAATGGATTTTCGACACGGAATTCGGCCAATTCGGACTTCCCAGGCCGGACCTGAACATCTTCCTCGACGTGCCGATAGGATTCGTCGAAAAGAAACTCGAAAATCCACGCGGGGGCGACGACCGGAACTACCTCGAAGGACGCAGCGACATACACGAAGCCGACATCGAATTCCAGAAAAACGTCAGGAAAGTATATCTGAGACAATGCGAACTCGACCCGGGATTCATACGCATTGACTGCAGCGATGAAAATGGCAGGATGCTTCCGCCGGACGCCATCTCGGCAGCCGTGCAAGCAGTTGTAGAACAGAAACTTAAATAAATATGAAATTGCACTATATCGGAAGCAGGTTCCGCAGACTCTGCGCCGTCATCCTCGGATTCGTATTCTTCGTAGCGGGAGTCCTGAAATTGATGGACCCGGTCGGGTCAATGCTGATTGTCAGGGAATACCTGAACTTCCTTCACCTCGGATTCCTGCGTGCAATGGCCGGCCCGATAGCCGAAACATTCGCATTGGCAGAAACCACACTCGGCATCTGTCTAGTCACGGGAGTCTTCAGGAAAGTGACCGCATGGGCCACCACGATACTCCTCGGAGGCTTCACCCTGCTTACCCTGTTGCTCTGGATATTGAACCCGAACATGGACTGCGGATGCTTCGGTGAGGCGGTACATCTTACTCATTTCCAGTCATTTGCGAAAAATATTGTACTATGTCTGCTGACACTGGCCGCATTCGTTCCGTACAATGACTTCGGAAAGCCAAAGAAAAGCAAATACATCACATTCGCATTGACATTGGTCGCGGTCCTGATATTTGCGGTGTACTCGCTGATGTTCATCCCGCTCCTGGAACTCACGCCGTTCAACCTCTCATCAAGACTGGAAATCGCGGCGGAAGCCCCGGAAATCGTTGAAGATGAATATGTTGCGACATTTGTATACGAAAAGAACGGCAAGACGGGAGTATTCACATTGAACAATATCCCGGACTCCACCTGGACCTTCGTGGAAGCGCGCACGGTCAAGAAACAAGATCATATCGATGAAACCGAATACCCGCGCCTCTCCTTCCGCGACGCTGCGGGACAATACCGTGATACGTTGGCTGCCGATGGATTGGTGATGGCGGTATCAGTTCCGGAACCGGAAAAGATGAAAGAAACTGCATGGAAAAACGCGGCAAAGCTGCTCGCCTCCGCATCGGAAGCAGGCTTCACGCCGCTCCTCCTTACCGCATCCGACCCGGCCTCATTCTCAAGTCTCATCGCATCCGGAAAATACACGCAAGCCGAATCAATGACATTGCTTACGTCGGTATATTACTCTGACTACAAGACGCTTATATCGCTGAATCGCTCTAACGGAGGCGCAGTCTATTTCAACGACGGCAATATCATCTCCAAATGGGCGGCGCGTAGCCTTCCGAGCAACAGGAAACTCGGAAAACTGATACGCAAAGACCGCGTGGAAGTGATGCTCGATGCAGACGGCAAGGGGAAACTGCTTTTCGAAGCCTTCATGCTCTACACATTCACGTTGATGCTCATCCTATAATCCGACAACGAACAACATAACATATAAATTATGAAAGGAGTATATATTTTTCTGGCCAACGGCTTCGAAGAAATGGAAGCATTGGCACCGCTCGACATCCTTCGCAGAGGTGGCGTAGACGTGAAGACAGTCTCTATCCATAGGGACAAATACGTTACCGGATCACACAGGGCCACTGTTGTCGCAGACATGACCTACGACGAATTCAAAGCCGAAGTGCAGCTCGACGGAACAGAAGAAAATGACGTGATGATATTCCCTGGCGGAATGCCTGGCACGAGAAGAATTGCGGAAAATGCAGAAATCATCAATTTCATGAGATTGCATTACGCTGAAGGCGGGGCACTTGCAGCCATCTGTGCGGCGCCTGGCCTGGTCGTCTCCCAGCTCCCTAGCCTTGCCGGAAAACACTTCACATGCTTCGACGGCTTCGAAGACGCACCTGTTGCACGCGGAGGAATATACGAACAGAAACCTGCTGTCATAGACGGAAACCTCATCACCGGCCGTGGAGCGGGATGTGCCGTCGACTTCGGTCTGGCAATTCTGGAACACCTTAAGGGAGAGGAAGTTGCAGCTACAGTAAAGCAGGGCCTCATGCTTGCGTAGCGTAGCTGCTATCGGATAATTTCCCTGTCAATTCTACGTGGAATGCTCGTCATGATTTCATAAGGAATCGTGCCGAGTATTTCTGCGAGTTCAGAAACCGTCGGGTCATCCCCGATAATCGTCACCGTATCCCCGACCTTCGCATCCACGCCGGTAATATCCAGCATACACATATCCATGCAGATGTTTCCGATGGTCGGCACCCTATGCCCGTTCAGCGAAAACGACGCGCGACCGCACCCGAGATGACGGTCGATGCCGTCCGCGTACCCGACCGGAATCGTCGCGATAGTCGTCCCCTCCGGGGCAATGATTCCGTGACGGCCATAGCCGATAGTGCCGTCTTCTGGTTTCAAATGTTTGATTTGCAATATCTTGCATTTCAATGATGCTACAGGTGAAAGCTTTACGCCCGGCAATGCGCTGATGCCATAAATGCCGATACCCAGCCTGACCATGTCATGCTGGAACTGAGGGAACCTCTCGATACCGGCAGAATTGAGGATATGCAGCATAGGCCTGTAACCTATCTCATTGATTATCTGGCCGGCATTGGCCTCGAACATCTGTATCTGCCCCAATGTGAAATCATCAGAATCAGGATCTTCGGCAGCAGCCAGATGAGAGAATATCGACTTCACCCTGACAAATTTGCAGTCCCTCAGGAACGCTGTCAGTTCCGGGATTTCGCTTGTCATGAAACCAAGACGATGCATGCCCGTATCCAGCTTTATGTGCGCCGGATAATCCGTGATTCCACGCTTCTCCAGCGTCTCGCAGAACAGCCTCAATGAATACATGTTCGGGATGCTCGGCTCCAGGCGGCTGTCAATGATTTCATTATAATAATCTGTTCCGGCGGTCAGCACCAATATCGGCAGACTGATGCCGGCACGTCTCAGTTCAATGCCCTCTACGGGGTATGCAACTGCCAGATAATCAGCACCTTCTTTCTGCATCATGGAAGCGAATTCGACTGCTCCATGTCCGTAGGCATTGGCCTTTACCAGCACGAGAAGCTTGGTGGACGGCTCCAGCAGGCTTCTGAAATATCTATAGTTGTCGCGGCATGCGCTGAGTTTCAGCTCCAGCCTTGAAAAATCATTTTCCTTCAACATTGTCAAGAAATAATTGCCGGTCCGGCCGGCGTTCCCTTTTAGAGATGCAAAAATACCAAAATTATCTGACTGAGGGAATAATTTTTATGTTATCTTCGCGTTGGTCTGCTTTTTGCCCGACCGATGTGGTTTATTAAAAATGAATATTATGACTTATTGGTTAATTTTTACATTATTCATGGTCCTCAGCATATTCGTGCAGAATATGCTCCAGAGCCGTTTCCGCAAATATTCCAAAGTTCCGTTGCGAAACAGCATGTCCGGTGCGGATGTTGCCCGTAAAATGTTGCAGGAGAATGGAATATATGATGTCAATGTGATGTGCATCCCCGGACAGCTCACCGACCACTACAATCCTGCAACCAAGACTGTGAACCTTAGTGAGGCGGTCTATAACGGCAGGTCCGTGGCGGCAGCGGCAGTCGCAGCGCATGAATGCGGCCACGTTGTCCAGCATCAGGTGGGATATGCGCCGCTCAAACTCCGCACGGCATTGGTGCCGGTAGTATCCATCGCGAACAACACCGTCCAGTGGATTCTACTCGCGGGAATATTGATGGTCAATGTTTTCCCTACGTTGCTTTGGGTCGGAATCGCACTCTTCGCGATGACCACATTGTTCAGTTTCGTCACCCTTCCGGTGGAAATCAATGCCAGTGCACGTGCCGTGAATTGGCTTGAAAATGCCGGAATTACCGACTATGAAACCCGTCCGATGGCTGTCGATGCGCTCAAATGGGCTGCCTACACTTATGTGATAGCCGCGTTGAGCTCACTTGCCACACTGCTATATTATATAGGTATCGCAAGAGGTAGGGACTAATATGGACAAAGTCGTGGATATGGCTGTGGATGAGCGGTTTATGCGTGAAGCATTGCGCGAAGCCATGGCGGCTGAGGCGGAGGATGAAATTCCGATAGGGGCAGTGATTGTATTCGGCGGCAGAGTCATTGCCAAAGGACACAATATGACAGAACGTCTGCATGATCCGACAGCGCACGCCGAAATGATAGCGATAACTGCCGCTACGGAAGCAATGGGCGGTAAATACTTGAATGACTGCACATTGTATGTGACCGTGGAACCGTGTCCGATGTGTGCTGCGGCGTCTGCGTGGGCTCAGGTGGGCAGAATCGTCTACGGTGCTGCCGACCCGAAGCGCGGCTATTCCAAGTTCACCCCTTCACTTTTGCATCCTAAGGCGGAAGTCGCGACAGGGATTCTGGCGGAGGAGTGCGGAAACATTGTCACGGAATTCTTCCGGAAAAAAAGAAGTTGATAATTTTTATATATGGAAAACGTAGGAGAAGATTACAGAATCGTGTCGGACAGTGAGAAAGATGGAGTCCGTCATATAACTGCCGTGCCTAGCGCAATGGTATGTTCCAAGCAGATTGATTTCGATCTCAAGGATGGCAATCTGCACAATGTCAAGTATTTGCGCGGATGCGACGGTAACTTGCAGGCTGTAGGCCGCCTTCTTGAAGGCATGTCAGCAGAGAAAGCCGTGGAAATTCTTGATGGCGTGAATTGTCATGGACGCGGCACATCTTGCACTGACCAGCTGACCAGAATCATCAGACAAGTGCTGAAATAACGGCCCGGCTGCAACGAAACACTTCTTTATTGCATCTAGATAAAGTGCGTTGAAATAATAAAGGATGAAAAACTTGAAACTGATTATTGCTATCCTGACGGCGACATTGCTTTCCATGGCAGCGGCGACGTCAGGATTCGGCATGTGCACCGACACGGACACATTGAACATACTCTCGTCTGGATCAATACGGGAAAAATCCGAATCTTACGATTACCGCACGGACTCTCTTCATCCGCGTCAAGGCAAGGTCGAGGGAACATTGATTTACAGGAAGGGATGCATATATACATCTGATAATCAACCATTGAGCATTTCTGATTCCAAGATGTATTTCTCACCCAAGCAGGTGCGGATCTATATCCGTAATTCCAAGGTGTTCTCCACGGGAAACAGCATTGCCACCATTGGTGCAGGCGGCGGACTTGGAGGAGCATTGGGATTCATGGCCGCGGATGCATCGTCAGGGCGGGAAGACAGTTTTGCAGCGGTGCTCACTGCTTCGGCCGTGGTGGCAGTAGCAGTGATTGTGCCATGTACCCTGGTAGGCGTTCCGATGATGATCAAGGGAAAAGCCAGACTGAAAAGACTTGTACGCGACTACAACTCCAAATATCTGTTTGCTGAATAAACGTTTTTTATGTAAGTTTGCATGTTAATGCAGACGGAATGTTCAGAAAAATACGTTCATATATACGTGAATTCAAGCTTACGATGAAAATGAAGCTCGTCCTGAGCCTCAGTTCGATAGCCGTGATATTGCTGGTGTCCAGTTTCATTTCCATTATGGAATACAGCAGGATGAGCAGCTATGTGTCCAACCTCATTGCCGGAAACATCGGCAGTATCAATGCCGCGCAGAAACTTGCCGACGCGGCCAATGCCTATAACCTTGGCATTCTGGCAGTTATCGGAGACAACTCCACGGAACACATCCCGGAACTCAGGCAAAACGACTTCATCGCGCATTGCGACAGCTTGAAATCATCATTGACATTGGCCAGCATGCTTCCGCTCGCGGACTCGGTATTGTACTCATATTCGGCGTATATGCTTACTACTCTGGAACTTCCGCAAGCTATCCTGTCAGATTTCATCAATACCCGGGAGTGGTATTTCGACAGGCTGCAACCTAAGTACAACAGGCTGCGCTCCGATATAAATATCTTGAATACAGCCATTTACAATGATCTTCAGAAGAACTCCGCCACATTTGAACGCGGATTCTACCGAAGCATCATTCCGGGAGCCGTGGCTGTGGCGGTCGGGCTGCTTCTGGTCCTGCTCCTGATGTTCTTCCTCATGGCCTATTACGTGAATCCGATATACAAGATGCTGTTCGGGCTGAAAAACTATAGGTCATTCGGCAGCAAATATTCCTATACTTTCGAGGGTGACGACCAGCTTTCCGAGCTCAATGACGGTGTCACGGAAGTGGTAGGGGAGAATATCCAGCTCCGCAAGCGCATCAAGATGATGCGTGACACGTTGGAGAAACATGAACATGGCCAGGAGGCAGAGAAATGAATCTGAAAGTCATATCCAGGAATGTGGGATTCGCACTGCTGGCCAGTGCGTTCTTCATGTTTCTGTCCATACTTGTCTCCATCTCGAACGGCAACGACAGTGCGCTCGCGGCGTTGATAATCAGCTTCACGATTACCTTCATAGTGGGAATATTTCCCTTCATTTTCGTACGTAAGTCCCCGAACATCAGCCTGAAAGACGGCTATATGATCATTGTCCTCTCATGGACATTGTCCTTTATCTTCGGTATGCTGCCGTACGTCCTTTGGGGCGGACCTTTTTCTGTCATCAATGCCCTGTTTGAAGCTGTTTCCGGATATACGACCACAGGCGGAACTGTCCTCGCCAATGTGGAGCAACTACCTGACAGTCTGCTGTTCTGGAGATCATCCACGCATTTCATCGGCGGCTTGGGAGTCGTGGTATTCCTGCTTCTGATCATCCCGTCCTCCAGCCCGGTGCGGCTCAGGCTCACCAATATGGAAGTCTCATCATTGTCCCGAGAAGGGTACAAGACACGTACGAACAAGACGGTATGGGTTTTCACGGCCGTGTATTTTGGCATCGCCATCTGCGCGTTCCTATGCTATTGGCTCGCAGGGATGTCTCCGTTTGATGCCATAAATCATGCATTTGCCGTTACGGCGACAGGCGGATTCAGCACTAAGAACTTGTCCATCGCGTCGTTCGGTTCGCCGCTTATAAATATCGTCACGATATTTTTCATGTTCATATCGTCGATACACTTCGGTATAATATACATGGTATTCGCGTCCCGGAGTTTCAAGCCTCTGAACAATCCGGTGCTGAAATTCTATGCCGGAACCATACTTGTGGCTGCTCTGCTAGTGGCATTCTCTCTCAAAATGAGTTCGGCCGGATTTACATGGGGCGAATCGTTCATGACTGGTTTCTTTCAGGTCGTCAGTTCGATATCCACTACCGGATTCGCCATATCCGACAACAACACCTGGCCGCTTTTCGCCTGCATAATCACTGTGCTGATTACTGTGCCTTGCGGTATGGCAGGCTCCACTACCGGAGGTATTAAAATGGACCGTATGCTACTGATGTTCAAGTCGGTAGGCCAGCAGGTGAAAAGCTCCATGCATCCTTCGTCCATAAATCAGGTCCATATCGGCAACCATATGCTGGGAAACAATGAAATATATCCCCATGTCGTATTCATCGGCCTGTATTTCATTACGATAGCCGCCTCGATGGCATTGACCATACTTTCCGGCATGGACGTGCAGAATGCTATGGCTGCGTCCATGAGCTGTCTGAGCAACGTCGGGCCTGCGATGGAATCCGTGGGTACAATGGGTAATTATAGTGGTGTGCCGGTGCTGGCGAAGATCGTATTTATCGTGGATATGTTCCTCGGCCGAGTCGAGATTTATCCGGTCCTGGCGGTAGTGACGATGGCTTTCAGCGGGAGGAAATAGCATGGGGCGAGCCGATTTTCTATATTCCAGATTCCGTGAACACTTCGCCTATGAACCAACAGAATGTCAGGACAATTTCTTGAGGCAGATGGGCGAATTCCTTACCGGCGACGACGGCGACATATTGATACTCAACGGTTATGCCGGCACGGGAAAGACCACGGCCGTCGCATCCGTCGTGGCGGCATTGAAAGAATTCGAGGTTCCCTGCGTCCTGCTCGCGCCTACCGGAAGAGCCGCGAAAGTATTGTCAATGTATACCGGCCAATCTGCGTATACCATTCATAAACAGATATATAGACAAAAATCTGTCAGCTCGGAAGGCTTCGGGCAATTCTCGTTGGCCCCGAACAAGGCGAAGGATACGTTGTTCGTCGTGGATGAGGTGTCTCTTATCGGTATCGATTCCGGCAGCCAGCAGTCCACGGCAATGTTCGGCACCGGCAATCTGCTGGAAGACCTTGTGAACTACGTCCGTAACGGGACGGACTGCCGCCTGGTGATGATCGGCGATGCAGCCCAGCTCCCGCCTGTCGGCCACGAATACAGCCCGGCGCTCGCCAAAGAATATATGGACGCCTTCGGCGGAGTGTCATGGTCAATGCTCACGACCGTGGTGCGCCAGCAGAAAGAATCAGGTATCTTGCTCAATGCCACCATGTTAAGGACAATGATAGCCGAGGATTATGAGTCCGGGGGCAATGTCTTTCCTGTGGAGTCGCTCGAATTGAAGACGGACGGATTCGAAGACATACAGCGGCTTTCCGGTGGGGAACTCATTGAAACATTGACAGATGCGTACGACAAGTATGGCGAGGACGAGACCATTGTCCTTTGCCGTTCGAACAAGCGGGCGAACAGGTACAATGCCGGTATACGTGCCTCCGTACAGTATAAGGAAGAACGTCTTGTGCGCAATGACAAGCTGATGATAGTGAAAAACTGCTATCAGTTCCTTGAAGGTGTCAAGGATATTGACTATATTGCAAATGGCGATATTGCCAAGTTGATTTCCATCAATCATTATGAAGACAGATATGGTCTGCATTTCGCCCAGGCGCGGCTGTCCTTCCCGGATTATGGAGACCAGGAAATATCCGCCAAGGTGTGTCTGGACACCCTGGATTCGGAATCAGCATCATTGACGTACGAACAGCAAAACGCTCTGTATCAAGGTGTATCGGAAGATTATGCGCATCTTCCCACGAAGAAGAAAAGGTACGAGGCTGTGCGCGAGGACCTGTTCTACAATGCGTTGCAGCTGAAGTATGCCAATGCGATTACGTGCCACAAGTCACAGGGCGGACAATGGAAATGCGTATTTGTCGACAATCCTTTCTGGCAGGAGGGGTTTACGGTCGACGATTATAAATGGCTTTACACGGCACTCACCAGAGCCGTGGAGAAAGTTTATCTGGTGAACTTTAAGGATACCTGCTTCGTATGATTCGGATCAATGCTTTTTGGCGCCGGGCCCTAGTTGCGGCAGCGGCGCTCGTAGTTTCAATGTCGGTTTATTCCCAGGATTTCAACAGGATCCCGCTGAGATGGAAATGGATTGACAATGAGAAAGTTGTCTTCTCTTATGACGGCACCTACACCGACGCCGGCGCATTTGCCGTCAAGGCCGGGAATCATAAGATTGTCAACGGAGTCACCGCTCCTGAAAAGTACACTGACTTTCCTGCAAAACCGGCAGGCGCCGTGAACCTGACATTTTCGCCGGATTCATCGATGCTCGCATTTACGAAGGAGAATGACCTCTATGTATATGACATTGCATCCGGGAAAGAGAAACGTCTGACTTTCGACGGTTCCGATACTATCCTTAACGGCTATGCCTCATGGGTTTACTACGAGGAAATCTTCGGTCGCCCGTCGATGTACCGTGCTTTCTGGTGGTCACCGGATTCCAAGAAGATAGGTTTCTACCGTTTCGACAATGCCGATGTTCCGGTTTTCCCGATTTATTCGCCGTTTTCGGATGATTTGTCCCGTTCCGGAATGGGGCTTTCCTACTCGCAGAATGCGGGGGCTGCCGTAGAACTGCCGGGAATGTCGCCGGCCGGCGGTTCGGTCAGGATGACCAGGTACCCGAAATGCGGTGACAATAACCCGCAGGTACGCATTGGAATAGCTGATGTCGGCGACGGCGGCATCGTTTGGGCTGATTTCAATGAAAAAGAGGACCAGTATTTCGGAACACCGTTCTGGGGTGCTGACAGCAAGGATTTTTATATCCAGCGTGAGCCTAGGACACAGAATACGCTGGATCTTTACGCCGTTTCCGTGAATGACGGAACCAAGAAGCACATTTATCACGAGACCTACGCCACATGGCTGGACTGGATTGACGGTATGCTTTTCGGCCGTGACGGTATCTATATGGTACGTTCTTTCGAGACCGGCTGGCAGCAGATATATTATCTTTCTTATGACGGCAATGTCCTGAAGCGTCTGACTGACGGCAAGAACTGGAGAGTGTCGCTCGTGGATATGAAAGAGGGCAAGGCCGCACAGGGCTTCGACGGCAGCACTTCTGAGATTCTCTTCGTGGCAGAACGTGATTCAAGGGTGCGTAGCGGTCTTTATTCAGTATGCCGCGGAGAGGTGAAGAATGTTTCCGATCCGTCTCTCCATGTGAGGACTGTCCGCGTTTCTCCAGATATGAAATATGCTGCGGTTTCGGTAAGCAACTCCAAGACACCTTCACAGGTATGGATTTATGACCTTGCGAAACCTGCCAAGTCATTCAAGGTCGCTGATATGGCAGGTGCCGGTTTCAATGCTGCCGATTACGCTCTGCCTGAGGTGATTACGATGACGACCAAGGACGGACTGGAGCTTCCGGCAATGATTGTCTATCCGGAAAATTTCGACAAGTCGAAAAAATATCCGGTATACATGTATATTTATGGCGGTCCTGATACTCCGCAGGTGGTGGACAATTTCCGTTCTCCGCGTAATTTTGAATGGTATGCCAAGAACGGCATTATTGAAATAATTGCTGATTGCCGCGCTTCCGGCCATAATGGTCGCGAGGGCTTGGATCAGATTTACAAACGCCTTGACGAGAGGGAAGTACTCGATTTCGTAGAGTGGGCTGAATACCTGAAGACGCTTCCTTATGTCAATGGGGACAAGATAGGCGTAGAGGGCTTTTCTTTCGGCGGAACGATGACCGCTCTCCTGCTCATGAACCATTCCGACGCCTTCCATTACGGCATTGCCGGCGGCGGTGTCTATGACTGGAATCTTTACGATACCCATTATACCGAGCGTTTCATGGACACTCCGGCGAACAATCCGGACGGCTATGCCGAAACCAGCGTCCTCGCGAGCGCAGCCAATTATCCCGTTACCGAAGCGAACTATGACGGCTCCGTAATGCTCAAGATTACCCACGGTACCGGAGATGACAATGTGCATTTCCAGAGCACCCTCCAGCTGGTGGACGCCCTCCAGAAAGCCGGCAAGAAATTCGAGCTCATGATTTATCCTGACGGCATGCACGGCTACCGCGGCTACCAGGGCGCCCATTTCAATGAAGCCAACCGCGCCTTCTGGCTGCACTATCTTTGCGGAAAATAATTATTTCTGTCTGGAAGCCGCGACCAGGTAATTGGCTGATGCACCGTGACAGAAATCGATATGGAGACCGAAGATATGGATATCTCCGCCGGACTGGACTTTCAGTTTCCGGCGGAGTTCTTCGCTTGTCAGCGGAAGATTGCGCGCCGAAACCTCGGCCCTGGGATATTTTGCGGAAAAATCCCTGATGCCCTGCTTGCAGAACGGAGCCAGGCCAATGACTTTGAATGTCTTTCCGAAATTGGATGCGTTGTTCTGACTGTCAGTGAAATACAGGTGCGTGGAACGGCCGGCTTTCAGCAGCATTGTCCCGTCATCGGCATTGTCCTGCATTGTGCAGATGGCATTGAACAGGCCTGCCTTGGCGAGAGCCTTTCCCGGCTCGAACAGGAATTGCATCGAATTCAGCTGGGCTGCGTCCTGGAGGAATTGCGGGACGGCGGCGGATTCTGCAGCGATGCTGGTGCGGAGGATATTGCCGTTCTCATTGATTATCAATGCGGTATCGTCGTCGGTCGACGGCGTGCACCATAGCAGCAGTTCCTTGCATTCTCCGCCTGCGGACACGATGTGGAGTTCCTTCGTTCCGGCGCCATGTTCCTGCAGACGTTTCAGCAGCATGGAAATGTCCGCCATGGGGGAGAGCTTCAGCAGCAGGTTGCCGCATATTCCGAAAATGTCCGGTATCAATGTGAGGACATCAGGGCTGCAATCCTCCAGCAGGAACACCTTGCTTCCGGTGGAGGAGCGCCGTGCAGGATCCATGTAGACCAGGTCGGGGGAGAATCTTTTCAATGTCTCCCAGAAATTTGCCGCGTCTTCCGACTTGCCGGCCTCTTCGACGCAGAAACTTGAAACAGAGATGTTTTCAGCGCCGAAAAGCGGGAAATTGTGGCGGGCTGCCTCGGCACGTCCGGGCTCCATCTCATTGTACATCACCTGCGAGGCGACGTGTGAGAAAGCCAGGCTGTCTGCGCCGAGTCCTCCTGTAAGGTCGGCGATTCTGCCGCCATTGGCAATCCTGCTTGCGACGGAAGCCTTGTATTTGGCTGTGGCAGAAGAACTTGACTGCTCGGAGCTGAGTCTGTCGGGATAGATAATTTCTGGGATTTCATACCATTCCGGCAGCTTGGTGCGGATCTTTTTCCGGCACTCTATGATGGTCACCGCCTTGTCGATATCGATGTCCGGCCACCTGTTTCTGGACAGCATCAGCCTCGCCGTGTCATCGTTTTCGTGTTCTTGTATGAATTCTTTCAATGTCATGATTTCAGGAATTGTGTCGGTTTCCCGCCCGACTATTCACAATATTGCACAAATTTAGTATTTTTGTATGATTTGATTAAAGGTGTAAAAATCAAAAAACAATATAATTATGGCAAAAGATTTTAGAGAAGTAGCTCAGAGCTGGCTGGACGGAGATTTCGATCCGGAGACTAAAGGCAAGATCATTGAATTGAGAAACAACGATCCGGCAGGATTCGAGGATGCGTTCTACCGTAACCTGGAATTCGGTACCGGCGGTCTTCGCGGAATCATGGGCGTAGGTACCAACAGGATGAACAAGTACACCGTTGGAATGGCTACCCAGGGACTTGCAAACTACATCAAGGCACATGCTGCCGAGTGCACTGACGCGTATGGCGACCCTATCAATCCTGAGGATGTCCGCGTCTGCATTTCTTACGACAGCCGCAACAACAGCAAACTTTTCGCGAAAATCACAGCTGACGTGATGTCTGCCAATGGAATGCACGTGTTCCTCTTCGACAACATCCGCCCTACACCGGAACTCAGCTATTCCATCAGGGAGAAGAGAGCCATCGCCGGCGTGATGGTTACCGCTTCACATAACCCCAAGGAGTACAATGGCTACAAGGTGTTCTGGTCTGACGGTGCGCAGATCACATCCCCTGTCGACAAGGACATCGTTGCAGAAGTTGCCAAGATTACCGAGCCTTCACAGGTGCGTTTCGAACCTAAGGAGGAATGCGGTGAAATCGAACTGATGGGCAAGGACGTGGATGAGAAGTATCTTCATGATATTCTTTCACTTATGCTTACACCGGAAGCCCGCAAGAATCACCCTGAACTGAAATTCGTCTACACTCCGCTTCACGGATGCGGCGTAAGACTCGTTCCTGAGTGCCTGCACCGCCTCGGCTTCGGGCATGTATACCATGTTCCTGCACAGGACGTGAGCGACGGCGATTTCCCTACAGTCGCTTCACCTAATCCGGAGGAGCCTGCGGCAATGAAGATGGCACTGGAAGTCGCTGACCGTGAGGGCGCAGACATCGTTCTCGCGACAGACCCTGATGCTGACCGCATGGGTATCGCAGTCCGCGACAATGACGGCAAGATGGTCCAGTTCAACGGCAACCAGACGGGTGCAATGCTTACCTACTACATCCTCACACGTTGGAAGGAACTCGGAAAGCTCACCCCTGAAACGTATGTTGTCAAGACCATCGTGACCACCGAACTCATCACGGAGATCGCCAAGAGTTTCGGTGTGAAGATTTACAATGTCCTCACAGGCTTCAAATATATTGCAGAAGTCGTAAAGCGCAATGAAAAGACAGGCGAGTTCATCTGCGGCGGCGAGGAAAGCTACGGTTTCAATGTAGGTCAATATGTGCGTGACAAGGACGCCCAGATTGCTTGCTCTATGGTTGCTGAATGTGCGGCATGGGCTGCGGACCAGGGACTTACGCTTTATCAGCTGATGCAGAAGATTTACAAGGAATATGGTTACAGGAAGGAAGGCTTGACATCACTTGTCCGCAAAGGCAAGTCCGGAGCTGAAGAAATCCAGCAGATCATGATGGATATGCGCCAGAACCCTCCTAAGGAACTCATCGGCTCTCCTGTAAACAAGGTGGTGGATTATCTGAAGACTGAGGAGACCGGACTTCCTTCATCAAATGTTCTCCAGTTCTTCGATGAGGCCGGTGACGTGGTTTCAGTACGTCCTTCAGGAACAGAACCTAAGATCAAGTTCTATTTCGGTGCGAAAGGCGATGATGCTGATGCCAAGATCGGAAAACTTAAAGAACAGTTTATAAAATAGTCCTGTTGATGGATTTAGAGCGTTATAATTCACTGATACAGTCTATCTTTCAGCGGTTTCCGTCGGTACAGACATCCTCTTTCAATGATGCGTACAAGCCCGGACTCCAGCATATGCTGGATTTCAATGCTGCGCTAGGAGGACCTGACAAGGCATTCCGCACGATTCATGTGGCCGGCACCAACGGCAAGGGATCTGTGGCGAACATGCTGGCATCTGTACTGGCCGGAACCGGGCTGAAAGTGGGACTATACACGTCGCCCCATATATTGGATTTCCGGGAGCGGATGCGTATCGTCAGTGGAAAACATACGGCGGAACTCGTTCAGAAAGAATATGTACAAGACTTTCTGGAGAAATGGTCAGATACGTTCGACAAGCTCGAATTGTCCTTTTTCGAGATTACTACGGGGCTGGCATTCAAGTGGTTCGCTGATATGGACGTAGATGTGGCAGTTATTGAGGTCGGGCTGGGAGGAAGGTTGGACAGTACCAACATCATCACACCCGAGCTCAGTATCGTCACAAGTATCGGCCTGGATCATTGTGACCTCCTGGGCGATACATTGGCGAAAATCGCATTTGAAAAAGCGGGGATTTTCAAGCCCGGCGTTCCTGTCCTGATAGGGGAGACGCGGCCTGAAACAGAGCCTGTGTTCAGAGAGCATTTCGCCGAAATCAATGAAGCTGCACAGGGTGCGGCAACATTGACCTTTGCCGACAAAGTCGAACCGTCGTTGTGGTACATGCACGATGATATTCTTTCCAAAATGGATCTGCAGGGGGAATATCAGCGCAGAAACCTGCGGACGGCACTCGCGGCGGTTGATATCCTGCGTGGGCGTTTCTCGGGAATGGAAGCGCCGGAAGTTGTTGACTCATTGATACATACGGCTGCGCGCATGGATTTTCACGGACGATGGGAAAGACTGTCGACCAATCCTGATGTCATCTGTGACATCGGGCACAATGCACCGGCATTGAAATATAATTTCGGGCAACTGAACTCGTACCTGGAATCGGGGAAATATTCCTCATTGATAATGGTTTATGGCATCATGGCAGACAAAGACCTGGATGCGATAATGCCTCTGTTCCCGGAGAATGCCACATGGATTTTCACGACTCCGCAAACGCGCAGGTCTGATTCGGCTGAGGATATAAAAGAAAGATACTCAGCGTATTGCGCAAGCTGCGGGCGTCCGGCCACACGTCTCTATGTGCAGAACTCCGTAAAAGAAGCCGTGGCGATGGCATTGAAAACTGCCGCTGCCTATGGCGGT
>FR882208.1:69387-80815 GCA_000434935.1 Bacteroides sp. CAG:709 | reverse complement strand
CCGCTGCCTATGGCGGTAACCCTCTGATTTACATAGGAGGATCCACGTTCGTGGTCTCCGAAGCTGTTCCTTGTTTCTGACTGTCTCAAGTTTAGCACTTTCGAAACTTGAGTCATGCAATGAATCCCAAACAGTTGCATTATAGAAACGGATATTGTAAAAACTGATTATGCCATGAAACGGAAGACATTGACACTGGTCTTTACAGGACTGATAACACTGATTTTAACCACATTGACTATGAACGCATTTCTCAGAAAAGACAAATCTCAGGCGACGGATGAACAAGGCCATGTGCTGACCGGACTTTGGGCGGACTGGAACAAGGCCGTGCAGCAGGACAGGCCGAAACTCCAGGAGGAAATTCTTGCACAGATACGTGACAGGGCTATGGACCAGCGTCTTGCGTGGGATTTCTATGATGCTTCGACACGATATGTGGAGGCAGTTACCGATCGGAACTGGAAACTTGCAGACTCTCTGGCTGCTGAATTTGCAGACAATGTCAGGAAATTCGATGAACCGGTAGTCACCTTTACGTGGATGGGCAGACGTGGCGGCGATTCGCCTCTTGCCATCCTGAAATATGTCCAGGACTATGCCAAGTCATTGAAATCCAGCCGCAATGATGCTTTCTATCGCGTCGGGCTCTCACGTTACGGCGGTCTCGGCGCGACTCTAGCCCCGTTCCTGCCGGAGTTTTATGCCAATGACTATGAGTATGCGCTTTGGCAGTTGCTTCCGTTCACTTCTTATCCGAATGTCAATGAGGGTGAAATTCATGCCGCATTGAAAGACTATGAACGGGATTCATATCCTTTGGGCGTATATCTGGAATATCTCGAAGCTAGTCTCAATTCCCTGGCACGTGATGCGAAACTGGCTGAACTGCAGAAATTTGCAGATAAATATGAGGGCAAGGCTGTTTCAATGTATGCCAAGGCGGATATCCTGGTTTTTCGCTTCGATGAAATGGAAAAATCCGGTGCCGGTTCAGCTGATTATGAGGCGTTCTACAAGGAATGTCAGGACTTCGAAAAGGCAAGGAAGGCTTTCAATGGTGATGAGGCCAAGATTGTCGGAGGCTTGAATTCCGTCGGCGATATTGTCCGGGATCTGACGGATAAGAACATTGGACTGAGAGTTGAGGACGGGAAGATTATCGCCGTTCTGAAAAATTTAAAGTCGGTACACCTGAGCATGGCGCTGCCGTCGGTGAAATCTGCCGGTGCAGTCATTGACAAGACGCTGAAAAATGAAAGGTGCAGTTTCTATATTGCTGATACATTGACACTTGACTTGCCGCAGATAAACGACGGCGAGTATGAAATCAAGGCTGTTTCCGGCAAGGTGGAAGAATGTATCACTTTCCAGTCACGGAGAATTTCTTTTGCGACCCGAACGGAAAACCGGGGCATCTGCGTTTATGCGGCTGACTATGAAACAGGAGAACCGATACGGAAAGCCGATATTGAACTCCGGAAATCAGGTAAGACGGTATCTGTATATAAAGATTTGAATTTCAATGGGTTTACGCCTCTTCCTGTGGAGATTGCGAAGCAGATGGACGTCCCTTCACGTTATACGTTGGTGTGCAGATTTACCGATGAAAATGGGTATCTTCATGAAAGCTGCGATGTCTCCATCTGGGGAAATTCACGAGTGAATGACGAGACGACAACTGAAAAGAAGACGCAATGCTGCAATATCTATATTGACCGCGGGGCGTACAATCCGGGCGATACCGTTGATTTCAAGGCGGTTATATATAAGACAGATTACGTGAACTTTGCGGAGACCGCTCCTGCCGACGAGAAATATAAAGTTTCTTTGTTCAATGCCGAGGGCAAGAAGATTGATTCACGTACTCTTGCGACCAATGACTTCGGCTCCATTGCCGGACAATTCGCCCTTCCTTCAGACGGCAGGAACGGTTGGTATCAAATTACTGTAATAGCGGAATCGAACAAACTCGGTGGTGCCTTTACGAAATCTTTCCGCGTGGATGAGTTTGTGCTGCCTACTTTCGATGTCGCCTTCGATAAGACAGCTAAATTGTATTTTCCTGGTGATGAGATTGTTGCGGCCGGAAAGATTACCAGTTTCACGGGGCATGCCGTTTCATCGGACAATGCTGTCTATGAAGTGACGAGTTATGACAAGCTCATTGCCTCCGGAGCATTGGAAATTGCTGCTGACGGCACTTTCTCGGTGAAATTCCGTGCTGACGACAAATTTAATTGGTATCACTACAATGTGGCTGTAAAGATTACCGATGCGACAGGCGAGACTCACGAATACAACAAATCAATGTGGGTGACCGGCGGACTAGAGGTCAATGCGGAGTTGACCAATGAGTCGAATGGAAGAGTACGTTCAGTGAATGAGCGGGATGGGCGGTTCTATGTAGACGCGCCTTCGATTCTGATGTCCGATGTAGCTGCCGTGAAACTTTCCGTGGAGTCAAGAGAAGGTGAGCCTGTTCCTGTCAGGATTGCTTATGTGCTTAGCAATGAGGCTGGTAAGGTGGTTGTGGAATCGTCGGCCCAGTCAGGTGCATTGGAAAACATAGACATGAAAAACCTGCGCTCCGGCCTTTATGAATTGAAGGCGTCTGCGGCTGTGACCAGCGGCTCTGGGCGTGAATATTCGGATACGACGACATTGAAAATCCTTCTTTTGCGTGATACCGACAGCGTTCTGGATGCTCCGGTGAAGGATGTGATTGTTCCGGTTAAGGATGAGGTCAATGCCGGTGAACATGCGGAACTGCTTTTCGGGACTGCTGACGGTGCCCCTGTATGGGCATTGGCGGAAGTCTTCGGTACGAATGCCAAGTTGCTGGAAACCAGGCTTGTAACGCTGTCCGGCAAACGTGGTGAATCAGGTTCCCTGACACGTCTTTCTTTCGACTATAAAGACACATATCCTGACGCGATTTCTGTTCAGATATTTTATTTCAAGAAATCCGGAATGGTTTCGGAAAACTATGAATTCCACAGAAAACGTGATTTGTTCAGCCTGCCTCTGGAGTTTGCAACATTCGAGGACAAGGCATGTCCGGCATCTGCTTATACGCTCAATATCAAGACTTTGCCTGGTGTGGAATGTCTGGCTGCCGTGTTTGACAAGAGTACGGAAATCATTGCACCGAATGTCTGGGATGTTTTCCGGAGGAACGAATTTCATGCGGCTCCGGTGAGCGTTTCTGCGGCACCGGGTTTTGTGAGGGGTGATTATTTCGTCGGGTATGGGCGCCGTTCCGACAAGCGCTTCTGCTATGCGATGGCTACCCGCTCGGCCGCGATGGATTGCCTGGAGGAATCTGAGGTGGTCTGCAACGAAAGTGCGGCAATAGCCGATGCCGGTGCCGACATTTCCGTGCCGATTCGTGAACGGTTTGCCAATGTGTTGGCATTCAAGCCTTTCCTGCGCTCTGACAAGGATGGGAACATCTCATTTTCGTTCAGCACTTCCGACAAACTTTCCACATACGTCGTTTCGCTTTATGCCCATGACAGGAAGATGCACAATGCCGCTCTCCGTCGTGAGATGATGGTGACTATACCGTTGAAAGTCAATGTGGTAGAGCCGTCGTGCCTTTATTGTGGCGACAAATATCGACTTGCGGCGTCGGTTTCTTCCGTGGTGGAGCACAATGTCTCGGGAACATTGACCCTGTCCGTTTATGCCGGTAAGGATTACAAGGCGTTGGAGGCTGCCGGTGCCAAGCCGCTTTCGGTGATGAAGCGTAAGGTGACCGTTCCGGGAGGGGAGACCGTCAAGTCAATGTTCGATGTCAATGTCGCTGAACTTCTCGCGGGTGCAGCATTGCCTGCCGACCTCGGCTTCAAACTTGTGTTCAAGGCTGATGAAACGGCTGGCGTGAAATACTCTGACGGAATGTTTGTCAATGTTCCTGTATATCCTGCTGCCCAGACACTTACGGAATCGCATTCCGCTGTTCTCCGTGCAGGTATGGATAAGGATTCCCTGACGGCGCAGCTGCGTGGCATGTTCGTGAATGTCGCGGGGGATGATGCTGATGCTGAGGTAATCAGTATCATTGACATGATTCGCGATGCTATTCCTTCCAAAGTGGCTCCTGCCGGCAAGGACGTGCTTTCTCTTTCGGAGGCAATGTATGTCCGCGGAGTTGCTGCACAGTTGCGCGCGCTTTCACGCATGCCTTCTGATGTTGAAACGGAAATGCTTGACAGTGAACTGTTTGCAAAAGTATTCGCTTGTCACAATGCGGATGGTGGCTTTGCCTGGTTCGAGGGAATGAAGTCATCTCCTGTCATCACGGCGACGCTTCTGGAACGGTTCTCGAAGATGATTGCGGCCGGTTATCTGGATGGTTCCGCTCCGGTATCTGCTGATGCGGCGTCGTGCGCTGATGTGGATGCGGTGCTCCGTTCAGCTGTCCGTTATCTCGACAAGAGCCATTTCAGCACTCCGGCGCTCTGCCCGCTCTGGTGCGGTGCCGTCTCTGATGAACAATATATGTATGTCAGGTCAATGTTTGCTTCTGTTCATTTCGAAGTGAAGCAGTTGACCGGAACTTTTGCCGGCAAGAGATTGGATGTTTTCCGGAAGGATGCGAAGGAATATCTCGTGCCGAAGAAGGTGCGTGGCATGAATGGATATATTCTCGGCAAGGCGCGCAGAATCATGACTTTACGTGCTCTTGCGGCTTCTGATGAAGGCTGCCGTCTTGCTAAGGCGTGGGGGCTTGGCTGCTTCAACATTGACAAGAAACTGACGAAGTCATTGGAAGCGGATGTGGTTTCGCTTATGGAATATGCAGTGGAGCACAAGGACGGCGGCATGTATTATCCTAATGCGGTGATGCCTTTCCGTGGATTGCTTGAGAGCGAGGCTTATGCGCATTCGATGCTTTGCGATTTGCTTACGGATTATGCGCCTCATATCGCTGACGGCATCCGTTTGTGGCTTATGCTCCAGAAGGAAACCCAGCATTGGGATGCCGAACCTGCATTCGTGGATGCCGTCAATTCCGTGATGAACGGCAGTGCCGAGATCAAGTCTACGAGCGTGGTTGTGTTGACTAAGACTTATACCAAGCCTTTCGCGGAGATTGCCGCATCCGGCAACGGATTTACTCTCCAGAGGCGTTTCTTCCGTGAATCGGCTTCTGACTCAGGCAAGGTTGAAAAGGTGGAACTTGCTGAAGGTGAGATGCTTGATGTGGGTGAAAAGGTGATTGCCGAGTATCGCATCCACAATGATGAGAATCGCAGTTTCGTAAGGCTGACGGTTCCGCGTGAAGCTGCCTTCCGTCCGGTGGACCAGCTTTCAGGCTACTATGGCTGGCGGATGGCCCCGCTTCGTGTCAATGATTGGTATTCGTTTGCTCCTCAGGGATATAGGAACGTTAAGGCTTACCGTACCGAGTATATGTTCGATTCTTATCCGGAGGAGAATACCGTGATTTCCGAGGCGTTCTTCGTGACCCAGGCGGGTGAATTTACAGCCCCGGTTCCGGTAATCGAGTCGCTCTATGCCCCTCATTATCGGGCCAATGATGCTTACCGTGGAACTGTAAAGGTTAAGTAATCCTCTGTGCAATGTCGTTTTTAAGAAAAAACCTGGAAAAACACTTGCGTAATGAAAAAATAGTCGTATATTTGCATTCCCGATTTGGAAATCATGGTCAAGTAGGGATGAAAATATGCTTGGGAGCATAGCTCAGTTGGTTCAGAGCGTCTGCCTTACAAGCAGAGGGTCGGGGGTTCGACTCCCTCTGCTCCCACTACGAAAGCACTTCGGAATTTCCGAGGTGCTTTTTTTGTTTGTCCGGCACGGACTTCATACGTTCATCGCCACGTGCGCACTAAAACGTTTTCTGCGCACATCACTTTCTAAATTGATCATGTCGTGCGCAAATCGTGCGTTTTTGCTCACGAGAGAATCCTCCAGGGTAGTCGAATCAAAACTTCACCCCTCCCACGATGGACTTTCGACGTTCCATGGTTATTTGGTACCAAATAAACGTTTTAAACGGTACCAAGTGCACTTTCAAAGCCACTTGGTACCGTTTAAAACGTTTTCGCGGAACGGAATTGAAAATAGAAGATTCCGCTGTTATCTTACATTGACCTGAGCCTTTATCTTGGCGACGTATTCTGCCGGAAGTTTCTCCATGGAGCTGAACTCGTCGACAAGAGCCTTGGTGTTGATGGCTTCGAGGTACTTGCCCGCATTCTGCGGATCCTCATTGATGAAACTTGAACACTGCGCCAGCGCGAGGAATGAATCAGGGAGCATCATGTATGCGTCTACGTACTTGCCGAATACCAGTTTTGTTTCCGGTGTGATGTCCATCATTCTGTGCATCAATGCTTTCTTGCCGTTCAGAAGTTCCCTGTGGGATGCAGCATAGTCACTGAACCTGCACTCTACGGTAACCTCTTCGGAAGCAGCTGACTCAGGGAGGTAAACGACAGCGGAAAGGTCAGCGCCGTTGTAGCCCCACTCGGCCTTGGTTCCGTCTGCCTCTGCATTGTGGGCGGCGAAACGAGAATAAGGAACCTCCACGCCATTGACATAAACCTTTTCCGGAGCGAAGACGCCGGCAAAAATGAACTGGAGACGGCGGTTCGGGTCAATGCCGTTGTAAGTGCCTTTCCTGGCGGCTACTGTTACCTTGACTGACTGAGCATCAGATGTTTTGCTGATGGCTGTAGTGGCGAATTCTTCCTTGTATGCCTGTGAAACGCCGTCGTCCTCGTAGTAGGTAATCGCGCTGTTTCCGTCGCCCGGAGCTACGAAAAGCCTGAGTTCATTGCTCTTTTCCTGAAGTGACCGGATGTTTGCACCAGCCATAGGGATGATGGCTCCCGCCTTGATGTAATATGGATTCTCGTTGATGGTATAGGTAAGAGTGTCCTTCTGGCCGCCCTTGATCATGGTCCCGGTAGCGACATCGTACCAGTCGTTGCCCTCAGGGAACCACATGCCGCGCTTTGCGAGCCCGGTGGCCTTGTCTACAGGCGAACATACGGTGGTCGCGAGGATATTGTCACCGAACATGAATTCTTCCTTCCACTCGTAGGCCTCATTGTCCTCGGCGTAGTCGTAATACATCGGGCGGCACATTGAGATGCCGGTGTCGTATGTCTGGCGGGCTGCGTTATATATATAAGGTGCTAGGTCGTATCTGAGCCTTATCGCGTCGCGCATCGTATCGAAATAATCAGGAAATACCCAGAAACGCTTCTCCATGGTCAAGTCCTTGGTAGAGTGAGTCTTGTAGATTGGTGTGAAGACTCCTGACTGGAGCCATCTGGTGTAAAGTTCCGGGTCGGTTTCCCTCACGCCTTTAGGCTGCATGTGGCCTCCGATGTCATGTCCCCAATATCCGTAACCCACGTTTGAAGCTGTGGCGGTGAAATATGGAAGGTAGCTGAGCACCTGCCATGATGCAAAGCAGTCTCCGGAGAAACCGATTTGATAACGATGGCTTCCGATGCCGCCCCAACGGTGGTAAATCATTGGTCTTCTGGCATATATGCCCTCACTTTCGGTCTGGCGCACCATGTCGTTGAAGAATGTGTGGTTCAGCCAGAATGTGTTGCTGAGGCCCTGTGTATATTTGCTTTCTTTCCACTGCTGCCAGTCAAGCCACCAGAAATCAACTCCCTGTTTCTCGAACGGATGAATCACGGAGTTGAAATAGGCGTCGGCCCAGTTTTCGTCGTCAATGCGGAACGGAACCGGGGCTTTGCTGCCATCGGGATTGATGTAGCCTTTAGGTCCGTCGTAATCAGAAGTTCGTGAAAGATAATCCTTTACGAATCTGTCGTACGGCTCTTCGTATGGCTGGATGCCTGATGCCGGATGAAGGTTCAATGTGGTTTTCAGGCCGAGATTGTGCAGGTCCTCCAGGCAGTTCGCCGGGTTGGGGAACAGTTTTTTCTGCCATGTATAGCCTGTCCAGCCTATGCGCTCGCCGAATTCGTCTTTAGGAGAATCCTTTCTCCTGAGTGTCCAGGTCTCGTGCCAGTCCATGTCCAGCACCATCACGTCGATAGGTATGCTCAATGACCTGATTTCCTTGCCGAGTCCCACGAATTCGAAATCGGAGTACTGCCAGAATCTGCACCACCAATATCCGAATGCATATTTGGGAGGCAGGGGAATCTGACCGCCGATTTTCGTGAAATCCGATACGGCAGACTTGTAGTCATGGCCGTATGCGAAGATGTAAAGGTCCTGTCTGTCACCGGATTCGCGATTTGCCACCCAGTTTTTCCAGTCTGTGTCTTCCGGTACGAATGCCTGTCTTTCGGACTCGTCGATGATGGCCCAGCCGTCTCTCGAAACGACTCCCTTGTCGTATGGCTCTCTGGTCGTGATGCCGTCGCAGCCGTCAAGTGTCCTGACGGTTCCGAGGAGATTCGCGCTGTCGTCAAGACCGGGATACCAGGTGACTTTCTTTACGCCGTTCTTCGTGGTGTGCTCCGGCATTGTAAATGTTACGAAAAGGTTGTTGTGGTCGAATTTCTTGTCTCCGGTATAGGTGAGCGTGAGGTCTGCCGTCTTGATAGTCAGCTTTTTGCCTGAACGTTTAACTGTAAAGGGAGGCACAGGCATGTTCCTGTTCACGATGCCGAGCGTGGCCCTGTCCTCGAATTTGCCGTCTTCTGCCCATTCCATGCGGACCAGCCTGCTGCCGAGTACCGTGAATCTGGCATTGCCGAAAACTACTTCCGCTTTCGGGTTTGCTTTCGGGCTTTCAGATGTGGCCTTCGCGAGTCTGAGCTCTTTTGAGCCAAGCAGATGTCTCAGGGTAAGCGGCTCGTTGGTGGTGATGCAGTCCACTCCGAGGTCGATCATTGCCTTCATGTCTTTCTCCTTGTCCACGGTCCAGACGTTCACGCTCATTCCGAGGTCGTGTGCCTCTTTCACCCATTCAGGATGCTTGTAGAACGCGCTGTAATGATAGTCAATGCCGTTGATGCCGTCTTTGTGCAGGTCGGCAGGGGCAATGTCGCCGTTCAGATACTGGTTCGTGAATTCCGGTGCTTCCGCTGCCACTTTCTGGCAGATGTTCATGCTGAACGAGATGAAGATCACCTTGTCAGGGTCATAGAGTCCATGTTCTTTCAACTTGCGGAAGGTGATGTCCACCATCTTGTCCTCACGTTCCTTGCTGTATTGGCTCTTGAACTCAAGAACCAGCACTGTGGACGGGCATTTTGCGCCTTGCTCCAAGTATTCGTCGAGTGTCGGCATGCTCTCGCCGTTAGGGAGCTTGAACTGCCTCAGGAAATCGTAGGTGTTTTTCTGAATCTTGTTTCCCTCGATGCTGGCGTCGTGATGTACCACGACCTGGTCGTCAGATGTCAGGTGAATGTCGAACTCGCTGCCCCAGAAGAAGTTGTCCTGTGCCGCTTTCAGTGACGCTATGGAATTTTCCGTGTGCAATGTTTCGTCGCAATTCCAGAATCCGCGATGCGCTCCGATTCTTGTCGAGCCTGTGTCTTGTGCGCCGAGCGGCGTCGCCAGTACTGCGGACAATGCGATAGTCGTCAGTTTTAGTAATGATGCTTTCATTGTATTGTGTTAAAAAATGTTGTTTCGAATAATACAAATATATATAATCCCGACGGATTTTGGCCGTGTATGAGACAAAAATTTATAAAACGGTATCTAATTTCATAAAATACACTAACTTTGTGGAGATGCGGTGACGCGTAACCTGCGTAACTCGTAAAACGAACTGTAAACTGTTAAATTTTCTTGATAATGGTAAAAGTAAATGTCGGAGGATGTTCCTCCTTTGTGAAAGATGCCGAGTATAAGGCTTATGTCGAAAAGGCTCTTTCCGCTTTCGATGTCCTTGAATCAGAAAAAGGTGCCGGAAATGATTTCCTTGGCTGGAAACATCTCCCGTCCGAGACACCGGAATCATTGGTAAAAGCATGTGAAGATATTCGTGACGACTGGAAGTCAAAGAACATTGACCTGGTCATCGTCATCGGTATCGGTGGATCATATCTTGGTGCGAAATGCGCCATCGAGGCTCTTTCCCACAGTTTTGCCAAGGAACTTCACAGCAAGGATGTTCCGCAGGTCGTTTTCGCCGGCAACAACCTCTCCGAGGAGTATATCAGCGAACTCATTGATCTTATGCAGGTTAGGAACGCAGCATGCGTGGTGATCTCCAAGTCAGGTACCACTACCGAGCCTGCTGTCGCTTTCCGTATCGTAAAGCAGCACCTGGAGGAGACTTGTGGCCAGAAAGAGGCTGCGTCACGTATCGTGGCCGTGACCGACGCTCACAAGGGCGCGCTCAAGACACTCTCCACCCAGGAGGGTTACAGGACATTCGTCGTTCCTGACAATGTCGGCGGCCGTTTTTCAGTGCTCACTCCGGTAGGTCTCCTGCCGATCGTGCTCGCAGGTTTCGACATCCGCGCAATGCTCGAGGGTGCCAAGGAAGAGGAGAAGGCTCTCGCCGTCAAGTCCGAGTACAATGCTGCCGTAGTTTATGCTGCAATGCGTAATCTTCTTCACTCCGAGTATGGCAAGAGCGTGGAGATCCTCGTTTCTTTCAGCCCTAAGTTCCAGTACCTCGGTGAGTGGTGGAAGCAGCTTTATGGCGAGTCAGAGGGCAAGGACTGCAAAGGTATTTTCCCTGCATCTGTAACATATACCACTGATCTTCACTCACTTGGACAGTTTGTTCAGGATGGTGCGCGTATCATGTTCGAGACCGTGGTAAATATTGAGAACAGCAACCGCAGCGTGGTTATCGGCAGCGATTCTCAGAATCTGGACCAGCTCAACTACCTTGCAGGCCAGCACGTGGAGCATTGCAACGCCATGGCACAGCTCGGTACCAAGCTCGCCCACATCGACGGCGGTGTGCCTCAGCTGGAGATTTCCATCGAGAGGATCAATGAGAAGATTCTCGGTGCATTGTTCTATTTCTTCGAGTTCGCTTGTGGCGTAAGTGCCTACACCCTCGGTGTGAATCCGTTCAACCAGCCGGGTGTCGAGGCTTACAAGAAGAACATGTTCGCCCTTCTGGAAAAGCCAGGTTTCGAGGAGCAGACCAAAGCCATCAAGGCCCGCATCGCAGAGTAATCGTCGGCGGGACGCGGCCACGGGGCATTTCGTAACCCGCTGATTATCAGATACCATTTAAACGAGAGCGTGGAAACGCAGCCTTTTTTAGGCCACGTTTCCACGCCCTGTTTTGTAACTATTTGAATATCAATGTCTCCAGAAAACAAGCGTGGCCGCGTCCCGACAGCTTGCTCCGGAGGTAATCATGGTGATGTTTGTGTCGACCTTGGACACGCCCCGACGGGGGTGAAGCCTCTGGAGGTTCGCTGCGCTCATCCCGTCAGGCTGTCGCCTGCCACCCATTCACAAGGTCATGGGCGACCATGCC
>FR882208.1:47590-69347 GCA_000434935.1 Bacteroides sp. CAG:709 | reverse complement strand
CCCCCCCCCGCCGGGGCTTCTCTGTCACATGGTCTTTACTGATGGTCATTTCCTTGCAATGTAACTCTCCGTGCGTGTTAAAACGTTTTTCACGCACGTCGTGGCCAAAATTCGACATGTTGTGAGTAAATCTGGCCTTTTCACGCACGAGAGGTAATCGTTTTCGGGGTTGCCCCAAGATCGCCAGGTGCGCATCTCATAACTTGGCCATCCGGCGGCTCCTATCACTTGCGCGTCCCCGGATTCCGCCTTGCTTTGGAGGACGTTACGGAAGCATTGCCACGGACATGTCTTGCCGGTCTTACTCGCAGAACCTTGGTGCTGTGTGCCGATGCCGTTGAGATGCTCCTGCCGGAAGTGCTGCGTGTCATCGTGATAGGGAAGAGCGGGACGTTCGAATTGTATATCAGCACCTCGTCGCTGGAAACAGGCAAATCCATGTACTGCATTGACTTGAACGTCGACGGGTAGGTCTTGTTGTTCTCAATGTAGTCGAAACTGCAGCCGCTGACGGTGCCATGATTACCATCATTGGCAAGAGCCGCCTCGGCGATTGTGCGCCCGTCCGTGAGAACCAGCTGCTCCCCGTTGAAATCGGAGTTGCCGTAGAAGCAGAAATCTACGTCCTTGTTATTGTTGTCCTGATATGTTTCGAGATATAATCCGTTGAACAACATCCTGTCACTGAATCTGTTATAGACTGTCTCGAAAGAATAGCCGTCCATTGGCTGCTTACTCTGCGAACCGGTTTCCCAACCCTCCACCTTGAAGATGTAGTTCGGATCCACGGACGATATGTTGATGTCGTATGACACCTGGTTTCCGCCAGAATCCTTTCCGGAGAACTTCCACGCGCCCAGCCATCTGTTGAACTCCGCCGATGCCGTTTCCGGTTTTACGGTATAGTCCAGCACGGCATATTCTCCGGTCGGCGTGCCCTTTGGCGTTACGCCGTAAGCCACTGCCTTCCAGTCTCCTGAACGCATCCTGTCGAAGAGAAGCTCCATCACGCCATTGTAGATGTCGCCGTTGTAGTAATTCGGCTCATCCTGGATGTACTTGGCCAAGTCATTGTTGTACCATGACTTCAGGTCCTTTGCCATCACAATGTCCAGGCAGTAATCCTTGCCGTCGGAGCTTTCCACCTTGATGACATCCACGTCCTGCGACACGCCGTCCTGGGTATCGACTTTCCTGCCGTCATATTTTATTATCCATGAAGGGTTCAATGTCAGTACGAATTTGTCTATGTCGAAGGTCGTCCAGACGTATGCTCCGGTCAATGTCCAATCCTTGTTCATCCCGAACGCCACGGCTACCCATGACTCTGCCGTCAAGTCGCTGAATGACACGCTGCTGCTTCCTCGGGACACGAACTCGTTGAATGACTTGTTCTCCTGCGCCGCCTGCTGCCTTACCATGCGGGCTTCATCCAGAAGATACTTGTTCATGTCGCTGCCGAAAGTGCTTGTGAACTCGTTCAGGCGTATGACATCTATATAATAGTATTCGTTGCTGATGCTCTTCACGGAAACTTCGGCTGAAAGCCCTGCCGCGTCCGCAGAAATCTTCCAGTTCGGATTTTCGTAAATTTCAATGTATCCGTCATCGGTGCCGGGCCTGCGTCCGGTACCTTCTTCGCTGCATGATATTGTCAATGCTGATGTGACAATGCCTGCCAAAAGGAAAAATATTTTTCTCATAATAAAATGTTGTCCGCCATAATTTCCGGCGACCAAACTTCAAGTATAAGAATTTTCAGCGGAAAACAAGTCAGACACAAATTTGCGCCAGTGTTCCGAGAGTATGTTAACTTACGAACGTGAAAAGTTTGAAAAGTGCAGTTCTAGCCCAATTCTGATAAAAAAAATTGCCGAAATGTGCTAATTCTGATTAAATGTTTTTTAAAAATGGTGAAAATTTGATTTAAGTGTTGTAATTTTGTGCGCTTGTGAATTATATTCACCACATAAACTAACAAAATCAATTATGTTTAAACACTTGAAGCAAACGATTTTAAGGGCATGCGTGGCACTATTCGCCGCAGGAGCCCTGAATGTCGCTATTCCTTCCGTTGCAAATGCCCAAGAGGCACGGGGAGGAGTGGTTGAAGGTAGAATTACCGATTCCAACGGTCCCGTCGCAGGGGCAGCCGTCATGATTCGCGATAAGGCCGGAGCGGTCATCTCCGGTATTGACGGCGAATACAAACTGACCGGTCTCGAAAAGAATGATGTCATTGTCGTAAGCATTCTCGGCTACAAGGACGCTGAAGCCGCATGGACAGGTCAGAGCATATTGAATTTCTCATTGGAAGTATCAAGCGAGTTCCTCGATGAGGTAGTGGTAACCGCGCTCGGTATCAAACGTGAGGAGAAAACTCTTTCCTACAATGTGCAGAAAGTCACTTCTGACAAACTCACTACAGTAAAGGATGCCAACTTCGTGAATTCTCTCGTCGGTAAAGTTGCCGGTGTGCAGATCAATTCAGGAGCCAGCGGCCCGGGAAGTACCACACGTGTCGTTATGCGTGGTATGAAGTCCATCGAGAAGAACAATACCGTTCTTTACGTGATCGACGGTGTGCCTATGTACAACAAGAGCTTCGGCGGTTCCGGCGGTACAATGTCCACTATGGTCAGCTCAGAGTCAGCTGCCGACATCAACCCTGAGGATATCGAGTCTGTGAACATGCTTACAGGTCCTTCTGCAGCAGCACTTTATGGTTCAGAAGCAGCGAACGGTGTCATCATCATCAACACCAAGAAAGGCGCTGAAGGTGCCACCAAGGTGACAATCAGCAACAGCACCACATTCTCAAGGGCATACATGATGCCTGACATGCAGGACCGTTACGGAAAGAGTGCGGGATACAACAGCTGGGGAGCAGAACTTCCTGACACATACAGCTATGACCCTCGCAAATTCTTCAATACCGGTACAGATGTAATCAACTCTGTTTCACTTTCCACAGGCACAGCCAAGAACCAGACCTACATCTCCGCTACCACTACCAATACTACCGGTATCGTTCCTGAGAGCAGCTACGACAGATACAACTTCACCGCGCGCAATACTGCCAAGTTTGCAAAGGACAAGCTCATCCTCGATTTCGGTGCAAGCTTCATTATCCAGAAAGACCACAACCTCGTATCACAGGGTACTTATTTCAACCCTCTTCCTGGTCTTTACCTCTTCCCGAGAGGAGATGATTTCAATGAGGTGCGTCTCTATGAAAGATGGAACCCTGTAACAGGTGTCAAGACACAGTACTGGCCGTATTCCGAGGGTTCCCACAATATCCAGAACCCTTACTGGGTGCAGAACCGCAATGACCGTGACATGAACAAGCGTCGTTACATGTACAATGCTTCTCTCCAGTATATTCCTTTCAAATGGCTGAATGTTACCGCACGTGCACGTCTGGACGAATCTACATATCGCCAGACCACCAAGTACTATGCGACTACATTGACCACATTCGCAGGTGACAATGGCGGTTACATGCTGGACAACATGACCGACAGATCATTCTATGGTGATATCATTGCCAATGTCGACAAGACTTGGGGTGACTGGAGATTGATCGTGAATGCCGGTGCATCCATCAATGACCAGAGATATGAGATGACCCGCGCTTCCGGTGACCTCATCCTGCCTAACCACTTCGCTACGAACAACCTCAATACTGCTGTCAACTACAAGGGCAACCAGGAGGGATGGCACGATCAGACACAGGCTGTCTTCGCATCAGTAGAAACAGGTTGGAACAACATGCTGTTCCTTACCCTCACCGGAAGAAATGACTGGGCTTCACAGCTCGCCTATACGGACAACAAGTCATTCTTCTACTGGTCAGCAGGTCTTTCTGCAGTCGTTTCCAATATGTTCGAGATGCCTTCATGGTTTACATTCATGAAAGTCCGCGGTTCATATTCACAGGTAGCTTCTCCATTTGACAGATTCCTTTCAAATCCTAGCTACAAGTACAGCGACCAGACACACAACTGGAGCAAGAGCGATACCTATCCTGCTTACAGCCTCAAGCCGGAGGATACCAAGTCATGGGAAATCGGTCTCAACGTACGCTTCCTCGAAAGCCTCTCTTTGGATGTAACATATTACAAGTCCAATACTTACAACCAGACCATCTATGCTCCGCTTTCTGCGTCTTCAGGATACAAGAACTTCGTGGCACAGACAGGTAACATCGAGAACCAGGGTGTCGAGCTCGCTCTCGGATATGACAACAAATGGGGTGACTTCAGCTGGAGCAGCAATTTCACTTATACCTTCAACAAGAACAAGATAAAGGAACTCGCTCATGGTATTCCTGACCCTATCACCGGTCTTCCGGTAGACGTGGACAGAATCGAGAAAGACTGGTTGGGTGCAGCCAACGTGGCTCCTCAGGTAATCCTCCGCGAAGGCGGTTCTCTCTCTGATATCTATATCAAGCACAGAGTGGCACGTGACCTTAACGGTAGCGTTGCTGTGGACAACAACGGCAACATCAAGGTTGAAGAAGTGGAGGCATACAAGGCCGGACAGCTTGCACCTAAGGGCAACTTCGGATGGAGCAACAACTTCGGATACAAGGGAATCTCCCTCGGAGTAGTGCTCACCGCACGCGTAGGCGGTCTCGTTTACTCTGCAACCCAGGGTATTCTCGACTACTATGGCGTTTCAGAAGCATCTGCCGCAATGCGTGATGCAGGCGGAATTGCTGTAAACTACGGTAAGCTCGGAGCTAAAGACTATTATACCACGATCAGTACGGCCCAGGGAGGTTATGATGCATTCTACCTCTATGATGCCACCAACGTCCGTCTCCAGGAACTTTCATTGAACTATACCTTCCCTAAGAAGTGGTTCAACGACAAGCTGAATCTTACATTGGGCATAGTAGGACGTAATCTTGCAATGATCTACTGCAAGGCACCGTTCGATCCGGAGCTTTCAGCTGCCACAGGCAACAACTATTACCAGGGAGTTGACTATTTCATGCTTCCAAGCACCAGAAATTTCGGTTTCAATGTTAAAATCCAGTTCTAAAAACGAAGAATATCATGAACAAATTAATCAAAGTTCTCGCTTTCTGCGCTATCCTCAGCGTACTTGGAGGATGTACAAAGAATTTCGAGAAATATAATACAGACCCGTATGCAATCAAGAGTTCGGATCCGTCAATTCTCATTCCGACGATGATCGAATCTCTTATGTATGTGCAGCAGAATGACTCCCAGATGATTGACCAGATGGTCGGCTCTCTTGGCGGATACTTTACACTGTCCAACCGTTGGGGCGGTCAGAACTTCGATACTTTCAATGCATCCGATGCCTGGAACAATATTCCTTACGAAACAATGTTCCTCGACATTTATGCTAACTATTTCGAAATCGAGAAGTTCACAGGCGCTTCCGGTCACTATTATGCCATGGCAAATATCCTCCGTGCCGCAGCTATGATGCGTGTCGCTGACATGTATGGCCCGATTCCTTACAGCAAGGTGACAGACGGCCAGATGTATGTGGCTTACGACAAGAACGAGGACGTCTACAAGAGCATTATCGAGGACCTGAAGAATGCTGCATCCGTACTTGCCGGCTATGCAAGTGCATATCCTGACAAGAAGCCTATCGCAGCCCAGGACCCTGTATTCGCAGGAGATTATGCCAAGTGGGCGAAACTTGCCAACTCATATATCATGCGCGCAGCAGTCCGCTCCGGTGACGCAGAAGCCTTCAAGAGCGCTTACGAGTCTCCGTTCGGTTTCATCAATGTCAATGCTGACAATGCCATGATGGACCCGCGCACCCAGCCGAACCCTTATCAGCTGTCAAGCGCATCCTGGGGTGACCTCAGAAGCGGCTCGTCTATCGTGGATTACATGAACGGTTACAATGACCCTAGACGTCCGGCATACTTCACCAAGTCTACAGGCGGAAAATATATCGGAATGCGTTCAGGCAAAGGCTCTTTCGAAAAAACAGCTGTTCAAGGATATTCAATGTGCGCTTTCTCTGCTACTGACAAACTTCCTGTTTTCGTAGCTGCTGAATCTCAGTTCCTTATCGCCGAGGCCATTCTTAACGGATGGATTTCAGGCAGTGCAAAAGATTTCTACGAGCATGGTATAAAACTTTCGATGGAGCAGTGGGGCGTATCCGATTTTGATGAATACATAGATGATGAAAGCAGTGTTCCAGCTTCTTATGAGAATGATCCTGTGGGTAGATTCCCTAACTATACCAGAAACACCAAGGTAACAATCGCTTGGAGTGACGGTGCGACCAAGGAGCAGAAACTCGAAAAGATCATTACACAGAAATGGATTGCCAACTATCCTATGGGTATCGAGGCTTGGACCGAGTACAGAAGAACAGGTTATCCTGAGCTCGCTCCGGTTATCGACAACCTTTCAAATGGTGTAATCACCAACAATGCCCGCGGTCTCCGCAGACTCCGTTACTCTTACAAGGAGCATACATTGAACAAAGACAATTATGCAGCTGCTGTAAGCTTGCTCGGTGGCAAGGATGACGAGTCCGTAGATCTTTTCTGGGCAAAGAAAAATTAATCTATAAAATCAGATAGAATATGAAATTCAATATATTGAAAGCACTCATTCCGGCAGTTGCGGTTTTCGCTGTGACAGGCTGTAGTGACTGGACAACACCTGAGCCGAAAGAATTCGATAGGCCAATGACCGAAATTACAAAGGATGATGCTTATTATGAGGCGCTCAGGGCGTTTAAGAAAAGCGACCACTCTGTTTCATTCGGATGGTTCAGTGAATGGGGTGAAGGCGGTGTCGCTACGAACAACATGCTTCAGGCAGTTCCTGACTCTATGGATATCATTTCTTTGTGGAACAATGCCCATCTTACCCCTACCAAGAAGGCAGACCTTGATTTCGTCACACAGGTAAAGGGTACCAAGGTGCTTATCTGCTCATTCGTAGCAGAGGTAGGATGCTTCTATTCTCCTGGTGAGTACACTACTGTTCAGGAGCGTAAGGATTACTGGGGGTGGAAAGATGGTGATGAAGAGGCTATCCATAACTCCATCATCAAATGGACTAAGGCTGTTGCCGATTCTTTGAACATCTATGGTTTCAGCGGTATCGATATCGACTATGAGCCGGGTGAGTATGGTGGATCACTTTGCCGTAACAGACAGTATTTTACTTGGTTCGTAGAAGAAATGGGCAAGTATATCGGTCCTCAGTCCGGTACAGACAAGATTTTTATTGTCGACGGATATTATACCGCAATGCCTAATGCGGCAAATCTTATCAAGTATTTCGATTATTTCGTGAACCAGGCTTATGCAACTACCAGTTTTGTCGGCCCGAATACGGCCAATAATGCCAGGAGTTTGCAATATCGTCTGAATAGTACCATTTCGGCTTTCTCATCTGTAATGTCAGAGGAAGAAATTACTAAAAAGTTCATTGCGACAGAGAATCTTGAAAGTGCTATTGACTGCTTGAACGGTGGATTCTGGTGGTTTGACAAAGATGATTACAAGTGGGACAAGAAAGTCATGCCGTCTCTTGTAGGATTTGCAGACTGGCAGCCTGCAAATGGCTTCAGAAAGGGAGGATTCGGCGCTTATCGTTTCAGTAATGAGAAGGTAAACAATCCTCCATACAAATGGATGCGTAAAGCCATTCAGCAGCAGAATCCTGCTCCGGGAAAAGAAATCATCAAGAAGGACTAAGTCTCCGGAAGAAATTCAATAAATCTTAAATGAGAATTTTTATGAAAAATATTATTAAATATAGCGCTCTTGCTCTTGTGGCCATGGCTGCATGCGGCTGTAACGATGCGGAATATGGAGCAGCAGGATCAATGGGCGATAAACTTGGAGTCCATGCATACATTGTGGAAAGCAATGCCACTCCAGGTATTGCGAATACTGTCGTGACACTTGGAGCGTCAGTTACCAATCTCGCTCTTACGCCTTCTTTGACCGATAAGAATGATGCTGATGTTGAGTATCGTCTTGTTATCGACAAGGATATGCTTGCACAGTTCAATGCTGCGGAAGGTACCAGTTATGATGTTCTTCCGGAGGAACTTGTGCACCTGGAGTCAGCTGTAAAGATTCCGGCAGGAAAGTATTCCCAGGATCCGTTCATTATTTCTATTGATCCTCTTCCGGCAAATCTGATAGGAACACCGTTTGCACTGCCTCTCCGTATGGAAAAAGTTTCCGGCAATGCAGATGTTACTGGCCGTACGAGTTCTTATGTATATGTGATTTCTTCTGAAATCATAGATGATGTCGCTAAATTCAACGGCGCTTCCGGTCTCAGGACAGATGAGGCTTTCAATATCCCGCAGTTTACTATCGAGATGCGTCTGCAGGTATCAAATACCAGCAATCGTAATAGGGATTTGTTCTTCTGTAATCCGGGCACAGGCGAATTCATGGCTCGTTTCGAGGACCCTCAGAATGACCAGGACGGTGTGAAAGCTCATTCATGGGCTCAGTTCCAGGGTATCGGAGATTATTTGAACCCTACTATCGCTATCGAATCCAACAAGTGGCAGCACTATGCGGTTACCTTCGACGGAACTTATGTGACAATTTATGTGAATGGTTCATTTGCAGGCAGAAAGGAAATTGCGACAAAGGTTATCAATGAAGGCCAGTTCCCATATATGTCATTCATGGGTGTAGGTGGCAGCAATGGAACCTGGGCTCCTGGTGACAGCTGGTGGTATGGCTGCCAGACTATGACAAACGAAATCCGTGTATGGGATGTGGCGAGGTCGGCAGATCAGATTGCCAACAGCATCAAGTCCGTTTCACCTAGCAGCAAAGGCCTTGTCGGTTACTGGAGAATTTCCAAGGGCAACTATGATGCAAGTCAGAGAGTCTTCAAGAATCTTGCAGGCGATCATCACCACTTGCGTACAAACAAGACCTTTACTTGGGTAGAGAATGTATCAAGCGAGGATCTTTCAACTCCATGGTAGTTCATGGTTGAGTTGATATAGCTCTAGATACTGTGGTGCCGGCAGGAATTCCTGCCGGCATTTTTCATCTATGCGCTCGTGGTTTTCTTGCAGATTCTTGCTAATTTTGCCAGATGTCCGGGAACCGGACGGGAATGCTTAATTGATTTTACTATGGCACACGATAGAGAAGAAAAACTGGCGCAGTTCGGGCGCGTGTTGGATGTGATGGACAAGCTCAGGGCGAAATGCCCGTGGAATGGCGCGCAGACGTGGGATACTCTCAGGTCATTGACCGTGGAGGAAGTCTATGAACTCAGTGATGCTGTGATGAAGAAAGACGACAAGGACCTGGAAAAGGAACTTGGCGACCTGCTGCTGCACATTGTGTTCTATTCCAAGATTGCCGAAGAACAGGGAAAATTCGATGTCGCTGACGTTATGGAACGTCTTTGCGAGAAGATGATTTTCCGTCATCCGCATGTCTTTGCAGAGGGGAAAGCCGCTGATGCAGAGCAGGTTTCCGAGAATTGGGAACTGATGAAGATGAAGGAGAAAGGCGGCAACAAACGTGTCCTTTCCGGAGTGCCGGATTCATTGCCACCGATTCTGAAAGCCTATTCCATGCAGGACAAGGCGAGGGGAGTCGGCTTCGACTGGGAACGCCCGTCGCAGGTCTGGGACAAGGTCAAGGAAGAGCAGGGAGAATTCCAGGCGGAACTTGAGGCGATGGCTGAAGAGGAGGGACTGGGCGATACCGTTCCGGCAGGATATACCATGACTCCGGTTCCGGGAACCGCCAGAGACCGCGCCGAAGAAGAACTAGGCGACTTCATGTTCTCGGTGATCAATGCCGCCAGACTTTATGGACTGAATCCTGACACGGCATTGAACCGCGCATGTGACAAGTTCCGCCGCCGCTTCACATATCTGGAAGAACACACCCTCAGACAGGGCCGCAACCTTAAGGAAATGACATTGGCGGAAATGGACGCCATCTGGGACGAAGGCAAGGCCAAAGGCCTTTAGTCGCACCAATCCTTGTCGGCATTGATCTGGACGGAATAATCCGGCCAGCGCGCTAGGATGGCATCGGTGATGTCCTGTTTCAATGACAGGATGTCGCGTACGGAAAAGTCTATGACAATGTCGAACGAGATATGGCGCTCGGCGGTGTCAATGAACATTCCGTGGACTTGGAGTACCCCTGGGCGCGACATTGCTATGGATGATATGGCATCCTGCATTTCGACGATTTCCTTGTTTCCGGTGATTACGGCATAGATTCCTACTGTCAGGAGGACGCTGTATTTCTCATATATTTCACGTCTGATACGCTGCGAAAGGAGGTGAATCTGCTCGGCGGTCATTTCCTCCGGGAGTGCCACGTTTACGGCTCCGATCATCTGTTTCGGACCGTAATTGTGAAGCTGGAGGTCGTAAGCTCCCAGCACCGGACTGATTTTGCAGATGTCCGCCTTTATGGCTTTCGTCAATCCTGCCTGGATGCGCTCGCCCATAAGCTCATTGACCGGGCTCATCAGCATCGTGTAGCCTGACTTGATGACTATCAATGAGATAAGAAGACCGAGGATGCCGTCGATAGGGATATTGTCCAGGCTGTGTCCGAATATCATTCCACAGATGGCGGCGACCAGAGTGGCGCTTGTTACCAGTGCGTCGAACAATGCGTCTGCGCCTGTTGCCACCAGTGATTCCGAATTGACCCTGTGGCCGATGCGTTTCACGAAATGCCCCAGCAGAATCTTCACGAGAACAGCTACTGCCAGCACGATGAGCATCGGCGTGGAATAGTCCGCCGGCTCGGGGTGCAGAATCTTCTTGAATGATTCCACGAGAAACGAACCTCCCGCCAATATGATGATTACGGAGATGAGTACGGCCGTGAAATATTCTGCCCTGCCATGTCCGAACGGATGTTCCTTGTCAGCCGGTTTGGAGGCCAGTTTCATGCCGATGATGGTTACGCTTGCGGAAAACACATCCGTGACGTTGTTTACCGCATCTAGCAAGATGGCGAGAGAATTCGAAAGCAGTCCGATGACTGCCTTGAAACCGGCCAGGAGGACATTGATGCCGACTCCTGCCCAGCTTGTCCGTATGATTGTTTGTTCTCTGTTCTTCATTTCATTAATTGTAGTTTCGGGTCGTATACGATTATGCCTTTCCTTGACGGCTGCACGCCAGCAGGCCTAGCATTGTGAATAAAGCATTGAAAATCAACAGTTCATAGCTGAATTGGTAACCGCCGAACCAGCGCTCGGAATTGAGCTGGAGCACGAGGCAGAGCAGTGGCGCGGCAATCGAAACCCATGGAACGCAGCCGTCGCGAACCTCTCTTCGCGTCAATATGCCGAAGGCGAACATTCCCAGAATCGGTCCGTAGGTGTAGCTCGCGAGTTTATATACGGCATCGATTGCGCTGGTGTTGTTCAGCAGCGAGAATATGATGATAGTCAAGCCCATACATGCCGCCATGATTATATGGACGCGCTGGCGCAATGTCTTCGTTTCCGTTTCCGTACGTCCTTTCGTCCCCAGAATGTCCACCGTGAATGATGTGGTCAATGCTGTAAGTGCGGAGCCGCCGGCAGCGTATGAACAGGACACCAGGCCCAGTACGAACAGGATGCCGCACAGGGCAGGAAGGAGTCCGCTTGTCGCAACGGCCGGAAATAATCGGTCACCTGCGGCTTCCGGTATCTGATAAGTCCCGGCGAACAGATAGAGAAGCACGCCAAGCACAAGGAAAAGGAAAATCACCACGGTCTGGAGCAATGCGCTGGTGATGATGTTTTTCTGCGAGTCCTTCACGTTGCGGCATGAAAGAGAACGCTGCATCATGTCCTGATCCAGACCTGTCATCGCTATCAGGGTGAACATTCCGCCGAAGAATTGCTTGAAGAAATATTGCGGGTGGTCCGGATCGTCGAAGTAGAATATGCGGGACATTCCGCTGTCTGCCACGGCGTGGCACATCGAGCCGAATGTGAAACCTAAAGCCTTGCTGATGAAGATGGTACAGAGGATGATGGATACCAGCATACAGAATGTTTTCAGGAAATCAATCCAGATGACGGCTTTCACGCCACCGCGATATGTGTAGGCAAGGAGCACCAGAATCGTCACCAGGACATTGACATGAAACGGTACCCCGAGCGGGGTGAAGACCATGAGCTGCAGGGCGATGCAGACGAGGTAGAGCCTGACGGAGGCGCCCAGCATCTTGGAAATGAAGAAGAACCATGCGCCTGTGCGGTACGAGGAGATGCCGAAGCGGTTTTCCAGATAGCCATAGATGGAGACCAGGTTCATCTTGTAGAAAAGCGGCACCAGCACGAAAGCTATGACCAGCTGTCCTGCAATGAATCCGAGTGTCATCTGCATATAGCCGAATCCGGATGCCGCGACCATGCCCGGCACGGAAACGAACGTCACGCCTGACATCGCTGACCCTATCATTGCGAAAGCCACGACATACCAGGACTGCTTGCGGTTGCCGCTGAAGAAACCTGCGTTGTCGGCCTTTCTGCCTGTAAACCAGGAGATTGCAAGAATGGTGGCGAAGTAGGCGAGTATTGTTATGATGATGATTGTCGGTGTCATGCTATTTTTGTTTTATTTCAGGGTCTATGTCAATGACAGTCACGCGGTTGCCCTCTACGCGGAACCGGATGTCGCATCCCATGAACGGCATGCCGTAAATGCGCCCAGAGTCATGGCTGTATTGGGGTATCGGCTTCTGTTCCAATGTCTTGCGCAATGCGATGAGAGCTTTTTCAGTATCTGTCGTCTTGCTGAGCCCGGTGAATTTCTGCTGGAGTCCTTCCGGAAAATCCACCTCCGCCTCATGCCATGCCGTCTCGTCCGTGAAGCCGGAACGCGCGCCTTCATGCGCATCCGAATACGCCACATAAGGTTTGATGTCATAAATCGGCGTGCCGTCCATAAGGTCCGCGCCCGCGACAATGATTGCCGGCCCTTCGGGGCCATTCAGGTCAATGTCAATGATTTTGGCTGAGGAGAGTCCGAGCCCGTTGGGCCTGAAAGGGGAGCGTGAAGCGAAAACGCCTACGGACTTGTTGCCGCCCAGGCGCGGAGGTCTGACGGTCAGGCTCCATTTGCCTTCATTGCCGGAGAAACCCCATATAAGCCACAGGTAATCAAAGCCTTCCAATCCGCGTATCGCTTCTTCTCTGGCGAATTCCCGCGTGAACACGATTCTTCCTTCGAGTTCTTCCACCACGCCGCTTTGGCGAGGGACACCGAACTTGGAGGAAAACGGTGAGCGGAAAAATGCCACCGGAGTTATGTTTTTGTCGCCCTGCATACTGTCTCTTTCGATGCAAATCTTTCAAAGGTAGTCATTTTTTCATTATCTTTGATGCCATGAAACATGGGACTTTATCGCTTGCCGGAGCGCTCTTGGCTGTGGCAGCATTGACATTTATTCCTTCCTGTCACAGAAAGGAAACGAAAATCATTGAAGAACAGAAAGATACCGTTTATCCGCTGGGCTTCTGCACCGATTCTTTCGCATTGGCCGAAGGCGTGGTGAAAAACGGCGAGATTTTTATGGAGCTGATGACTCGTCTGGGCTTGACGCCGAAGCAGACGATGGATCTGGTGTCGGCGAGCGATTCTGTTTTCTCGCCGGGGAAGATGCGCGCGGGGAATCCGTGGCAGGCGTATTATACGCTGAAGGATTCCACGGAGCAGGTTCTGGAGTTTGTCGTGTACAATGAGAACAAGATAGACATGACGGTGTTCAAATGTACGGAACCGTTTGGAGCATGGAAAGTTGCGCGTCCTGTGGACCATGTGAGGAAGTTCGCTGACGTGAAGATTTCATCATCGCTCTGGAATGATATGCGTCGTGCCGGAGCGCCTCAGATGTTGATTCTTCATCTGGAGGATATCTATGCCTGGACGGTGGATTTCTTCTCCATTCAGCCGGGCGACCGTTTCAGCGTCATGTATGATGAAGCGTTGTGCGGAGGTGAAGTCATTGACATTGACACGGTTTATTACGCGGAATTTTCTCATGGCGGGAAGTGTCTTCCTGCGATTCGGCTGGATCAGGGGGATGGCGGCAATGTTTATTGGAACGAGAAGGGCGAGAGCATGAAAAAGGCGTTCTTGAAGGCGCCGCTGCGCTTTTCCCGCATCAGTTCCGGTTTTTCATATCGTCGCAAGCATCCTGTGACGGGTAGAGTCAAGGCCCATACCGGCGTGGATTATGCGGCTCCGACAGGTACGCCGGTCATGTCGATCGGTGACGGTACCGTCATCAGCAAGGGCTGGTCAGGCGGTGGCGGAAATACCGTGAAGATCCGCCATAATTCTGTCTATACGACTGCATATCTGCATCTTTCGCGTTATGCTTCCGGTCTTAAAGTCGGTGACCGTGTCCGTCAGGGGGATGTCATCGGTTATGTCGGCGCGACCGGCGTGGCTACTGGTCCTCATCTGGATTTCCGTGTCTGGAAAGGAGGTTCGCCTATCAATCCGCTGACCATGGAGTCGCCGAGCGCCGAGCCTGTCCGTCCTGAAAATATGACGCTACTAGATTCGTTATATAAGACGTTGTCGGTTCAGCTTCAGGCACTTGTGGAGGCAAAGGATTCGGTGGCCGTGAGAGATTCGGTAAAAGCTTTGTAATAATATGACAAAAGAAACGGCAGCCCTGTTGAAACAATGGGCGAAAACCTACAATGACAGGCAATATTTTCAGGAGGACCCGATAATTTTCCCTACGCGTTTCGCGGAACTGATGCGTTCCGGCCTATGCGGCCTGAAAGACGTGGAGATTTCGGCGATTTTCGCGGCTCATTTCGCCTGGGGGCGCAGGTCAATGATTGTACGTGATTGTTCCCGACTTTTCGATGAAATGTCTTGGAAACCATACGATTATGTAATGCGGGGAAGTTGGCGTGACGACCCCGTCAGCATTCATCGTACCGTGAAATGGGGCGAGGTGGCGGCGATTTGCGCGCGGTTGAGAAGCATCTATGTCGGGCAGGATAGTCTGGAATCATTGGGCGTTTCCGAAATCAGGACATTGGTTTTCGGGCAGAAGGAAGATGCGAAGGCGCCGAACAAGAAAATCAACATGCTCCGGCGCTGGATGGTCCGTGACGACGGCAAGGTGGATCTGGGCCTGTGGAAGAACATTTCCACTGACGAGCTTCTGATTCCCCTGGATGTCCATGTCTACACCCAGGCTGTGGAACTTGGTCTGACTGCCCGCAAGCCAAAGGATATCAAGACCGTCCAGGAAATTACCGATGCCTTCCGCGATATCTTTCCCAACGATCCTTGCAAAGGCGATTTTGCCCTCTTCGGTTACGGCGTTACCCATGGGAAGTAGAGTTTCCTGATGGACGAAATAAAACGAAATGAAAGGAAATAAGCAGAAAATGACTAACTTTGCGGGTGAATTGTTAAAACATAACGTATAATGAAACGCATAATCACAGTTATTGCACTAATGATGTCAGCATTGGCATCGGCATTCGCACAGAACGGTCAAATCGTAGATGACAATTGGCTCACGGAAAACTATACCCGACGCGAAGTCATGATAGAAATGCGCGACGGGAAACATGTCTATACGGCCATATATGAGCCTGTGCAGCAATTTCTTGAGAAACTTGGCGAGAAGGCCGGCCCGATTATGCTGTTTCGTACGCCATACGGACTCAAGCCATACGGCCTAAAACCCGGACAAATCGAAACGGAGGGCAAGGTCGAGAAATATCCTGGCGGAATGAAATGGGATATGGCGAATTATGCGGCTGAAGGATGGATAATCGTTCAGCAGAATGTGCGAGGAAAATTCCTCAGTGAAGGTGAATATGAAAACATGAGACCCTATGTGTCGGGACCTGATGGCGCTGCAGATACGGTTGTAGTGAAAGGCGTGGTGCAGGTGGACGATGCCACTGACGTGTACGATTCGATAGAATGGCTTTTGAAGAACACGAAGAATAACGGCAATGTGGGCGTGAAGGGTGTTTCATATCCTGGATTCTACACCACTATGGCAGCATTGTCCCGCCATCCGGCAATTAAGGCTGCGTCGCCGCAAGCTCCTGCTACTGATTGGTTTATGGGAGATGACGCGCATCATAACGGAGCGCTCTGCCTTGCGGATGCCTACCGTTTCGGCTCAAGTTTCTATCGTCACCGTCCATGTCCGTCGACCGAAAGCCTCGGAAGTATCCTGAACATTGACAAGGACATTTACGACTATTATCTGGGAAGGCCGTTGAAGGATATCGACGCATTTCTCGGCGACAGCCTGCGCTTCTGGAATCAGATGATGGAACATCCTGATTATGACCGCTTCTGGAAGGACCGGGACCCGAGCGCGCACTTGAAGGACATAAAGATCCCGATGCTGGTGACCGGTGGCTTCTACGATGCTGAAGACTGCTACGGCGCTTTCCGTACATACGATATGTTGAAGACAATGTCTCCGGACTGTGAACTGTATCTGGCTGCCGGACCATGGTATCACGGCGGATGGAACAACCGCACGGCAAACCATCTCGCGGACGTCTGGTACGGCGAAAAATCCGGCGCTTACTATCAGGACAGTGTGGAGTTCCCGTTCTTTTCATACTATCTGGAAGGAAAAGGCGTGAAGCCTGTCCGTGTCAATGTCTGTCCTTCGGGCGAATCCATGCGCAGCGTAATGGAGGGCCGCTCTATGGCGGAATTCTGGGAAAGCTATGACGTATGGCCTCCGAAAAACATGAAATTCAACAAGCTGTACCTGTCCGGACATGACTCTCTATCCTTCAGGTCAATGACTTCCGCACCATCTGAAGGCACGCGGACCATAACTTCCGACCCGGCATCTCCAGTTCCTTATATGGACGTGAAATCCACCGGTCGCGACAGGTCCTATATGGTTGCAGACCAGAGCTTTGCATCAGTAAGGAAAGATGTCGCCACATATCGTGGCGCTGAATTGAAAAGCAATATCCATGTCGCAGGTCCTGTCAAAGTAAGAATGGACCTTGTGCTGGACTCGGAAAATGGGGGTAAGCTTGATGCGGATGTCATCGTGAAACTCATTGACGTACGTCCTGACGGCTATCAGATGCTGGTGCGTGGTGATGTCATGCCGCTCCGCTTCCGCAACGGCTTCGGCAAACCGGAATCCGTGAAATCCGGCAAGCGGGTCACCGTGGAATTCACGATGTGCGACATTGACCACCATTTCGTTCAGGGGCATTCCATCATGGTGCAGGTGCAGGGAAGCTGGTTCCCGCTCATTGCCATGAATCCGCAGAAATTCCTGAAGAATCCATATACGGCAGAATCCGCTGATTATCAGAAAATTGATATGACCATCCGCTCCGTGGATTCATATCTGGAACTGCCTGTGGTGCAGGAATTCTAGTTTCGCGAAGTCCTTGCGCCGAATTTCCAGCCGAGGCCCAGCATGAGGTTGTTGGGGTCGTGGAATTTGCGCAATTTGTAGCCGATGTGCAGGAACAGGTGCTTCGTGAAGTGGGCCTTGAGGGCTGCGAGCTGATAGAATCCTGTCATGTCTTGTCCCCTGTAGATGACATTGTGACCGAAACCGATTGCTACGGAGAAGATCGGCATCGTCAGTTCGGCGCGGAGCGAAAGGCCTGCCGCAATCTGCTCCCGCAATGCCGGTCTATAAAACTGTATACTGCCGTCATCTCTACGTTCATCAGCCACGTGGTCGAAGACATTGGCACTTTCGTCATACTGGATATCGGCAGAAATGCCTGCCTGAAAGCAGCGGCTGACCCTGTAAAGAGGATTGATATTTACCCCGAGAATCCCGAATTTGCCTTTGGCAATCTCGGCCTGGCCATTGTAAATCATGCCTTTGGCCCTGACGGAACCATAGATGACGGCATCGACGGATAGTCTGTCAATGAATTTTTCCTTGTGCCTGGTTGAGGCTTTTAAAAGACTGCTGTTCATACTGTTACGTCCAGCATTGCCGAAACCGTAAACCGCCCCGAGCCTCGCGCCAAGACAATTCACGCCGGCGTTCGGATACTTCGTGTTTCCATTCGAAAAATGTGTCAGGTCAATGCCTCCGTTCAATGAAAGTGAAGGGGTGACCCGCCACGTCAGCATCAGCCCGGCATTGATATATGCGTTGAACTTGGAACCTACGACGGTGTTCTTGTCATTTAGCCTGTCTGCGCTGTCTGAAGTTCCTGACGAACCGAACTGGCCCTCGTACGGATGCCAGCCATACGAAATGCCGAAATTCCACTCGTAGTCCAGTGAAAGTTTCGGCCCGATGTCTGCAATCCTGGCTCCCTGAAAAACATATAAGGCAACAGGGGTGCCGATTTCCTCGTGGTCGAAAAATGTATTGCACGCAACTCCAATGCCTTGATATGCAGTGGGATGCAATAACCCCTCACGGCTCCATGACGGAAAAGTGAACGCATATTTAAGATGGATGGATGAGGCGTTGTTCAAACGATGCCCCAGATAATTCTCTCCGCGAAAAAAATCATTGGTCGGGATCAGCCATGCCCCACGCGTGTCTATACCCATTCTATGCCCGAATTTTGAGGAATCCTGAGCGGATTCCATTCCGTAAGCAAGAGGAAAGGCAAATGCTTGCAGGAGGACTGCAGCGGCGGTGATGAGGGTGAGGCGTATATATGAAGCGGAAAAGTTCATTGTCAATGATAAATTGTCCAAATTTATATTATTTCTCCGATTTGCACAAGCCGAAAAAATGCTATAACTTCGTAAACTTGATATTGAGGAAAATTTTGGATGTTTAATGCTGATTCCATGATGACCAAAGAAGAACTTGTCACTAAAGTCAATAGTATATTGTCGGAAGAATTCGAGGCGGATATCATTGATATGCAGCCTGATGCGCCACTTATGGAAGTGCTGGACCTGGACAGTCTGGACATAGTGGACATCGTGGTGCTCGTTGAGAAGAATTTCGGTTATGTCATGAAGAAGGAAGACTTCGCCGGAATCCGGACATTTTCCGATTTCTATGACTTTCTTTACGGAAAGATTTCAGGGGCCGAAACCCGTCAGTAAACATTGGACCTATGGCGGAACAATGGCAGGGAAAATCCCGGGGAGGAAAGACGGGCTATCAGATATTCATTTTTCTGATAAGGCATTGCGGCGTGAAGTCCGCATATTTCCTGCTGTTCTTCGTCGCCCTGTATTTCATTGCGGCAGCACCTTCCTCGACAGCCGACATCTGGCGATATGCGCGAAAAATTCTCGGTTACGGCAGGCTGAAGTCGGCGGCTTTCATTTTCCGGAACTACTTCTCTTTCGGGCAGTCAATCATTGACAAAGTGGCGATATCTTCCGGATTGTCAGACAGATACAACTATAAGTTCGAAGATTTCGACTTGCTGAAAGATGCCGTCGAGGCAGGACGTGGCGCTATTATAATCGGTGCGCATTTCGGCAACTGGGCTGCAGGAGAACCGTTTTTCAAACGGTACGGCACCAAGCTGAACCTCGTGATGTATGACAATGAACATGCTGATATAAAGGAAGTTCTGGAAGAAAACCAGAAGTCCGACGCCCCGTTCAAGATAATACCTGTAAACAAGGACAATCTCGCGCATATCTTCATGATAACCGAGGCGCTGGACAGGGGCGAACTGGTATGTTTTCTGGGAGACAGGTATGTCAATGAAGAGAAACTCATGACATCTGCATTGATGGGACGTGAGGCCAGGTTTCCGTTCGGCGTATTCCATCTGGCCGCGCGGATGCGTGTCCCGGTGCTGCTCTATTTCTCCGTACGCGAGCCGCACATGACCTACCGCTTCTCATTTTCAATGATTGAACAGCCCGAACACAGGAAAGATGCGGAAAACATTGTCCTTGAACAATTTGTACGGGCATTGGAAAAAGAACTTGCAGCGCATCCTGAACAATGGTATAATTACTATGACTTCTGGGGATTGCGAAATAAATGAACCTCTGATTATTATGGACAAGAAATATAACGGGTACCGGATGTCGGCCGCTGATGCCCAACGTGTTGCACACCAGATTGCATTTGCGCCGATTGTCTTTCAGGTCAGCCGCCTGATGATTAAATATGGTATTTTCGCCATGTTGGAAGAAGCGGGCAGAAAAAATCCTGCCGGCCTTACTATAGCTGAAATCTCCTCAGCGTCAGGCATTTCAATGTACGGGGCCAAGGTTCTTCTGGAATCTTCTCTCACGGCCGGAACGGTATTTTACAACGACGGTCGTTTCACTATTTCCAAGATAGGGTGGTTCCTGCTGAATGACCCCATGGTGAAAGCTGACATTGACTTCAACCATGACGTGAACTATAAGGGAATGTTCCATCTGGACGAGGCGATAGAGACAGGGAAACCTGCCGGGCTCAAGGAACTTGGAAACTGGCCGACATTGTACGAAGGGCTCTCCTCATTTGAGCCGGAAATCCAGAAAAGCTGGTTCGGATTCGATCATTTCTATTCGGACAATTCTTTCGAAGAAGCTCTGTCACACGTGTTTGCAACCAATCCGGCTTCGATTCTCGACATCGGCGGAAATACGGGAAGATTTGCGTTGAAGTGCGTTTCCGAATATGCTGATGTCAATGTTACCGTCATGGACCTGCCTCAGCAGATCGGTATGCTGGAGAAAAACATTGATGGTAAACCTGGAGCTGAACGGATACATACCCACGCGGGCGACCTCCTCAAGCCTGAGACGGCGATTCCTGGCGGTTTCGATGTGGTGTGGATGAGCCAGTTCCTGGACTGCTTTTCCGAGGAACAGGTCGTCAGCATATTGTCCCGCGTCGCGAAGAGCATAACTGCTGATACACAGGTATTTATCATGGAGACATTGTGGGACAGGCAAAGGTTTGACACAGCCTCGTTCGACTTGGCGCAGACCAGCGTCTATTTCACGGCGATGGCGAACGGAAACAGCAAGATGTTCTTCAGCGAGGACCTCGAAAACATGATTGGCAATGCCGGTCTGAAGATTGTGGAAATCATTGATAATCTGGGATATGGACATAGTCTTATCCGTTGCGTCCTGAAATGAAATGCTGAAAGGAAAGGTTTACATATCAGCCGCGGCGATGATAACTTCGCTGGGTGAAGGCGTGCATCGGAACATGGATGCGGTTCTGCGTGGCGAAAGCGGCGTGAAACTATGCACGGATCCGCGCGTCACGCAATCTTCCGTGATGGCTGGGATAATTCCCGAGTCAGTCTATACAGCTCTCCGCGCAAAGTACGGCGAAGAGTATACGCGTGCGGAACTCCTTGCAGCTGAATGTGTCAAGAATGTTTTTGCTGACGCTCCGGATGGCCGTACAATGATGATTGTCGCTTCAGCCAAGGGCAATGTTTCCCTTCTGGAAGGCCGATGCGGGGAAGGACCCCGGGTTCCGGTAGATGACGACCCGCTGCTTTTCGGGCAGATGGCATCCAGAATCGGTGCGATGACTGACTTCCCGGCTGCGAATATCCGGGTCATTTCCAATGCGTGCATCTCCGGCGTTTCAGCCATCGTAATCGCCAGAAGAATGATCCTTTCGGGCGTTTGTGACAATGCTGTAGTAGTAGGGGTAGATACACAGAACCGGTTCATTACCAGTGGTTTCGCTTCATTTAAATCATTGAGCGACGAGGTTTGCAGGCCTTATGACGCATCGCGCTGCGGCCTGAATCTGGGAGAAGCATGCGGGGCAATCCTTCTGACAAGGAACCGCCTTTCCGGCAGTGATGTGGCG
>FR882208.1:21766-47585 GCA_000434935.1 Bacteroides sp. CAG:709 | reverse complement strand
GCCTTTCCGGCAGTGATGTGGCGATTTCAGGCGGAGCGATAACCGATGATGCGAACCATATTTCAGGCCCGTCCAGAACCGGTGACGGATTGTATTTCGCAATGCGCCGGGCCATGGATGAGGCTGGGGTACTTCCGCAGCATCTGGATATGTTGCAGATGCACGGCACCGCCACGGCTTACAATGATGAAATGGAATCGAAGGCAGCCTCGCTTGCCGGACTGCAAGATGTTCCGGCCCAGAGCCTCAAGCCGTATTTCGGCCATACGATGGGTGCATCGGGAGTCATTGAAACAATCATTGCCGCAGAGGAATTGAAAAGAGGTGTTTGTGCCGGAACGACAGGCTTTTCCGAATTGGGTGTGCCAATGCCGTTGAACGTATCCTCCGCGAATCGCGGATTGGCCGAAAACGCTGTCAGTCATTGTCTTAAAACGGCTTCGGGATTCGGCGGGACCAATGCTGCGGTGGCGTTGGAATCGGGCGATAGCGGTGACGGCGAAGTCGGAGGATTGGTGGATATTGATGTCCGTGAATGCAGGGTGGTGGTAATCGGCGACGGCAGCGTGAATGTGGACGGCGAAGTGGTTTTTGTTGATGAAAATGCTGATTATCATGTGTTTATCCGTGATGCGTTCAAGGCCGGAGGAGGGCAGAACATGAAGTTCTACAAGATGGATGATTTCTGCAAGCTGGCATATGTCGCTGCTGACAGGCTGCTGGAGGGCATTGACTTCGGCGAGGAAGAATGCGGAATGGTTTTGTCCGGTCGTTACGGCTGTCTCGATACGGATATGAAACATCAGCAGATTATTGATAGTGAGGGAGATGCGGGCGCCAGTCCTGCCGTTTTCGTATATACTCTGCCGAATGTGGCTGCCGGTGAAGTTTCTATCCGGCATCATATCAAAGGGGAAAATACGTGGTTCTGGTCGGATGACAGGCAGATGCGCGACATCCGTCAATATGCCGGAATGATGATGGCTGCGCAGGACCTGAAATATTGTATAATAGGATATTTCGACAGCATTGCAGGCAAATATGGGGCTATGTTCAAACTTCTGGAGCGACAGAACTGACATCTTGCAGTTGCAGCGGATTATGGCTATTTTTGTGAGAATTAATTTGAAATTTATATGGACGAGCTGATAGAAAAACTGAAAGCGCAACTCATTGACGCGCTGAACCTTGAAGAAATTACACCTGAAGACATTGACCCGGAGGCTCCGCTTTTCGGCGAAGATGGTCTGGGCTTGGATTCGATTGATGCTCTGGAGATTATACTCCTTTTGGATAAGGATTACGGCATCAAGTTGAAGAATCCTGTCGAGGGAAAGCAGGTGTTCTATTCGGTCAAAACGATGGCCGACTGCATCAGGGCTAATCAGAACAAATAATCTTGAGCCGGAATGTATACGTGAGCGGAGCCGGCGTGGTTTCGGCTGCCGGGGGCAATCTTGGGGAAACTGTCTCCAGTATGCTCTTGGGATGTTCGCGTCTTGCCAAGCCGGAACGTATCGAAACTCGTGTCGATTCCCCGGTAGGAGAGGTGCATCTGTCTGATACTGAGCTTAAAACGGAGCTTGGTATCAATCCGGATGAGATTGTAAGCCGGACAGTTCTTCTGGGCCTGAAGGCTGTCAAGGAGGCTGTGCAGGATGCTGCTTCGAGAGGCGTGACTCTTGGTGATAGAACTGTCTTTATATCAGGTACTTCCGTAGGAGGAATGGACTTGAGCGAAGTGTTCTGGTCGGCGCATCGTCAGAATCTGGAGGGGGGAAATGCGGAACTCCTTAAAATGCATTCGCCCGGTGCCGTGACTTCTGCCATGGTGAAATTCCTTGTGAACCAGGATATTATAGATGAGCCGTCCCTGGTGTCGACCGTCAGTACTGCATGTTCTGCCGCCGGCAACGCCATAATGCTGGGAGCCAGAATGATACGCCATGGTATGGCTGACTGCGCCATCGTCGGCGGTGTGGATTCCCTGTGCCGTTTCACATTGAACGGATTCAATTCGCTCCGCATCCTGGATCCGGAAATCTGCCGTCCGTTCCGTGAAGACCGCGCGGGGCTCAATCTTGGTGAAGGTGCAGGTTATCTGGTGCTTACGGCTGAAGCTGACCGTCCTTACTGTAAGGTTTCGGGCTGGGGCAATGCCAATGAGGCGTACCATCAGACGGCCAGCACGCCTGAAGGGATAGGGCCTGGATTGGCAATGAAGGCCGCATTGGAACTTGCGGGACTAGAACCGGGTGAAATCGGCTTTGTAAATACCCATGGTACCGGAACCCAAGTGAATGACCTTGCCGAGAGCAATGCCATGTTGCGGGTTTTCGGAGGCTGCGTTCCGCCGTTCAGTTCCGTAAAGCCGTTCATTGGGCATACGCTTGGCGCTTCCGAAGGAATAGAAGCGGCGTTGGTCTGCAAAGCATTGGAAACCAATGATTTTGGGTTTATGCGACATGTGAAGTGGGGGAGATCTGTTGACGAAACCGGTCTGGTGCCTTATGACGGAATCGGGTTGTTGCATGCGAATCATGCCATGTCTTCGGCATTCGGTTTCAGCGGCAATTGTGTATCATTGATATTTTCCAGAGTATGAGCAAGTTGATGATAATTCCGGAGAAGCCATGTTATATAGCCGGTGCGGCGGCGCTGCCTTTGTCCGCGTCCGAACCTGACTATAAACCGGTGATAACCGATGCCAATTTGCGGCGCCGTATGGGGCGGCTCCTGAAAATGTCCGTGTATTGCGGCTTGCAGGCGCTGGGTGATGTTGCCATCCGAGGAGTGGCTGGTATAGTGACGTTTACGGGGATGGGCTTCATGAAAGATACCGTCTCTTTCGGCAGCAGTATTTATGACCGTGACGAGGAACTTCTGAATCCGTCGCCTTTCATGCAGTCCACTTTCAATACAGCATCCGGCTATATTGCATTGATGAGAAAGATAAGGAGTTACAATACTACCTATGTCCAGCATGCGTCCGGTTTCATGGCATCATTTGCCGATGCCGTCATGCTTCTGGATGAACATCCGTGGCAGCATGTGCTTGTCGGAGGATTCGACGAGATTACACCGGAAGTGGATGTGCTGCGCCGTCGTCTGGGGCTGTATCGTGCTGACAATGGCGATTTTATGCCTCTCGGTGAGGGCGCCGGCGCTCTGCTTCTTTCTTCAGCAGGAGGCTCTGCACGGATTTTGGGCATGGCTCCGGCGTCCTGTCCTGTGGATGAATTCGTTTCAGCATGTGCCGGACACGGGACTGTTTATGATACCGTCCGTTGCAGCAGCCTTGTTTCCGAATATGGCGCTTTCGGGTCAATGCTTCCCGTCATCATCGCCGACCGCCTCTCCACTAATGGTTCCGGTCCGATGACCCTGTGCGTGGACGATGTCAATCCTGACGGCGTCATGGCATTGATTTCCAATGATTTTGCATTGTAATTCCCTATGTCGGCGCTCGTTGTCATCTGCATTGTCCTGTCTGTCTGCGGTTTCCTTTTCTGGGCATCCGCAAGTATCAGGTCGGGCGTGTATCTGAAGGCTTTTTGTCGTGAACGTACAACCGGGAAAGTAGTCTATCTGACCTTTGACGACGGTCCTGTCCGGGGTGAACGATATGCCGATGTTTTGCGCAATACGACTTGCACCACCGGGGTCCTGGACGTTTTGCGTAAACATGGAGCCCGCGCAACCTTCTTCATCATAGGCAAGAATATTTCCGGAAACGAAGATATTGTCCGTCAGGCGCTTGCAGATGGACATAAGATAGGAATCCACTCGTGGGGCCATGAGAATTTGTTTCCGCTTTACTCTGCGTCGCGCATGACCGAGGATATCCGGCGTTGTAAGACAGCTCTGGAAACATTGTCCGGCACCGAGGTCCGTCTTTTCCGTCCACCGTTCGGCGTGGTGAATCCCACGATTGCCCGCTCCGTGAAACGCCTCGGACTCCAAACTGTCGGCTGGAGCATAAGGAGCTTTGACACAATGCATTGCGACCGCCCAGACTGGGAATCCCGCGTGGCTGACCGCATAATGCGCCGCCTCCATCCCGGCGCCGTCATCCTCCTCCACGACCGCCTCATCGCCGCCCCGTCGCTCCTCTCCACCCTCCTCGACCGCCTCACCGCCGCCGGCTACCGCTTCGACCGCCCGCTGCCGAGATAAGTTTGGTTCTGCTACGGGTCTCTGAATTGCGTTGTGGGTGATGCGACTGCTCCTTTTGCTACGCCTGGACCGTTTGCTACGCCTGTTTTTTTTGAACAAGTTGGCAGCATGTTGTTTGGCTAAATGTCTGTGTGTCAATGAATCGCGTAAATGTACCCATGCCAAGTCTCATGAAAAAACATGGGACTTGGCATGGGCATCCAGTTGAGTGCAGTGCTTCTAATAACCTGATAATCAGCGAATAATCCGAATTATGTAAGCTATTCCCTCCTGCCAACTTGTTCAGTTTACCCTACAGACTTTCCAGGAGAATTTCCTTGATGTCTTGTTCGGTGAGAGGGGCATAGGCTTTGTCGAGGCCCTCGTTGACGGCGATGTGGTGAGCCATTTCGTCGATCCGGCTGTCGTTGATGCCGACATCGCGGAGGTGCATCGGGATGTTGATGCTCTCGAAGAATTCGTATGTGGCGTCGATGGCCTTCCCGGCGATCTCCTGCTTCGGAAGAGTCGGGTCGATGCCGAAGACATTGATGCCGTATTTGACGAAACGGTCCATGGTCCTTTCACTGAGGATATGGCGCATCCAGCGCGGGGTGATGATGGCAAGACCCTCGCCGTGGGTTATGTCGTAATAGGCGCTGAGGGCATGTTCGATGCCATGACACGGCCAGCCGGAGTAGCTGTTGCCGAGCGCCAGGATTCCATTGCATCCGTAGGTGCAGGCAAGCATCATTTCAGCTCTTGCGGTATAGTCCTCAGGATTTTCGAGACACTTGCGTCCGTTTATCATCAGGCTGCGCAGCATTGACTCGCAAAAGCCGTCATTGAGCAGCGTCGAATCTGCTACGAAGTACTGTTCAATGGTGTGGTTCATCGCATCGGCAATACCGGCAGCGGTCTGTTTCTTCGATACGGTAAATGTATAGACCGGGTCCAGAATGGAAACCACCGGAAACAGCAACGGGTCGATATAACCTATCTTGTCATTGGTCTCAGTACGGGAAATTACGCCTCCGCAATCATATTCGGAGCCGGTAGCGGCAAGAGTGATGATATCTACGATAGGCAATGCAGCCTTGGCTTTTACCTTATAGGAAATCAGATCCCATGGATCACCGTCGTACTTTGCGCCTGCGGCAATGGCCTTGGAACAATCAAGTACGCTGCCACCGCCTACGGACAAGATTACGTCCACATTATGTTCCTTGCAGAGCCTGACTCCGTCGAGAACGCTCGGGTCATACTTCGGATTAGGCTGGATGCCAGGGAGTTCCACGATGTCATAACCCTTCAGCATCTCCAGCACCTTCTGGTACAGACCGATTTTCTTGATGCTTCCTCCACCGTATGTGAGAAGAATCTTCTTTCCGAACTGAGTCATCACCTCCGGCAACTTCGCAATCGCATCCCTACCGAAAATAAGACGGGTAGGTGTCATATAATCAAAATTCTGCATAGTTCTTTATGATTTGGTTACACAAAGAAAACAAACAATAATGAATCTGTCAAGACGGAAACACGGAAAAATTCTTAACTTTGCGGAATGGAAAAATTGGTAATTATCGACTCCTGCATGAGAGCGGAGTCCAGGACTAGAAGAATTCTCAATGCGGCGAGAGAGGTGCTTTCGACGCGCTATGATATTGAAATCATTGATGTTAACGCTGCGGGGCTGTTGCCGTTGACGCCTGAAGGATTGGCGGAGAGGACATCGGGCATTGTACCTGAACCGACATTGAAATTGGCGAAGACCATTGCCGCTGCCGACAGGCTGGTGGTCGCCGCTCCTTTCTGGGACATGAGCTTTCCTGCAGCATTGAAGGCGTTTTTCGAGAACATGTCGCTTTACGGAGTCACTTTCGAGGACAACGGACAGACCTGCGTAGGACTCTGCAAGTGCAAGAAAGTCATGTATATAACTACGCGAGGCATGGATATTGAGACTGGAAGCCAGAGGGAACAGGGCAGCTCCTATCTCATGGCATTGTCATCGTTGTGGGGACTTGGCGAAGTGACGACAGTCGCTGCAAAGAATCTCGATTACCTGTCTCCGGAAAAGGTTGAGGCCAAGATCGAGGAAACATCTTCATTGGCCAAAGCATTGTCCCTGACCTTCTGACAGACCTGATTACGACGAAATGAAGAGAAGTGTCATACTTGCCGCTATCGTGAGCGTGATGTGCGTAATTCCTTTACGTGCAGGAGGTTATGGTGCGGTAAAGGATGAACAGGCGTTCCGTAGGGAACTGATGGTGAAGACCTCGGCCGTCACATCCATACAGGCGTCATTCGTGCAGGAAAAATTTCTGAGCGTGTTCAGCTCTACGGTCAAGTCCGAGGGGAAATTCTATTGGGAGAAAGAAGACAAGATTTGTCTGGATTACAGGACTCCGGCGAAATATCGCATCACCATTGCCGGCGACAAGATAAAGACCGTCACCAATGGGAAGGCCATGGTGCTCAGTGCCAAGGGAAACCCTATGATGGACCAGATGAGTGCACTCATAACTTCTTGCATGACAGGGAATTTGAATGCCATGGGCGCCGGATTCAAGACATCTGTCCAGGAATCGGCAGCTGATTACAGGATTACGATAACACCTCAGAGTCAGTCCGTCAGAAATTACATTGCGCGGATGGAGATTTATCTGGACAAGAAAGATTTGTCTGTGAACCGGCTCGTGATGTATGAGAACGGCACGGACTATACCGGATACGTTTTTACAGACAAGAAATTCAATGAAACGATACCTGCTTCTGTTTTTGACGTGCGTTAGTATCTCATTGTCAATGACTTCCTGCATGCCGCGCCTGCTGGTTTCCGAAATGGGACAGCCGGATGGCAGCGATGACGGAATATCATTGACCGAAAGCTCGCGTACTCAAGACGAATGCCGTTACGACTTTTCATTGAAACTGGGGCGCAAGGAATTGACCGGGATTATGGTCGCGCGCACCGTCTCTCCGGGAACCGTGAGGGTGGTTGGTGCCACATATTTCGGAATGACACTCTTCGATATGACATTGACAAAGGATTCATATACAATGAATTCGGTCGCCGAGCCTATGTCCGGGAAGGCGTTCGCCTCATTTCTCGCTATGAAACTCCGTAAAACAATGAATCTATGACCGGAGGACCGACAGACAAGATGACTGCTTTCGAGTGCAAGGAGCGTCTCCGCAACCTGCGCTGCTGCGTTGTCATGCCTACTTACAACAATGCAGGTACACTGCGGGATGTAATCAGCGAAGTCCTCGGATATTGTGCGGACGTGATTGTCGTCAATGATGGCAGCACGGATGCTACCGCACAGATTATCAGCTCTTTCGATACGCGCATCCGGTCGCTCTCCATGGAGTCCAACCGAGGGAAGGGGATTGCGCTCCAATGCGGTATGGCATATGCCGTGAGACTTGGTTACAAATATGCCATAACCATCGATTCTGACGGGCAGCATTATCCTTCGGATCTGCCGATTTTTGCGGAAGCCATTGAAAATGAATATGGTACGCTTCTGGTAGGAGCGCGCAATCTCCGGGCGGAAGGAATGCCCGGAAAGAATACGTTTGCAAACCGGTTCTCGAATTTCTGGTTCCGTCTGGAAACCGGTATCCGTCTGGAAGATACGCAGTCGGGCTACAGGGCTTATCCGCTGGAAACCATACCGTTCTCATCGCATTTCCTTACAGGGGGTTACGAATTCGAACTTGAAATGATAGTTTTCTCTGCATGGAAAGGAATCCCTGTAAAAAACATACCTGTAAGAGTCTATTATCCGCCTGAAGGAGAACGGGTTTCACATTTCCGGCCATTCAGGGATTTCACCAGAATCAGCATATTGAACACGATGCTCGTCCTATATTGCCTTCTGTGGCGCTGGCCGGTGAACTTCTGCAAGAAACTCACATGGACGAACATCAAGTCGTTCATTGACAGGAACATACTTCATTCGCCGGAGAGCAATACCCGCATTGCGGCAGCAATCTTTTTGGGCGTTTTGATGGGCGTCATGCCTGTTTGGGGCTATCAGATGGTATGTGCATTCGCATTGGCCCATCTGCTGAAACTGAACAAGGTCATCACGCTGGTGGCGGCTAACATCAGTCTTCCGCCATTGATACCGTTCATAATTTTCGGAGGGTATTGGACCGGATGCAAGATACTCGGGCAGCCCGTAATCATCTCGCTGAATCAGATAAGTGTCTCATCCATAGGCGGTATCCTGCTGCAATACCTTGTGGGGAGCATTGTCTTCGGCATCGCTCTGGCTACATTGTGCTGGGCGGTTTCGCTGCTGTTGCTGAAGATGTTCCGCCATCCAAAAACAGATAATAATGCATAGAATCTTCATACGCCTATATCTTTGGTTCCGCAGTCACAGGACTGCCTTCTGGGGAACGCTGTTCTCCAGCATTGTCATACTGGTCCTGATGGCCTCGCGGATTGATATTGAAGAAAACATAACATCCTTTTTCCCGTCGTCGAAGAATACTGCCAACATGGCGGACGTGTTCTCGCACCTGAAAGTCAGCGACAAGATAATTGTGATGTTCAATGCTGTCGATTCATCATCTTCCGAAGCGGCCCTTGACAGCATGTACCGGGCGTCCGACCGTTTGGGCGAACTTCTGGAAGACAAGGACGGAAGCATTGACAAATACATCGGGCAGATAGGTCAGGCGGATGCCTCGGAAATGATCGGCTTCATCATGGATCATCTGCCGGTCTTTATGGAAGACGCAGATTATCAGAGGCTTGCAGAACTGGAATCGCCGTCTGCCGTGGATTCCGCGATAATGACCGACTATGTGAACCTGATTTCCCCGGCCGGCTTCGCAATGAAGGACTACATCATGTCGGACCCGCTGATGATGGGCGGAAGCGTGCTGGCAAGGACAGCGCAGCTCAATCCGGCTACCGATTACGTCATCCGGGGCGGCCATGTCTTCACTCCGGGAGGCAGGACAATGCTGGCGTTTATAGAACCGGCCTTCGCTTCCGGCGAAACAGGACGCAACGACAAGCTTATCAGCGTGATTGACAATGCTTTGGATACATTGACGAGAGAGTTTCCTACCATTGATGTCCACTATTTCGGCGGGCCGGCGATGAGCGTCTACAATGCAAGGCAAATAAAGCGTGACACATACTCCACATCCATTGTCGCGCTGGTCATAATCATATTGTTTATCCTTGCGGTTTTCAAGCGTAGACGGTCTATCTTCCTGATACTCTGTCCTGTACTGTATGGAGCGGTATTCGCATTGGCATTTGCCTGGCTTATCCGCGGAAGCATCTCCGGAATCGCGGTCGGTGCAGGAGCTGCGATTATGGGTATTGCGCTGAGCTATTCCATCCACCTGCTTGCGCACCAGAATTATGTCCATACGGTCCCGCAACTGCTTGAGGAACTGTGCAATCCGCTTGTAATCGGCAGCGTGACCACGGTCGGCGCCTTCGCGGGATTGCTCTTCACTTCATCCAGACTGCTGCAGGATTTCGGTCTCTTCGCTGCGCTGACATTGGTCGGGACAATGATTTTCTGTCTGGTATTCCTTCCGCAATTCCTTATAGGCCAGGCAGATCTGCGTGAAGGCAAGGTGCTCCGCTGCATTGAAAAAGTCAGTTCCTATCCTTTCGACAAGAACAAATGGCTGAAGATGTCGCTGCTGATTCTCACAATGGTATGCGTTTATATGTCAACGAAGGTTGGATTCGAGAGTGACATGATGGGGCTGACATATTGGGAGCCGAAACTTAAAGAAGCCGAGCGGATTCTGACTGCAGAGACGGCTGACACCACCAAGACGGTGATGTTCGTGAGTGTCGGAAAGTCAGCAGAGGACGCGTACAAGGCATATGGAAAGACATTGTCCCGGCTGGATTCCCTTAAAGATGAGGGACTTGTACTCGGATATGCTGACGGCGGTCCGTTCATCTGCGGGCCGGAAGAACAGCAGGCAAGGATTGAGAAGTGGAATGCTTGGTGGACGCCGGAACGCATTGCCGGCCTGACTGCCGAGGTACATCGGGCGGCATTGGCGCATGGCTTTAAGGAAGATGCTTTCGATGCGGCATTGGAAAGGCTGCGGAGAAAATATGAACCTCTGGACTATTTCGCGGACAATGCTGTTCCTGAGGCTTTTACGAGCTGGGTGGGCGCTTCTGACGAACTGAAGATGTTCATTACCCAGGTCAAGATGGACAAGGATGAAATAGATGAGGTGTATGCAAGGTTTGCCGATGACCATGATGTGGTGATTTTCGATCAGGGTTATTTCGCGGGCAAGGCGGCGGAAGGAATTAACAATGACTTCTATCTCATCCTATTCATCTCTTCATTCCTGATTTTCTTCGTCCTGTGGCTTTCATACGGCAGACTTGAACTGGCATTGCTCAGTTTCCTGCCGATGGCGATCAGTTGGCTGATAATCACCGGAATAATGGGGATGCTCGGGGTTCAGTTCAATATTGTGAACATTATCCTTTCTACCTTCATTTTCGGTATGGGAGATGACTTCAGCATCTTCATCATGGAAGGTCTGCTGTACAAATACAAGACAGGCAAGAAGCTGCTGGACCCGCATAAGACAGCGATTTTCTTCTCGGCATTTACAATGATCGTGGGCATCGGCGCCCTCGTTTTCGCGCGTCATCCTGCCCTTCATTCCATCGCGGTCATCACCATTCTCGGCATGTTCGCCGTCGTTCTCGTCGCCTATACTGCCGAGCCGGTGATTTTCAATGCTTTCGTTACTAAGCCGACCTCGGAAGGCCGTCCGCCGTTTACACTTTGGTCAATTCTAAGAGATATCGTTTTCTATATTCCGCCGGTCTTGGGAAGTGCTCTGATATTGCTTGTCGGTTTCATTACCATGCTGTTGCCTATACGGAAATCTACACGGCAGGCAGCTGTCGCGTGGCTGCTTCACAGGGCTTGCCGGTGGTTGATAGGCTATGCCGCATTTATCCATCCTAAACGGATTGGTCCTGACGGAACTCTTATCCGTGATTGGCGGGGAGAGGCAGGCGTCATTGTCGCCAACCATCAGTCATCACTTGACATCATAATGATTCTGGCGACTTTCCCTAAAGTGAAATTCATGGTGGCGGACTGGGTCCTGAAATCTCCACTTTTCGGAGTAATCTCCAGATTCCTGGGCTATTATGGCAGGTCGGAAGGTTATGAGAAGTCACTTGAACGTCTTAAGAAAGATGTAGAGGAAGGATGGAGCCTGGCAATATTCCCGGAGGGGACACGTTCGCTGGACGGACGTATCAGGAGATTCCATAAGGGGGCATTCTATCTTGCCTCCAATTCCGGTGTTCCGGTCATTCCGGTGGTCTTCTACGGCAACTGGCGCATTGCTCCCAAGAATCATGGATTCAATATGCTCGAAGGCCTCTCGGTGACTCATGTGATGTCTCCTGTGATTTCGGAAGGTATTGAATATCATGAACTTGCTTCACGTGTGACATCGATTGTGAAAACGGAATACGCTGCATTGTGCCGTGAATATGACAGCCCGGTCAATCCTTATTTCCGCAAGGCTCTTGTCTCTTCCTATATATATAAAGGTCCGGTCACTGAATGGTATGTGAAGGTGAAGACCCGGATGGAGCGGGATTATTCATTCTTCGATGAGGTCCTGCCGCGTGAAGGCGTGATTACGGATCTTGGTTGCGGAATGGGACAGGCAGATTTTATGTTGTCAATGTATTGTCCTGAGCGTCAAATCATTGGGATAGATTATGATGCGGAAAAGATTGCGATAGCGCAGAACAGCTGGCTGCTTAAGACTCTTCCGAACCTGACGTTCCTGTGCGGCGATGCTTCATCTTGTGAACTTCAGGAGAGCGATGCTTTCGTGTTAAGCGACATGCTGCACTATATGGATGAAGATGTGCAGGCGGCATTGATAAGGCGATGTGCTGGGAAGCTGAAACCGGGCGGCATTGTACTGGTGCGTGATTCTGATTCGGAGAATGCTGAGGGCCAGAAGGTTACGGCTTTGAGCGAAGTCTTCTCCACCAAGATTATGGCATTCAACAGGACGGCGGGCGAGCTGCATTTCATCTCCCGTTCGGGAATGGCGGCCGTCGCTTCTTCCGCCGGGCTCGAAATGACGGTTCGTGCCAATGATGATGTAACATCCAATACTTTCTATATATTGAGGAAAAAATGATGTCACGGGTATTGAAAATTGTCTTGAAAGTCCTGGGTTGGGCGGTCGCCGGCATTCTGGCGGTTGCGCTGGGACTTGTGACGGTCTGCGTGTGGCTCCATGCGACGGCGGATTTGAATGAGCCGGATTTCGTGCCATCTGAAAAATGTGCTGTCAAGCTGTCGGACAGTTTGCGGGTATATGGGGGCAATACATTGAGACTCAATGCTGACGGCCTTTGGGTGATGAGCGTGGCCGGGTCTGCGTTCGAGCGTGGCGAGGCTATCGGCAAGTTGGCCGAGGACCTGCTTTACATGCAGGAAAAGGCGTTTGCGGACAAGCTTTTCGAGATGGTGCCGAGTCGGCGCTACCGTGATTTTCTTCATTATTTCATCACGATTTTCAACAGACGTCTGGGACGGAGCGTGCCGCTGGAATACCGGCAGGAAATCAAGGCGATGTCCACGTCGTGCACGCATGAGCTGGATGATTTCGGAAATCCTTACGAGAGGCAGATGCAGTATCATTCTGCACATGATATCGGGCATGTGATGCAGGACTATATGTTGGTCGGCTGTACTTCTTTCGCCGCATGGGGCAGGGAGTCCGCAGATTCGTCATTGATCATTGCTAGAAATTTCGATTTCTACATGGGGGAGGAATTCGCCCGTAACAAGCTGGTACTCTTCGAGAAACCTGATACGGGCCATGCCTTCGTGTCTGTCACGTGGCCGGGTATGCTGGGTGTGCTTTCCGGCATGAATACGGCGGGCCTGACGGTTACCATCAATGCTGCCAAATTGGAGACGCCGTCAATGTCGGCTACGCCTATCTCATTGCTGACCAAGAAGATATTGCAATATGCGTCGAACCTGGAGGAGGCTTGGAAAATTGCAGGGGAGTACAATACTTTCGTCTCCGAGTCCATCTTGGTGGGTTCCGTCAATGACGGACGGGCCGTTATTATCGAAAAGACGCCTTCGGCAATGTCAATGTATGATCCGGCAGACCGGGATTCGTCTGTGGCTCACATAGTTTGCACGAACCATTATCAGTCTGAGATGTTCCGCGACAATCCTGTCAATGTGGAGAATGTCCGTACTTCGGACAGCATGCAGCGTTTCCGTCGCGTCGAGGAACTGCTGGATTCGACGGGCAAGGTCAATCCTGTCAATGCCGCTGCGATATTGCGTGATATGAAGGGCTTGGGAGGCGAGCCGTTGGGATATTGTAATGAGCTGGCAATCAATCAGCTTCTGGCTATGCATTCCGTGATTTTCCGTCCTGCCGAAAGAAAAATATGGGTGTCGACTTCGCCATGGCAATGCGGCCGTTTCGTCTGCTATGATTTGGATGATGTTTTCGGAGCTGATGCTTCCGGTATTGAATTGTCTTCCGAAGTTATTCCTGAAGATCCGTTCGTACATAGTCGTGATTTTGCCGATGTCCTGGAGTTCAAGAGATTGCTTCCTGTAATGCAGAAGGCTGCCCGTTCTGGGCGCCGTGTCCCTGATGATTCGCTCCGTCATTTCGTTTCGCTGGATTCTCTATATTTCAAGGCATATGACGTGGCAGGTGACTGCTATTTGTCGTCCGGCCGCCCCGCCCAGGCCGCCGCCTCATATCGCCACGCCCTCTCTCTTCCTATGAAACCCTCTGAATACCAACATATTGAAACGAAACTCGGGGGAATAAAGTGAAAGAATATTTGTATTGTTAATAATTTTGCTTAAATTTGCACCAGCATCGAAAGATGATCATAGCGAAAAGCAAGAAATGTAAGAAAAATACAGGCATCTATCCGTTAAATGGGTGCCTGTTTTTTTTGTCCTAGGCCGAGGGGAAGGTGCTTGACGGAAAAAATTATTATATTTGTCAGGTTGTAGTGTTGAGTTTATGGAAAAACATCCGGAAATACAGTTTCTTCCTAGGGAGGAAATAAAGAAATATCAGGAGGGGCGGTTGAAGGAGACTTTGGCATATTTGTCTGCCAAGTCGCCTTTCTATCAGCGGCTCTTCGTGGAAAACGACATTGATATTAATGAAATACGGACGCTGGAAGATCTTAGGCGGATACCGGTTACTACGAAGCGCGACCTGCAGCTTCATGGCACCGAATTCTGCTGTGTGAATCCGTCTGAAATCATTGACTATTCCACGACATCAGGCACGCTCGGCGACCCGGTGACCTTTACCGAAACCGAAGGCGATCTCCAGCATCTGGCTTATAATGAGCAACTTTCATTTCAGACAGCCGGCTGCACCCGAGGCGACATCATGCAGGAAATGGTGACGATCGACCGCCGTTTCATGGCAGGACTCGCATACTTCATGGGGGCGCGTGAGCTTGGCATGGGCGTGGTGCGTGTCGGCAACGGAATCCCTGAACTCCAATGGGATACGATTTACCGCATTCATCCGACCGTGGGCATGGCAGTGCCGTCTTTTCTCGTGAAGCTCATCTCGTTTGCGGAGGAACATGGCATCGATTACCGGAACTGTTCCATGAAGAAATGCGTCTGCATCGGCGAAGCCTTGCGTGACCCTAAGACATTCGAACTGAACACATTGGGGCAGATTATCCATGAGAAATGGCCTGAACTCCAGCTCTATTCCACATACGCTTCCACCGAGATGCAGCACTCTTTCACGGACTGTGAATACTTCAACGGAGGGCATCTTCAGCCGGAACTCATGATAGTGGAATTCCTGGATGATGACAATAATCCTGTCGGGCCGGACGAACCTGGAGAAGTCACGATAACCACGCTGGGCGTGACAGGAATGCCGCTGCTCCGTTTCAAGACCGGCGATATGGTCTACCATTATGACGAACCATGCCGCTGCGGCCGCAATACGGTGCGCGTCAGCTCGGTGGTCGGCAGGAAAAAGCAGATGATAAAGTTCAAGGGAACGACGCTCTACCCGCCGGCATTGTTCGACATCCTCGACAATATCCCGGATGTAAAGAATTATGTAGTAGAGGTTTATACCAATGAGCTCGGCACGGATGATGTCCTCGTGCGTGTGGGGACATTGACTCCGTCGGACAGATTCGAGAAGGAAATCAAGGATATCTTCCGCGCGAAAGTCCGTGTGGCTCCGGGCGTGAAATTTGAGACGCCGGAAGAGGTGGCGAAGATAATGTTCCCGCCGATGAGCCGCAAGCCGGTGAAATTCATTGACAAGAGAGGTTGAACAATACATGAACATATAAATTATTGCTATGAAACGCTTTTTTATGACATTGGCCTTGATGGCCGGAATCGCTTGTAGCTCCATTAATGCGCAGGAAACCAAACAGTTGAGTGACTACACTTCCGTAAAATTCTACGGAATCGACTTCGCATTGGCGAAAGTTGTCGGTGCCGAGGAAACAGCGGGGGACTTCATCTCCGCATTCAGGGAAATTGACAAACTGATGCTTGCTGAAGAGGACAAATATGTGGCACCATTGGCCAAAAGGCTGAAAATGGCGATAAAGGTGGTAGACATTGAACCTACTCTCAAGAGAATCGCCGACATTGACGAAAACGAACTCATCGTCAATCACACGACGGAGCCTTTCACGGAGCAGGACATCGAATTTGAACTTCAGGAAATTGAATATCCCGAGGGAGACGGGCTCGGTCTGGTCGTCATTGCCGGGGAATTGAACAAAGGCACGAAGATGGGCACCTATTATTATGTGTTCTTCGATTGCGCGACCGGCGACATCGTTTCCTGCATGCCTTTCAAGGGACAGGCGAGCGGCTTCGGACTCCGGAACTATTGGGCCAACTCTTTCTATCGCACCATCGCTGAAATCAACCCTACGAAATTCTACAATTCCAAGAAGAAAATCAAGGAAGGCGTGACTGAGGGATTCCAGGCAGTGAAAGAGAAGGTGACCGGTAAGGAAAGCAAGTGATTTTTAGCTGCATCCGCTTGTAAATCAGAATAATTTGACTAAATTTGCGCCGCCTTTTGTGGGGATTGGGCGAAATCCCGTCCTTGCAGGGTACAAAAAATAATGTTAAACCACTAGTTTTATTCGTAATTATTATGGAAGAAAACAAAGTTGCAGTCGAGACTCCAGAGGTTGAGGCTGTAAAAGAAACCAAGAAAGCTCCGCTGAACGCTTCAGTTGCTCCGGAGAACTTCGACTGGGAAGCTTTCGAGAAAGAGGCTGCCTATGGCGACACAGACAAGGCTTCTATCGAGGCCGCTTATGACAAGACCCTCTCTGACATCAAAGAGAATGAGGTTGTAGAAGGTACAGTTACCGCTATCAACAAGAGAGAGGTTCTCGTGAACATCGGTTACAAGAGCGAAGGTGTCATCGCCGCTCCTGAGTTCCGTTACAATCCTGAGCTCAAGGTTGGTGACAAAGTTGAAGTTTATGTAGAGTCTCCTGAAGACAAGAAGGGACAGCTCGTTCTCTCACACAAGAAAGCTCGTCAGCTGCGTTCTTGGGATATGGTAAACGAGGCATTCGACAAGGGCGAGATCGTCAAAGGTTATGTCAAGACCCGTACGAAGGGCGGTATGATCGTAGACGTATTCGGAATCGAGGCCTTCCTCCCTGGTTCACAGATAGACATTCGTCCTATCAAGGATTACAATGCATATGTTGACCAGACAATGGACTTCAAGATCGTCAAGATCAATCAGGAATTCCGCAATGTAGTCGTTTCTCACAAGGCTCTCCTTGAGGCTGAACTCGAGAAGCAGAAGAGCGAGATCATCGGCAAACTCGAAAAAGGCCAGGTTCTCGAAGGAACAGTCAAGAACATCACCAACTATGGTGTATTCGTTGACCTCGGCGGTGTTGACGGTCTCATCCACATCACTGACCTCTCTTGGGGCCGCGTAAACAACCCAGAGGAAGTTGTTAAACTTGATGAGAAGATCAAGGTCGTAGTTCTCGACTTCAACGAGCAGCAGAAGAGAATCGCTCTCGGTCTGAAGCAGCTTACCCCTCATCCTTGGGACAGCCTCGATTCGGATATCAAGGTCGGTGATAAGGTTAAGGGTAAAGTAGTTCTCATCGCTGACTATGGCGCATTCGTAGAGATCAAGCCGGGCGTAGAGGGACTTATCCACGTATCAGAAATGTCATGGTCTCCAAGACTCCGTATCGCTCAGGACTTCCTGAAGGTAGGTGACGAGGTTGAGGCTCAGATCCTTTCACTCGACAGAGAGAACAGGAAGATGTCTCTCGGCTTGAAGCAGCTTACTGCAAATCCTTGGGAGAACATCCGCGAGAAATATCCTGTAGGTTCACAGCACAAGGCTGTCGTACGCAACATCACCAACTTCGGTGTATTCGCAGAGCTTGAGGACGGTATCGAGGGTCTCGTCCACATCAGCGACCTCTCTTGGGACAAGATCAAACATCCGTCAGAGATGGTTCAGGTAGGTGATACTATCGACGTTGTTATCCTTGACTTCGATGAGGCTAACCACAAACTCAGCCTCGGCCACAAGCAGCTTCTCCCTAACCCATGGAACGAGCTCGAGAGCAAATATCCTGTAGGAACAACTGTTGAGGCTACTGTAGGTTCTGCTACTGACAAGGGCGCAAACGTTACCCTCGAAGATGGTACTGAGGGATTCGCATTCAAGAAAGACCTCGTAAAAGAGGATGGCAAGCAGGCTGTTGAAGGTGAAAAGCTTCCGTTCGTAGTGACAGAGCTCAGAAGAAGCACCAGAAAGCTCTTCCTCTCACACCTCAAGACATATGCTGATGTCAGGGCTGAGAAGGCTGCTGCTGAGATCGACAACACCAAGAAAGCTGTCAAGAAGATCAATTCCAACATTGAGAAGACAACTCTCGGTGACATCGACGCACTCGCTGCCCTCAAGGACAAATTCGAGAAAGGTGAATAATTTTACTCTCAAGATAATGGGCACCGCATCAGCGATGCCTGTTATTGATAGATTTCAGAGCGCTCATGTACTGGAGGTACATGGGCGTTTGTTTTTGATAGACTGCGGTGAAGCCGTGCAGCGCCAGATGTTGCGCTACAAGGTGCCTATCGCCAAACTGGATACCATATTCATTTCTCATATCCATGGCGATCACCTGTTCGGATTGTTTACGCTGCTGTCTACTTTGGGATTGACTTGCAAATCCACCCCTGTGGTCATTTATGGGCCGTCGAATCTGGGACCGCTTCTCAAATCCTTCATGTCCTATTACGGAAAGGGCATCGGCATAGATGTGGATTTTCATCCGCTTTCAGTGAAGGCTCCGGAGGTCATTTATTCCACGAAGTCGCTGGAGGTCCTGGCATTCCCTCTGAATCACAGGATTGAGACATACGGATATATGGTCAGGGAGAAAGTCCCGCAGATGAATATCCGTAAGGACGCCTTGGAGAAATATGGGTTTACCAAGGCGGAAATCGGGACATTGAAATCCGGCGGAGATATAATCCGTCCTGCCGGGCCTGACGAAGGGGCTACATTCCTCAATGGCTTCGTAAGACATTCCGGTACTGATGAACCGCTGATTATCAGAAATGAAGATGCCGCTTATCTGCCCTATCAACCACGGAGCTACGCATATTGCAGCGATACGGCGCCGTTTCCTGAATTGAGCGAATGGGTGAAAGGCGTGGACCTGCTGTATCATGAAGCTACATATCTTCAGGAATATGAGGCGCAGGCGAAGCTCCGTTTTCATTCCACGACATTGCAGGCTGCCCAATGTGCTGTCGACGCAGGAGCAAAGAAGCTCGTGATAGCTCATTATTCCTCCAGATGCCGCGATGCTGCTCAGTATCAGGCTGAGTGCAGAAAAATATTCCCGGAGACCTATGCCGCAAATGACGGCGACATCTTCCAAATATAGCAACATGTCGGATTTTTTCCGTAAATTGGTGAAATTTTTGGTTTGAACGGATGAAAAATAGGATAATGTTGACAGCAGCATTGGCCCTGATCGTGTCGATGCTTGTTTCCGCGGTAGCTCCTAAGGGTTCTCCGCAGGATGATTATATCCGCAAATATGCACCTGTTGCCGTACGGGAAATGTACCGTTCAGGTGTGCCCGCAAGTATAACATTGGCACAAGGCCTTCTGGAGTCCCGTTATGGCCAGTCGGACCTGGCTGTGAAGGGAAACAACCATTTCGGAATCAAGTGCCATGACTGGACCGGGAAGAAGATGTATCATGACGATGACCGGAGGGGGGAGTGCTTCCGCGTTTATGGTACTGCGGACGAGAGTTTCAGCGACCATTCGGACTTCCTGCGTTATAGGGACCGCTACAAGTCATTGTTCAACAATGATGTAACGGACTATAAGGCTTGGGCGCACGGCCTGAAGAAAGCAGGCTATGCTACCGATCCGGCTTATCCTTCCAAGCTTATAAAGCTCATTGAAGATTATCATCTGGACAAATATGATACGATGCGCCCGGAAGATTTCGGGACGACAGTCAAGGTTCGCCAGGATGAAAACGAGCTGCGCAATACCATCAAGGGTAAATTGACACGTAAACAGAGGCGAGAAGCAAGGCGTGCCGGGAAAGCGGAGAAGGAAAATACGCATGAGACCATAGTGGAACAGCGTGCTGAAGAGACGATTCCTGAACCGCCGTTGTCCATCGAAGAGCCTGAAAGGGTTACTGCCGAAAAGGCGTCCGAGACATTCTCATTCTCGCTGGTGCGTCAGATGTACAAGACCAACGGTGTTCCGTTCGTCTATTCCCAAGAGGGTGAAAGCTACGCCAGCATTGCCAATGATTATCACCTGTTCCTGCGGGAGATACTCAGGTTCAATGATGCTCTTTCCGACAAGCGTCTGGAGCCCGGCACGACAGTATATCTGCAATCGAAGAAGAGCCAGACCAAACGTGGACTCGACAAGTATATTTCCGATGAAGGAGGGGAGACATTGTATGAACTCTCGCAGCGTTTTGGCGTGAAACTCAAGGACTTGTGCAAGATGAACGACCTCGGCAGGGATTATGTGACCAAGCCGGGAGATGAACTTGACCTCAGACCATCCAGAAGATGAAGAAACATATAATTTGGACAATTGTAGTGACGATTTCCGTTGTCATCGGAATTGTAGCCGGCATTTTCGCATGGCAGATGTATTGTGACCGCAAGATGCCGAACTTCCATGAAAGGGCAGAGATTTATGTCTATCCTAACATGAATGTCACGGATGTCATTGAAATTCTCACGGAAAAGAATCTGGTGCGCAAGCCCGGAAGCCTTCTGCGCGCTCTCCGGAAGGAAAATCTTCTGGTGGGAACCGACAAGGCCGGAAGTGCGTCACCCAAGACAGGACACTATACGATAGAACCTTCAAATACAAGCATTTATGTCGCGCGGATGCTGAAGAACGGATGGCAGACACCTGTGAATCTGGTATTGTCCGGGACCATCAGGCTGCGCGGTACATTGGCAAGGAAAATCAGCAGCCAGATGCTTATGGACTCGCTGACCGTTATGAATGCACTGCAGGATTCCGCATTGCTTGCGGGTTATGGCTTTACCCCGGAGAATGTTTTCGGCCTGTTCATTCCTGATACCTATCAGGTTTATTGGACTGATTCCATGAATGTGGTGCTGGACAAACAGAAGGCCGCATTCGATTCATTCTGGACCGATGAGAATAAGCAAAAGGCCAAGGCTCAAGGACTTACGGAGATGGAGGCGGTGACGCTTGCCAGCATTGTACGTGGAGAATCGAACTATGTTCCTGAATATCCGCTTATTGCAGGCGTGTACCTGAACAGGCTTCATATCGGTATGAAACTCCAGGCCGACCCGACCGTGGCATTCTGCTTTGACTATACATTGAACCGTATTTTGAAAAAGCACACGAGGGTGGAGTCGCCGTACAATACGTATATGAATTTCGGTCTGCCGCCGGCGCCGATTTGCTCTCCAGGGCGTGACGCCATGAATGCCGTGCTGAATCCGAAAGGCGGGAAAGACCTTTATTTCTGCGCAAGTCCTGATTTCAACGGTTCGCATCTTTTCGCCGCTACATATTCCGAGCATCTGAAAAATGCAAGGGCATTCCAGCGTGCCCTCACAGCGAAACTTGCAGCAAAGGCCGCTGCGCAATAGCGTTCCGCAAGGATTTATTGGCGCACAACCTTTACAACGTTTTTAAGAATCTTTATCTGGGATGTTACCTTGTCCAGTTCCATGTTTGACGGCACGGACAGTTTCATGGTGATGTCGTAGGTACCATTCCGTTGGTTCTCATTGACATTGAACTGCCTGAGCGATGTCCTGAACGTGTTGAGCACATCCATTATCTGATTGATGATGAACGGCTCTATGGCGGTGATTACGCGCAGTGTCGCCTGGAACGTGCCGCTGGTAGGCGTGTCGGACCACTTCACTCTCTGGATGCGGTAAGGGTACATTTCCATGAGCCTGGCGGCGTTCGGGCAGGACATCCTGTGAATCTTGATGCCGTCAGTCCTGGTCACGAATCCGAATACGTCATCACCGAATACTGGATTGCAGCATTTGGACCTCTTGTAGTCAAGCCCTTTCAGGTCCTTTGCGTTGATTACGAGAATATCGTCGGAAGATTTGCCGCTTACCCATTTGTTGCGGGACTCCTCGGCCGCCGCCTGGTCTGCCGCTTTCGCAGCCTCGATGGCCTTGGCTTCCATTTCGTCATGCTCCAGTATGAATGATTTAATCTGGTCAATGTCGATGGAGCCGTCACCTATCGCAGCGAAAAACGCATTGACGGTAGGATATTTCTGCTTCTTCATGAATTCCGCCATCATGTCGTCCGGAAATTCAAGTTTCCAGTTCTTCAATCGTCTGGTAAGCAGCTCTTTACCCTCAGCCGCAATCTTATATTCCGCTTCGTTCAATGTCTGGCGGATTTTGTTCTTGGCTTTCGCGGAAACGACGTAGTTCACCCAGTCCGGAGACGGCTTCTGGTTCTTTCCGCTCATGATTTCCACGATGTCTCCGGTCTTGAGCTTCTCCTTTATGGAAACAGCCTTGCCGTTGACTTTGCCACCCGTGCAGCGGGTGCCGAGATTGGAGTGGATATTGAATGCGAAATCCAGGACGGATGACCCTGTAGGCAGGATTCTCAACTCTCCTGACGGCGTGAATACGAAAATTTCCTTGGATGGAGGATGCGGCAGGTCTTCCGGAGCCGTTTCCTGCGGATGCTCCAGATTATAGCGCACCGAAGTCAGCCATTTGTCGATGGTGACCTCATGCTTGATGCCTTTGTATGACCAATGCGCCGCGTGGCCGTTCTCCGCGATGTCGTCCATCCTGCGCGTCCTGATCTGCACCTCAATAAAAGCATTGTCCTTGTTCTTGACAGTGATGTGCAGCGATTCGTAACCGTTCGGCTTCGGATTGGAAATCCAATCCCTGAGTCTCTTGGTGTCGGACTCGTATTCCTCTGTCACATAAGAATATACCTTCCAGCAGAGGTCCTCCTCGGTCTTGTGGTCGGTATCGCAATCGATGATGAAACGGATTGCGAATACATCGAACACACCTTCGAACGGAACCTTCTGTTTCTGCATCTTCTTGTAGATGGAGTAAGCGGTCTTCGTACGGATTTTCAGCTTGTATTTTATGCCTGCGTCCGAAAGCTTCTTCTCCAGCGGACGGATGAACTCTTCGGTGAGCTTTATCCTGTCTTTCTCCGTGGCTTTCAGCTTGTTGGTGATGAGACGATAATCCACGGGATCGGAGAACCGGAAGTAAATGTCTTCCAACTCACTCTTTATGTTATACAGCCCGAGCTGATGCGCCAGCGGAATATAGAGCATCAATGTCTCCAGAATCTTCCGCTCCTTCGAAAGTTTCGGAAACATCTCCAGATTTCTCATGACCTCCAGCCTGTCCGCGATTTTCAGGACCGTCACGCGAGGGTCGGTAGAATATTGGACAATGAGTTTCTTATAGTTCTCCGCTTCCAGTCTCGTGTCCTTCGGCTTGATCGTGGCGATCTTGTCCAGTCCGTCCACCATCTTGTAGATTTCCTGCGGGAAATTGGCTGTCTTTATGTCATAATCAGGGTGTTTCCGCAGCGTTTCATGAAGAAAAACTGCGGCTGCACATTCTGCGGGAAGACCTATTTCATCGGAAACAATGAGCGCGACATTCATCGGGTGCTCCACGAAAGGATGCCCGTTATCTCTCAAATCATCTTTCAACGCATCCGATGCAATGGCCAAGGCACGTCTTATCAATGCCCTGCCTTCCTCATTGTAATGGGGGAATTTCTCATCAATCAGATCCATATCACACACAATTTTGGCGGAAAATCCGTATTCCGCGTCAAGTCCGTGTTCAAAGTTAACAAAAATCATACATTATTCACAGCGCAGTTTGAAGAGAATTTAATGATTGGTATCTTTGCACCATGTTGAAAGTGGCAATAATCGGCGGTGGAGCGGCAGGCTGTTTCGCGGCAGTAAATATCAAGGAACTGAATCCTGACATTGACGTGACTGTCTATGAGGCTGGTGCTAAGCTTCTTGCGAAAGTGGCGGTGACCGGTGGCGGCCGCTGCAACCTTACCAATTCCTTCGCACAGGTGCGCAGCCTGGAATCCGTCTATCCGCGCGGCCATCGCCTGATGAAGCGTCTGCTCAAGGAATTTTCCAATGCCGATGTCTGCGGCTGGTTCGAAGCGCGAGGCGTCCGCCTTCTGACCCAGCCTGACCAATGCGTGTTCCCCGTTTCGCAGGATGCAATGGAGATTGTCAATGCTCTTCTTTCGGGGATGAGAAATGCCGGCGTACACATCCAGCCGTGTCATAAAGTTCTGTCTGTCATTGATATGTCTACTGCGGACGGACCTCGGTACAAGCTGTCGTTCGCACCGGATCCTGACGGCACAATGCCTGACGGGATAGAGGCCGACATTGTCCTGGTGACGACCGGCGGCAGCCCGAAAAAGAGTGGATTGTCAATGCTTGACGGTCTTGGACTGGACATCATTGACCCTTTGCCGTCGCTTTTCAGTTTCAATATCGGTGATGCTGCACGCCCTGGCGAAAACGTGAGGGATGCCGGACTTTCAGCATTGATGGGGACGGTCGTCGAGAATGCCATGGCCGGGATTGTCGGGACTAAATTCCGTGCTACCGGTCCGCTGCTGATTACCGACTGGGGAATGAGCGGCCCGGCAATATTGAAACTGTCATCGTATGCGGCAAGATATCTGGCTGACAATCAATACAATGCAAGTCTGCTTGTGGGCTGGCTCGGTGAAGCGGGACAGGAGGATGCATTGTCAATGCTTGCGGATATGGCGAAGGCCAATCCTCAGAAGCAGCTTTCCAGCATTTATCCGGAGGCGTTCAATAACAGGCTCTGGAATTTCATTCTGCATCGGGCAGGTCTGTCTGAGACCAAGCGTTGGGCGGAACTGGGTTCCAAGGGTATGAACCGGCTTGCAGCTACATTGACCGGCGACATTTATCCTGTAGTCGGGCGTAACCGGTTCAAGGGTGAGTTTGTCACATGCGGCGGCGTTTCGTTGTCCGGCATTGACCCGAAAACATTGGAATGCCGTAGCCGTTCCGGATTGTATTTTGCCGGCGAAGTGCTTGATGTCGACGCGATTACGGGCGGATTTAATTTGCAGGCCGCCTGGTCGATGGGGTACGTGGCTGCCCGTTCGATTGCCTCACGTTAGTCTTTCCAGACTTTCAGATACTCTTCGAGCGCCCACATTTCGTCGCGGTAACGTGCGGCTGCCGCGTAGTCCAGGTCCGCTGCGGCTTTCTTCATCTTGCGCCTTGATTCCTCTACCGATTTCCGGATCTGCTCCCTTGACATTGACCTGATTACAGGGTCCTGAAGGACTGCCGCCAGGTCTGCCCGGATATAGCCGTCGGCGTATGCCGTATTGGTCTCGCGCTTGGAATCATCCCCGAGGCCGACAGTGATGCGGCCCTTGCCGAGTGCGCTCGGATTCGGAATGAATGTCGGATTGTCGTATGAGTTGGACGCTGTCACACGGCCGAAATTCTTGCCCTGGGCGGCATCAGAAGAGCCTCCGCCAAGTTCGGAAATCAATGCGTTGTGCTTGACTTCCACCTGTTTAGGCGTAATGTGATTTATGCGGTTGTACTCTATCTGCTTCGCCCTGCGCCGGTCGGTTTCGTAAATGGTCTCCTGCATCGACTTCGTTATCGAATCCGCGTACATTATCACCAGACCATGGATGTTTCTGGCCGCGCGGCCCGCCGTCTGTGTCAATGCTACCTGAGACCTGAGGAAACCTTCCTTGTCTGCATCCAGTATCGCGACCAATGAAACTGACGGGATGTCAAGTCCTTCACGCAGAAGGTTGACACCGATGAGCACATCGAAAAGTCCGTTCTTGAAGTCCTCGATGATTTCCACGCGCTCCGCGGTATCTACATCGGAGTGGATATAGCGGCACCTTACGCCTCTTTTGCCGAAGAAGTCGTCCAGCTCTTCCGCCATCCTTTTCGTCAATGTGGTTACGAGCACACGTT
>FR882208.1:0-21750 GCA_000434935.1 Bacteroides sp. CAG:709 | reverse complement strand
CGTTCGTCTACTTCGGCGCGTTTGCGGATTTCTTCGAGAAGATTGTCCACCTGGTCATGTGTAGGGCGCACCTCAATAGGAGGATCGAGCAGTCCGGTCGGACGAACAACCTGCTCTACCACAAGTCCTTCCGAACGGTTGAGCTCATATGCTGAAGGTGTGGCGCTGACAAATACGGTCTGCCCAGTCACGGCTTCGAATTCATCGAATGTAAGCGGCCGGTTGTCGGATGCTGCCGGGAGACGGAATCCATATTCTATGAGCACGGACTTTCTGGAATGGTCGCCTCCGTACATTGCCCTTATCTGCGGAATCGTCACGTGGCTCTCATCTATGAACGTGATGAAGTCGTTCTGGAAATAATCGATTAGGCAGAATGGCCGCTGTCCTGGTTTTCTGCCGTCGAGGTAGCGGGAATAGTTTTCTATTCCAGGGCAATATCCCATTTCCTTTATCATCTCCAGATCATATTCTACCCTCTGTTTCAGCCTTTTGGCTTCGAGCCCCTTGCCGATGCTCTCGAAATATTCCATCTGTTTCACAAGGTCGTCCTGTATCATGCTCACGGCCCTGACGGATTTTTCCTTGGTGGTCACGAAATTGCCTGCCGGATAGATCGGTACTTCCGTCAACTGCTCGATTGTCGCTCCTGTTACAGGATCGATAAGGGACAATGCATCGATTTCATCGCCGAAAAACTCGATTCTCACGGCCTCGTCGGAACCGCCCAGATAAACATCCACCGTGTCGCCGCGCACCCTGAAAGTGCCTCGCTTGAAATCCGTCTCAGTCCTGCTGAACAATGCGTCTACGAGATGGTATAGTAGTCTGGTTTCGCTAATCTGCTGTCCTACATGGACTTTTACGGTCTGTTCGTGAAAGTCCTGCGGGTTTCCGATACCGTAAAGGCAGGATACGCTGGATACCACGATTACATCGCGCCTTCCTGACATCAACGCTGACGCCGCACTCAGCCTGAGTTTGTCAATCTGCTCGTTGATGCTGAGGTCCTTTTCAATGTATGTGTCCGTGGATGGGATATACGCCTCCGGCTGGTAGTAATCATAGTAGGAAACATAGTATTCCACGGCATTGTTCGGGAAAAATGACTTGAATTCACCGTAAAGCTGGGCTGCAAGAGTCTTGTTGTGGCTGAGTATCAGGGCGGGGCGCTGTAAACGTTCGATGACGTTCGCCATGGTAAATGTCTTTCCTGAACCGGTCACACCGAGCAGGGTGACTGCGTCTGCGCCTTGCTCCAGAGATGAGCAGATGCCGTCAATGGCACCCGGCTGGTCTCCGGACGGTTTGTATTCTGATGAAATCTTGAACTGCATAATAAGCAAAGGTATATAGAAAAATAATAATATAGAATTTGTTTTGGCGGAAAGCTGTGGTTAACTTTGCATGTAGCATAACACAGGAAACGTCAGAATAATAAAAACATTGATAAAGTATGTCAGTAATTGCTAAAGCCGGACTCTCGGAGAAAATCGGTTATGGATTCGGAGATATGTCCTCGTCCATGTTCTGGAAGATTTTCTCTTACTATCTGCCTTTTTTCTATTCCAATATTTTCGGTCTGAGCCTTGCTCATGCCGGTACGCTGGTGCTGGTGACCAAGTTGTATGATGCTGTCTCTGACCCGGTTATGGGTCTTATCGCAGACAGGACCAATACAAGATGGGGTAAATATCGCCCTTATCTTCTATGGATTGCCATACCTTTTGCAGTTGCCGGCGTCCTCGCTTTCTTCACTCCCCAGACAGACAATTACACGTTCAAACATGTGTATGCATATGTGACATATATCCTCATGATGACCGTTTATACGGCAATCAATGTGCCTTATGGAGCGATGCTTGGTGTGATGACAGACGATTCCAGAGAAAAATCCGTGTTCTCGTCTTTCAGAATGTTCTTCGCATTCATCGGAAGTTTCATTGCAATGGGCTCTTTCGAACCGCTGCTCAAACTTCGTCAGTCCATCCTGGGAACTCTTCCTGCTGAATGGACATTGGCAGATTCCACACCGGCGGATTGGACCATCGCGGTTTCGGTCATCGGTATCGTTTGCGCTGTGCTGTTCATCCTTTCATTCCTGATGACCAGAGAACGTGTCACCGAGGCTGAAATGGCCAAGGAGCCTGTCAAGGAGAATTCCAATGAGACTGCCAAAACTTCTGTGGCTGAGGATCTTAAAGCGCTTGTCGCCAACGGGCCATGGTGGATGCTGCTTGGCGGAGGAATTGCGATTCTTCTGTTCAACTGCGTGAGAGGTGGTGCTGCTGCATATTATTTCGCTGACGTGCTCGGTACCAATGCCATATTCACATTGGCATTGTTCCTGACTGTGGGCGAAATATCGCAGTTGGTCGGCGTGGTGGTCACGGTGCCTGTTTCTGAGAAGATCGGCAAGAAGGCTACCTTCCTGCTGGTGCTGGTCGCCGTTACCGTACTCAGCATCATTGTCGCTTTCCTTCCTGAAACCCCGGAAGGTATGTGGGCGTTGCTGGTTTCACAGATATTGATTTGTATCGCGATAGGAATCAATTCTCCTCTTCTGTGGTCAATGTTCGCGGATGTGGCTGATTATTCGGAACTTAAAAACGGCAGAGCTTCGACCGGATTGATTTTCTCGTCTTCTTCCATGGCTCAGAAATTCGGTGCGGCGTTCGGAAGTGCCATCGTTTTGTGGGTGCTGATGGCGTTCGGTTATGACAATGCCAAAGGCGCGGTGCAGACTCCGGAGGCGCTTGCTACCATCAAGGCGTTGATCAGCTGGATTCCTGCCATCGGTTCCGCTGCCGGTATCGCGATAATGCTCGGCTATCCTCTGACAGATAAAAAAATGTCGGAAATTCATCAGGAATTGTCGAAAAAGAGATAAATAATATTTGCAGAAATAATTTTTTGATATATATTCGCCCGATTTTTTCGCTGTTCCAGGGTATCCTGGCGGGGAAAAATCGGGTTAAATGATTATGTATTAAACAAGTAGAGAAATGAAAACTTTTAAGATTGTCATGAGTGCGCTCGCCGTGATGGCTGGTGTACTTGTAGTTTCTCCAGCTGCTGATGCTCAGGAGAACGGTAACCGTGATGAGAATGGAAAAGTTGTCCGTGGTGCTTACGAGACAAACAAGTTTGGGGACAATTGGTTTATCGGTGCCGGTGCCGGTGTGAATTCTTGGCTTGGCAATGGTGCATCTCCAAAGGCAGGCGTAGCCGTAGATGCATTTGTAGGTAAATGGATTACTCCTACAGTCGGTGTCAGAATGGGCTGGAAAGGCCTCAAGGACGGTGTTTCTGCAAAGGACGGATATACGATTGCAGATGAGAAGTTTACCTATAACAGCGCTCACGTGGACCTGCTCTGGAATCTTTCAAACCTTTTCAGCGGTTACAAGGAAACCAGGACTTGGAATATCAGCGTATATCCTACATTTGCGTATATGAATGCTGCCAAGAACAAAGAGTTCGGTGCCGGTATAGGTATGTTGAACAATTTCCGTCTTGGAAACAGGGTTGGTCTTTATCTTGACCTTTCCGCATTGACTACCAAGGCTGATTTTGCCGGTATTTCTCCTAGACCGAAAACTCTGGTCGGAGTTCTTCCGTCAGCTACCTTCGGTCTTACTGTAAACCTGGGCAAGACTGGTTTCAAGCGTCATAGCTCTGTCGTTCCTGCAATCGTTCCTGTTCCTTTCACTGAGGCTCAGTACAATAATCTCCAGGATAAGGTCAATGCACTTGAAAAGGAGAATAAAGATCTTAAGGCTCAGATTGAGGAACTCAAGAATGCCAAACCTGATACCGTTACAGTTTCCAAGGCCGGTGACCTCGTTTCTCCTGCAACTCTCTATTATGAGATTGGCAGCACCAAGCTTTCAGAGCGTGAAGAGGCTCATCTTGAGTTCTATGTGAAGAATATTCTTGAGCAGGCTCCTGACAAGGTATTCGTTCTCACAGGTTCTGCCGACAAGGGTACAGGTACCGCAGCACGCAACCAGTATCTTTCCGAGCAGCGTGTAAACAATGTGAAGAAAGTACTCGTAGAGAAATATGGCATCGCTGAGGATCACCTCATCGTAAAAGCCGAAGGCGCGACCAACAACAGGTTCGGTTCAGCGGTCCTTAACAGAGTAGTTACTATCGAATAATCAATATAGTATATATAACTAAAAACTGCCCACGGCTCCATTTCGTGCTGTGGACAGTTTTTTTTGTGCTGCGATTTGAGTAATTTTGTGTGTTTTGGAATTATAGATTATGAGACTACCTGCAGAATGGGAAAAACAGAGTGGTGTCCAGCTGACTTGGCCGGATGAGACTACTCCTTGGTATGAACTGGACAAGGTTCAGGAATGTTATGCGAGAATTGCTGCGGCTGTCATGGAGCATGAGCAGCTTATGATAGTTACGGCATCTGTGGAAGGAGCCAAGAAACGCCTTGCGGAAGCGGCTGATGCACAGGGATTGTCGATTGACATTGACAAGATACATTTCTGCGAATGTCCAATAAATGATACTTGGGCCCGCGACCACGGCGGAATCGCGGTTCATGGTGACAGTGGCGAGAAGTATCTCTATGATTTCGTGTTCAACGGCTGGGGATTGAAGTTCGCCTCCGATATGGACAACCAGATTACGAAGACAATATTTTTCGACGGCGTGTTCAGTTCTGATGTCGCATGTGTGGATATGAGACCTTTCGTTCTGGAAGGCGGCAGCATTGATACTGACGGAAATGGGACATTGATGACTACGAGAGAGTGCCTGTGTTCATTGAACCGGAACGAGTATCTTGAGCAGGAGGAGATTGAGGGGGAACTCAAGCAGGCGTTCGGGCTGAAACGGGTGATTTGGCTGGAACATGGCGGTATCGCGGGCGATGATACTGACAGTCACGTGGATATATTGGCGCGTTTCTGTTCGCCTGATACGATAGCTTATACTCAATGCGAGGATGAGTCGGATGAGAATTACGTGGAACTGCATGCGATGGAAGAACAGCTGAAGGGGTTGAGGACTTTGGATGGCGAGCCGTATAAATTGGTTCCGCTGCCACTGCCGGATGCATTGTATCTGGATGACTACAGATTGCCTGGTTCTTATGCCAATTTCCTGATTATCAATGGCGCTGTGCTCGTGCCTGGTTCCGGTTCGGAGAAAGATGAGGTGGTAAGGAAGAGGCTGCAGGACGTGTTCCCGGACAGGGAAGTGAAGATGATTGACTGCAGGGCGCTGCTTTCCGGTCACGGCGGACTTCATTGCGTGACGATGCAGTTCCCGGAAGGATGGTTGAATGAAAAACAATAAAAAAGATATGTCTAGAATTCTTAAAGTGGGAATGGTGCAGCAGTCTTGCGGAAAAGACATTGCTGCCAATATAGCGAAGCTGGAAGCGAATATCCGTGACTGTGCGGCTAAAGGTGCGCAACTGGTTGTGCTTCAGGAACTTCATAATAGTGTTTATTTCTGCCAGACTGAAGAGGCTGCATTGTGCGACCTTGCTGAGCCGATACCTGGACCATCTACGGAGAAGTTCGGTGCTCTCGCCAAGGAACTGGGAATCGTGCTGGTGCTTTCATTGTTCGAGCGTCGTGCTCCGGGTATTTATCACAATACCGCAGTGGTGATGGAAAAGGATGGCACTATAGCGGGAAAGTATCGTAAGATGCACATTCCTGATGACCCTTGTTTCTATGAGAAATTCTATTTCACACCGGGTGATTTGGGATTCGTTCCAGTTCACACATCAGTAGGAAATCTCGGCGTTCTCGTCTGCTGGGATCAGTGGTACCCTGAAGCAGCCCGTCTTATGGCCTTGAATGGCGCAGACCTTCTTATATATCCTACCGCAATCGGCGGCGTGGGCACAGACTGCAAAGAGGAACAAGAAATGCAGCGTCAGGCTTGGCAGCTTGTTCAGCGCGGACATGCAGTAGCAAACGGACTTCCGGTGATTACCGTCAATCGTGTAGGTCATGAGGATGACCCGTCAGGCAATACGATCGGTCTGGATTTCTGGGGCTATTCTTTCGCCACAGGTGCACAAGGAGAAATTCTGGCCCAGTTCGATACCGAGCACGAAGAGAATAAAGTCATTGATATAGATATGGACCGCACGGAATATGTGCGCCGCGGCTGGCCGTTCCTGAGAGACCGCCGTATCGATGCCTACGATCCGATTCTCAAAAGATTCGGAAAATAATTATTGACTCAGGTTTCGCATTTGCGAAACCTGAGTCAGTTTTTTTTTGAATGTTATTTATCTGATTACATAAGTGGCTGTTACCGGAAAATGGTCGGATTCTTTGTCTGCCCAGTAGCAGACATTGTATGCTTTTACGACAAAAGCCTTGTTAGGCGCATAAATCAACCAGTCACATGCATAAGTTGGATTTGGCGTCGGTACTGTCCACGGGGCCCCATCACTCAGGCAATTGACGGTGAAGTATCTTTGGAAGGCATCCATAGTGGCAGAGCCTCGTCTGGAATTCAGATCTCCACCCAATATTACGGGAAGGTCCAGCTGCTCTACAAGAGAAAGAATTTCATTGATCTGAAGCAGACGGGCTGCGTCTTCGTACTTGTGATCCAAATGTGTGGTTGCGAAGTAGAACTCTTTACCTTCTTTCGAGACTTTTACATAACCAAATGAACGGATATAATCACCTTTCTTTAATGCACTTAACTTGAAACTTTTTTCTTCGCAAATCGGATATTTTGAAAGAATGAGGTTTCCATAATCTCCTCCTGAAGGAATATCAAGTGCGTGGACAAAATAATAATATTTCATCCCTGTCAGTTCGGATAATTTTTTAGGTGTATCCCATGGATTAATCTTAGTGTTCCGTTCTATTTCCTGAAGGGAAACGATGTCAGGGTTTTCTTTGTTGATGACATCTGCAATTTTATCAATACCCATTTTACGGCCACTATAAGTGTTGTATGTCATTGCCTTTACCGTTACTTCTTCAGATTTGACTTTAGTGTTTTGAGCTGTCAAAGGTAAAGATAACAGGCAATACATTAAAAACAGAGAGAAATGTTTTATTGAATTCATTTTTGAATTTGAATTAAGACTTATGACTTATAATTTTATGATGCAAACGTCATCGAGGAACCAGCGGTTAAATGTACCGTCTTCACCTTCTCCGGAAAACCTTAATCTTGTAGAGGAAGTAGCTCCTTTTACGATGAACCGGAAATTTGAGAAACTCTTGTAGTTCATTCCGGAAATGATCTTTGAAGATTCTCCATCGATGGTACCTCCGCCGATTACTTCTACCTTGAAATTGCATGAATCACCATTCTTGTCAGCAGCATCTGACATCATTGATCCTGTCTTGTATGCCATTGCTTTGAGGGTTACTTCGATGTCTGTTGTTTCTGCCAAAGAACTGAGGAATGGAGTCGTCAATTGTCCGGTCTTGCAAGAAAGAGCATTCGGGAGTGTTGCTTGGAAAGCAGCATTTCCTATTTGTACGTATCCTGGACGAGCGCTCACGTTTTCTCCGCTCCATCCTCCCTTTTCTTCTTCATTCCAGGAAGAGATGTCCTTTCCGGAGAATACGGTCATGTTTGTCAATTTGTCACTGTCCAGCAAATAATCTACGCCTCCATAGATTCTGTCAAATCCATCACTGAAAATCGCTCCTGAAGGGAAGTCAGTGATACTTTCTGAAGCCTGATCCAGTACTATCGCCGCATGAAGGCGTCCTTCTCCTCCTTCTGTCGCTTTAGAATCTCCACCTATACGGATGTCATCTTTTTGCATGATACGCATATAGAGAGTTGCTCCTTTCTTGAGTTTGTCCTTAAGTGTGACCGGAACGGAGAAAAAGTGAGGAACGTTGCGCTTTTTAGCTGGAATCAGGAGTTCTCCGCATGTCCTCCATTCCACATTGTCAGTAGAACTTTGTACGATATAATTTCGTGGCGCATAGTTGGTACCTGTGACACTGCACGAAAACCACAAAGTCCCTGATATTGTTTCTGCGATAGGATACGTCAATAGAACGTATGGATAAGGATTGGCGCAATCCCATAACTGGAGGGAGAAGATATTGTCCAGTTTGTCGGCATTTATCCTGAACCGGACTCCATTGTTGCCATTTCTAGTAGATGCCTTGCTTCTGAAGAACGTCATTGTGACACCTGAACCGTCAGTAGGTTCCACAATCTGTTTTGCCGGCGGATCTGAAAGGAAACTAGTCCAATTTGAGCCGTCTGACATTCTCATCATGTTGTAGCACATGCCGTCAGCATCCGATGTGCCCTTCGCTTTGAACGAGAAGACATACGGGAGTCTGATTCCTGCGGCCGCTCCGAACCGATTGCCTGAAAGGGCGAAATCGTCCGCTGAAACTGGCAGGAGTACAACCCCGCCGTCTACCAAAGATACTATACCGGAAAGTCGTCCACTTCCAGTTGGAACGGAATTTCCTGCGAATGACGCTCCAGACCAGGTGTAAACGGAATATCTTTCGTTGTCCGGATCTTGAAATTCCACACTTCCTTCCATTGAGGACATCAATTCAGATGCTATTGCCTGCGCCGGCTCTATGGCAACGTACATTGATTCATACTTTTTGGAAATATAATCTGAATAGGAGATGACCGTCGGATTCAGTTGAACCTTTGAAGTTTCTGTTCTTACGATCTCAGCGTCTCCTGCAGGACGTAATTCCAGTATTCCGTTTTCATCACGAGTCAGTATGCTGCCCTTCACGGGAATCTTGATTTCTTCTCCGAAGTTATACCAAGACAGTTCTTCTGTACGGACCATTATACCTGAGCAGGATTCTTTCGAATCTTGTATTCCGAATACCCCGCCAGGAAGGTTTGCGCCCAGAGATGCAGTATTGACAATGCCGCTGATTGTCTTGTCTTCTGTGATTGTATATTCTGATGCCCCGACTGTCAGATTGGAAGAAAGTGCTCTCAGATCTGATATGGTCCAAGATGAACCATATTCTGATTGTTTTACGTGTATGCTCAGTATCTGAGACGGATCGTCAGTCGAGTTGAATGTCACGATGGTTTCTCGGGCCTCAGATTTGTTTGCGGTCAGGGACAGAACGACGTCCGCATTACCCATGCCAGTTTCCGGGGTGACAGTTAGCCAGTCTGCCGCATCGTTGTCTTTTTTGATTATCTCCCAGTTGCAATTGGCCTTGAGGGAAACGGTGAAGTCAGATGACATTGACGGTGCTACAATCTGAGTCTTGTCTGCTCTTATGGATGCTTTTGGCAATTCAACATTGTTGCTTGCGCATGATGTCAGAAATGACATGGAGATAATCGCAATTATATGCCAGACAATTGATAGTATATTGTTCATAATAGATTGTATTTCTAGTTTGACATATTATTTCTTGTCCAAATCTACGAAGACAGGCAAATGGTCAGAAACGGTATATACATCGATTTCTGAAAAAGTCGGAACAGCGGCTCCTAGTACATTATAGGAAACCTGATTTCCGGTATATATCAGCACATAATCGATGCGGGTGTTTCCGGTAGACATGGTGTAGTCATTGGATGTGATGATTTTCCAGCTTTTGAGCAATTCAAGGAACGCATCTGAACCGGTTCTGCTCAAATTCAAATCGCCGGCCAGAAAGACTGGTTTGTCATATGACTTGAAGTGTTCTTCGGCATATGAGTTCAGTTCGGCGGCAGCTGCTGTCCTGTTAATCTCAGATTTGTGACAAAAATGTGTGGCTATGAATACAAAATGTTCAAATTCAGCAACTAAGGCTATACGGGCTTCTGTCTGAGCTGGATTTGGCAGAGATATGATATCTGTCGAGACAGGCTCTTCTTTGGACAGGATGCCATTTCCATACTGTCCGCCCCGCTGGTCAATGGCGCGGCCGAAGGTCGCGTGCATCCCTGTACGTTTCGCCAGTTCTTGAATCTGTGACACCGGATGCCATGTCGTTTTTTCGTCCAGTTCCTGAAGGGCTATGGCGTCTGGTGACAAAAGACTGATGACTTTGGCAGTCATGTCATAATGAGCCATATCGTGAGATGGATTTTGGGTGATTGGACCTTCGCAACGATGGGTGTTGTATGTCGCCAAACGTATAGAGTTGTCAAGTCTGGAATAGCCTCCGATATAGGGATTGTTGCTGCTTTCAGTGTCGGCATATCCAAAATCAAAATCCGAATTGTCTCCTTTCAGATCATGACAGGAAGATGCTCCGATTGCTAATCCGAACAGCATTGCTATCGCTTTCAATATCTTTGATGTTTTCATTTTTTCAAGAGTTGTTGATTACTTTTTTTTCATGCTTACTAAAATGGGAGACCGTCATCCCAGCCCGGGTTTTGTGAAATCGCACCCTGTGTAAGCACTCTGTCATCTGTAGGAATCGGGTAAAGATAATCACGTTCTTCGTTCCATATTCTATGGGTTGAACTATGTGCCAACAAGTTGCCGCTTGTCTTTCCGCTTAAGACAATATCAGTTCCTAATTTGAGGTAGAGTACATCAGCCTTGTTCCCAGGGGCAGTTTCGGAATCGTATATGTATACATCGACTGTTCCGTTCCCATCAAGATCATACTCTCCGGTACCGGCAAAGTATAAACCTTCAATAGGTTTTTCAAACCGTTTGCCCTCTTTCCAGCGCATGATGTCCCAATAGCGGAGTCCCTCCATCGGTGTTTCGAGGGTACGTTCACGTCTGATCTCCAATATGACTCCCTTATTGGCGCCTGTTACGTTTGCATATCCGGTTTCCGGAGATGCAAGATACGGATCAGGATTCTCATTTGCTTCTTCCATGTCCAATTCCGGCAATCCCGCTCTTGAACGCAAAGGTTTGATAGTTTTGTTGAGATCATCCTGTTTGAGTGTGCCCAACTCTGCCTTTGCCTCAGCGTAATTAAGCAGAACTTCCGCTAGTCGGAAAAGAGGCATATCGTTGGTAGATGCCTTATTGGCGTCATACTTTTCTTCTGTGAGATATTTGATGAGCTGATATCCTGTGGTGGAACGGGACAGGTCCGGTGCCAGTTCTTTCTTTCCGCCGATTCTCTTGTATTTCGGTGTGCGGATTGTCTGGGCCATACGCAAATCGCGGTTCTTACATTCATCTACAAAAGTTTTTGTGGCATAACCAGGCTGGTCTGTATAGCGCGAACCATCTCTCATCAGGTACATGTTGACGGCATTTCGTGTCATACCAGGACGGCCCATAGTAGCTCCTGTGAGATGCCCGTTGACATCGTGTGTCATGCCGCTGATGGCGGAGGTGTAAGCTCTTGCCAGAATAATCTCTGTCCCGATGGCATTCTGAGAAGTGAACAAATCCTGATATGGCGTGCTTCCTGTCGTATATATGGTGTATGGTCCGTTAAGGAATGGCTCAGATGCAGTTACGCATTCTTGGAGGTATTTCTCATATCCGTCAATTCCATGGTATTTTCTGAAAGTGCCTTCAAATAATGCGATTCTGGATTTTAATGCGCGTGCAGTCCATCTGGTCACATGATAAACGTCTTGTTTCTCAGGCAGATTTGCGATGGCGAAATCTATGTCCTCCATAACTTTCTCCATGACAAATTCTCTGGAATCGCGTCCTTTGTAAAGTTCCTTGTCATCCGAACTTAGAGGTTTGTCAACCCATGGCACATCCCCATATCGTTTGACTTTCTCAAAGTAGAAATATGCCCTGAAGAAGCGCGTGAGACCTTCATATCTGAGACGGACTGATTCCTCTTCTATTTGTGATGAGCGGGAGAGGAAGAAATTCATCTCACGCAGTTTCGTCCATTTCCAGTTTCCGTCAGTAGGCATCGGTTTCCTGACTCCGGAAATCTCGTCAGCCAACACATCACGCACAATCACGTCGAAGGGCTCACTATAGACACCTTCGGCAGAAGGAAATACCGTATAGTAGTTGTTCGTCCAAAGTTCACAGTCCGTTTCTGTCCTGAAATAGGTATCTGGCGAGAGACGGTCTTTTGGCTGGAAATCGAGCATATCCTCGCATGAGACGCAAGCAATTGCCGCGAGGAACAATATAACATTGATAATCGTATGTTTCATAATCCAAATTTTAGAATGTCAAATTGATTCCGAACGCAAATGTTTTGTACCATGGATAGACATCTGAATTTCCTTTGCTGGTAGTTGCCTGCTCCGGATCGATAAAGTCATTATGCAATTTTGTCCAGTAGAACAGATTCTCTCCACTGAAATAAATGCGGCACTTGGAAAGGCCCGCCTTTGAAATCCATTGCTCTGGAAGACTATATCCGAGAGTGAGGTTCTTCAATCGGCAGTATGCCAAGTTCTGCATATATCTGTCATTGATGTTGCGCAAAGAATGCTTGGAATCGCGGGCCGAGTATGCTCTGGCGCGCGGGAAATAAGCATCAGTATTGTTTTCGCTCCAAACGTCGGACATGAAATTTCTCGGGATGAAAGATGCAAATGGACGGACATAAGGACCCCAGAATTTGATATTGTCATTTGCCGGATACCAATCCTGATGTCCTACGCCTTGGAAAAATGCGGAAACGTCAAATCCCAACCATTCAAAAGCCAAGTTCAGACCATAGGTATAACGTGGGTTGCTGTTGCCGATTTTTACCTTGTCACCAGGATTGTCCAGCGTGCCTGCCCCGCCATTGACAACGTTGTCCCCGTTTAAGTCTAGGAACTTCATGTCTCCGGCTTGAATTCCTCTACCGTACACACCGGCATCAGAACGGAAATAGTCATAACAAACTTCTGTCAGATTTATTTTTGAGGCATATTCTTGTGCCTCGGCAGTCGTTTTGAAGAGACCGGCTACACGATAACCCCAAATCTCACCGACCTCTTTGCCGACATACGGATCGCTGAGGATTCCTGAAGGATTGTCAACCTTCGTATATTTCGCCTTATAGTCGGCCAAGGTGGCAGACAAAGAATAATGGAAAGGTCGTCCTGCTATTTTGAATGAATCCCTCCATCCGAATGTCAGTTCCCAGCCTTTTGTCCGTATGTCATTTGCATTGACCATCGGTTCTGCTGCTCCATAAATTGAAGGTAAGGATTTGCCTTGGGTCAGGATTCCCTTCACGTCGCGGATGTAAGCGTCAAATGAAAGATTCAATCTGGAACTGAGCATGCTCAGGTCGAGACCGACATTCTTGTGAATCACTTTCTCCCATGTGAGAGCTCCGGACACAGGGTTATCTGCATAAGCATAATCAGCACCGCTCACCTTGTCGAAAGTGTAGTTGCCCATTACTTTTTGAGTGTTGATGCTCTGGATATAATCATAGGAGCCTACATCCTGATTTCCGAGTGTTCCATATGAAGCTCGCAACTTAAGATTGTCAACAACATTGCGTAGAGGTTCGAAAAATTTTTCTTCACTGATTCTATATCCAAGTGAAAAAGATGGGAAGAAACCGAACCTGTCACCGCGAGGGAATTTGGAAGAACCGTCATAACGGCCGTCAACTTCAAATAGATAGCGTCCTTTGTAGTTGTAAGCGGCTCTATAGAAGATTCCGGCAGTCGCACGCTCATCTCTACCTCCAGTGAGTTCGGATACTTCACCGACTGCGAGATTGAAATCAGACAATTCTTTTGTAAGCAGATCTTCACGCTTGGCCTTGAGGTCCCTATGGCGTCGTGTCTCATAGTTGAATCCGGCTGTAATCTCCAAATTATGTCCGTTCCAGTCGTTCTTGTAGTTTGCAAATGCGTTTGCAGTATAAAGATTCTGGTCATAGACGACTTCCTTGTATGAGTCGGAGTAGTTTGTTGTCATAGTATCCACTTCTCCAGGGTATTTGGAGTATTTTACATCCATTTCACGGTAGTCGTTACGGAGATATCCTTTCTTGTAACCGAAATCTGCCTGAACCTTCAGGTTCTTATGGATCTTGAATATGAAGTCGAATTTTGTGGACATTTCCTGAGTGAGGTTGTGCCCTCCGGTGCCTCCTTGCTGCATCATTGCAACCCATCCGTCAGCAGGAAAGTGAGTTGATGAATATGTCAATGAAGTATATGCCACTGACGTCCCGTCAGGGTTCATCGGAACGAAACTGGCAAGACAGTGCATTCCCGGGCGTCGCCAGTTTGTTGATTCGCCTTCCACACCTGAAAAGGTATAACGGCCGCTGAACATGCGCGTTGTATTCTTGACTTCAAGCCAAGGGCGTACGTCAATGGAAATGTTTGAGCGGATATTGAAGGACTTGTATCCGTCATCACCAAGTTTCTGAACTCCTTCTTGTGAGTAATATCTCCCGCTGATGAGGTAGGTAATCTTGTCGCTTCCTCCCGAAATGCTGACGTTGTGATCAGTCGTAGGTCTGCTAAGATTGTAGAGATAGTTGAACCAGTCGAAGTTTGCCAGATAGACATAGCTTTGTCTTCCGAAGCGGTTTTCGATCGTTACCCATGGACGTTCTGGATTTTCTGTCTTGTCGTTACGGCGTTCCCATAATGCCTTATAGTCGGCATCTGTATAGTTGGTATAACGCACACCACGACCGGATTCCATGAAAAAGTCAGCAATTCCGGCAGAGTAATAGCCTCTGGTTTCATAATCAGTAGATGTCGTAGAGCTGGAGAATGCGAAGTAACCATCATACGAGATTGTGGCTTTCTGGTTCTTACGGCCATTTTTTGTGGTAATAAGAATGACTCCGAATGCGGCTTTTGCTCCATATATGGCTGAAGACGCAGCATCTTTCAGGACGGAAATGGATTCGATATCGTTGGTATTGATACGGTCAGGGTAGCTTTCCACTCCATCAACAAGAATTAGCGGACTTCCTCCGTTTGGTGAGCCTGTGCCTCGTATTTGAAAACTTGCGCCAGCACCCGGTTTTCCGCTGGAAACGGTAACCTTCAAGTTAGGCACCATGCCTTGCAGGGCTTGTCCAAGGTTTGCTACGGGACGATTTTCCAGTTCTTTGGCAGTGACTTGCGCTACTGCTCCGGTCAGATGCTCTTTTTTCTGGGTGCCGTAGCCGACAACTACAACGTCGTCAAGTAGCATCTCGTCTTCAGAAAGCACTACATTGTAAACGCTCTTTGTGGAAATGATTTTGAATTCCTGCTCCACATAGCCCATACATGAGACGACGATTGTGGAGCCGTCAGATACATTCTGCAATTCAAACGAACCGTCATCTGTTGTAATGACGCCCATGGTTGTGCCTTTCACAATTATGCCGACACCTGGTATGCCTTGTCCGGAAGCATCTGCTACCCGTCCGGAAATTGAGCGCACGGACTTCGTGTCCTGTGCTGAAGCTGTTCTTGCCATTGCGAACGATACCAGGACTAGTATCGCCAGAACAAATGGCCTGAATAGCCGATTATTATTCAAGTGATTCATTATGAAAATGTTATTAGTTCTTATGACAATTGAATTTGTTGCTTTTATTTAGTAGGCCAACTCAACGACGACTGGAAAATGATCAGAGGGCGTATGCGCGCGATATTTTCCTGGAACATCTGTTGGTACACGGTAGGTATCTGTCAAAATACCATAACGGAGAGGTGTAAATCCCGGTGTTATGAAAATATGGTCTATCCGTCTGAAAGTTTTTATGTCCGGGTCAAACCAATTTTCAGTACCGGTTGTTGTCAATCTGATGGGTGAACTGTCGTAAGCGTCACTTAGGATTCCAGATTCGCATATTATGGAATGGCAGGTGCTTGTCTCTCCCACATTGAAATCCCCTGTAAGAACAGCCCTTTCACCATGACACATTTTTTTTATTCTGTCCAACACCAAACGGCAACTTTCTATCTGAGACTGTTCCCCTTTGTGATCCGTATGAAGAGTGAAAAACCAAAAGCGTTTATGGCTTTCTCTATCCATGAATCTGCCCCATGTGCAGATGCGGACGTATGCTGCGTCCCAACCTTTCACCGGCTTTGTGGAATCTTCAGCCAGCCAAAAGTGTCCTGAATCAAGCAATTTGAATCGTTCTCTTTTATAGAATATGGGAGAATATTCTCCTTTCTCTTTTCCGTCATCACGCCCGACTCCAATGTAATCATAATCGGGAAGAGCAGCCAGCATGTCTGTCAACTGGTCGTGAAGTACTTCCTGAGCTCCGAAGATGTCGAAATCGTGAAAATGAATGAGATCTGCAATAACCGGGTATCTCTGCTTCCATCCGTCTCCTTGGGCTTCATCCTTAGGATTTGCGTTCCTCAGATTATAACTGGCGACAGTAAGCGTTTGCGCTCCGCATGTCATGAATGACAAGAACAGCAGAAGCAATCCAATCTTTAGTTTCATGCTTCAGTGTTTTTAGGTAGAGAATCTCCGGAAGTTTTCTTGGACGGATCAAAGATTGCGACACCTACAAGAGAATCTGCGCATCCGTAGTAAAGGAACCATTTGCCTTTAAAAAACACCAGACCTTCTATGAATACGGTTCCGTCTTTGTACTGTCCGCTTTTCTCGAAATTATCCATAGGACGGAAGAAAGGTACGTCCAGACGACCGATGACCTTTCCGGGATTATGGGCATCAAAAAGAAGTTGTCCTGCCGAGTAGGTGCCGGCTGGGAAGCGAGTGTCACGTTTGTCGTCAACCCTGTTTTTACCATTATAAAGGAGCAAAATGCCTTTATCGGTGAGAAGGGCTGGAGGTCCACATTCCGTCAGAGCACTGTCGAAGTATCCGTTTCTAGGAAATACTACCCCTTTCAGTTCACCATTTTCATCTAATTCAGGTGTCCAGTTGACAAGGTCATCCGAAGTGGCGATATTAATCATCTTTTCGCCCCAATACATAAGGTACTTGCCGTTTACTTTGGTTATGACCTGTCTGCCGTTATCGAGTTTCGTTACAATTGAGCCTGATTTGCTCTTCAAGTTGTGAAATCTTCCTTCATAGGCCTTTTCGAAAGCGAAGCCATGTTTGGTCCAATTCACGAGATCCTGTGATGTTGCCACGCAAAGACGCGGGATCTTGCGGTTCCATGACGTATAGAGCATAACATAAGTGCCGTCTTCAGTTACCGCAATACGCGGATCTTCGCATCCCCCGGGCCAATCGTAATCTTTCAAAGAATCCTCTTTCGGAAAAAGAACAGGTTCGTTCCGTATTTCCATCTTTATTCCATCTGTGCTCTCGGCGAGACCTATTCTGGAAGTCCTTTTGCCGATGCCGGTGGCGGAGTTGTCCTCTGCTCTGAAAAGGACACATATTTTTCCGTCTTTTACCGTTGCAGCAGGATTAAAGGTGTCGCTTTCCATCCATCCGACAGAATCTTTATGCATCGGACAAAGAAACTTGGTTCGTGTGTCTGGCTTGATGATGGGATTCACTCCTTCGGGACGCATGAATCCTCCCAATGTCCATTCGGGCAATTTGTTTTCACTCGCGGTACTGTCCGCTCGAGAATTGCCCGCGAATCCGCAATCTGAAATTGTGATTGCGGCAATCAAAAGAAAAATGAGATTGAATGATTTCATGATAACTGTTGTTATTAGTTCCGCAAAAGTAAAAATCACCAAATACATCGAGGTCCTTAAGCTATCGAAAAAGGTTCTTCGGGCACTCTAAAAAGTTCACTCTATTCCGAAATTGGTTCACTTTATGTCGTCGCATTATCCAAAATTTTGAATTCATGCCCCTTCTCTATAACTTTACCATATGAAACCACTAAAGTATTCATTGATTGTTTTTCTGCTCTGTTTGACAGGCTTGGCCTCTCTTGCGGGGGAACAATATAGTATTGAGAGATTGTCCAATGAAAACGGTCTGTCAAACAGCTCGGTCAATTGCTTCTGTGAAGATTCCCGTCACCGGCTTTGGATAGGAACTTGGGACGGGCTGAATGTGTATGATGGCAGGAAATTTCAAATATATCGCCACAAACGGAATTTTTCCGGGAGTATCGGCAACAATATTATCCGACAAATCATTGAGCAGGACTCTCTCACAATGTGGATAGTGACTAATGATTGTGTCAGTCGCCGGGACGAAAGGACAGGGCGATTCTCGAACTTTTATCCTGGTCGGGATAATAGCGCCAAGTCTGGTCCTGTATCATACATTTTGGGAAAGACCTCCGGAAACGATATCCTCGTCTGTGCCAAGCAGCACGGCTTCTTTTTGTACCGACAAGGTGTAAGGGAATCAGGGTTTATTCCTGTCGTCGGAGGTGAACCAAGGGTATTGTCAATGCTGTTTGATGATACAGACCGAATTTATATGCTGACAGAATCCAGAGAAATCCGGTGTTATCGTTTCGTATATCTTGAAGGTCGCGGACTACCAATGCTAGTGGAAGAGTCTCCAGTGAAAACGCAGCGTAAGGTATCAGATATATCATTGACTGATAATATGCTGGTAATCAATTGTGGCAGTTTTGTCGAAGCGCTGGACTTGCGTACTGGAGAACGCTATGGGATTGAAACGGGATTGCCGAATGTCGGTAGAATTGCTTCTCGGGGAGGTTTTCTTTATTTGACGGACAGGAATTATTCCAAGCTTGTACGTTACGATTTGAGAGCAAGGCATAGTGATGTCATCGACTCGTTCCCCGCTAAGACTGCGGTGTTTTCGCTTTATGCCGGCTCTCAAGATATTCTATGGATAGGGACGGATGGAAGGGGTATTCTGAAGTTGTTCAAATACGCATCACCTTTCAGGACAATTCATACTGCCTATCCTGTCCGATGCTTCTCTAAAAGTGAGGATGGAACCATATTGGTCGGGACAAAGGGCGAAGGCATAAAACTGTTTGATAAGCGGGAATGTAAGGTGTTGGGGGAGATTACAACAACTCAAGGATTGATTTCCAACTCCGTTTACAGTATGCGCAAGAACAGCCGGGGGGATGTCTTTATCGGAACTGAGGGAAAAGGTATCAACTATTTGTTGAGAGGCGAAAAGTTCTTGAGAAAACTGCATTTCCCGACAGACAGTATTACAGTAAAATCTGTCTATAGCCTGAATTTCAGCCATGGTGATTCTGTTTTGTGGGCTGGGACTTCAGGAGGAGGCTTGATACGCATGAATTTGAAATATTTGCGAGGAGACGGATATGTTGTGCATGATGTCAGACAGTATAAAGCGTCTGGAGCATACTCAGCATTGGGGAGCAATGTCATTTATTCGATTGTACGCAGTGATGACCAAGATTTGCTTTGGCTGGGAACCCGAGGAGGAGGCGTAGTTAAGTTTGATTCGGGAAAAGAGCAATTTGAAAGCATTTCTGATTATTTCGATCTGTCAAAAGAAATCAATATGGATGTCCTTTCCATGGTTCGTAGTACAGACGGCAGTCTTTGGGTTGGTACCAGTTATGGCTTGAACCGACTGATGACTGAGGGAGGACAACTACGATACTCCAGTTTTCCTGGAGAGGCAGATCTGGAGGATTCCGCTGTGCATGGCATAGTGGAGGATATGGCCGGCAATCTGTGGATTAGTACAGGCGACGGCATAATTTGCATTGACAGACTCTCCGGGAGTTCTGTTCAGTACACATCATTCAACGGGTTGCAAAACAATGAATTTGCTGATGGCGCATATTTCAGGGATAACGATAAAGATATCTTCTTCGGTGGAGTGGCCGGCTTCAGTTATTTCAATCCTGAAGAAATGTCACTTCGTGATTATAGTCCACAAATCAGGCTTTCCGGCTTGCGTGTAAATAATGCAGAGCTGAATGTTTATGACCGCATTAAACAGAACGTACTTTGCTTGGATTATGATGAGGCTCATGTTTCGCTTTCTTTTTGTGTGGGTGATTTTATCAACAATGAAAACTGTATATTTGAGTATCGCATTTCCTCCATTTCCGATGATTGGATCAGTAATGGGAGTAATTCCTCAATATCATTGACAAGACTTCCTCCTGGTCGATATAGGCTTGATGTCAGATATACAAATGGAGACCGTGTATGGTGTAAATCAATGTTCAGTCTGAATATTCGCATGAGGCATCCATGGTGGTTCAGCGGCTGGGCTGTCTTTACGTATTTCTTGTTGGCGATGTTCGTTGCGTATGTCGTGTATTCCATAATTCGCAACCGAATCCGGATGAGCCGCCAGCTTTTACTGGAGCATGTGGAAAAGGCACAACAGAAGAAAATGCATGAATCACAGCTTAACTTCTTCGAAAATATTGCCCATGAATTCTTTACTCCTTTGACTCTGATTTATGGACCGGCTCAGCAACTGCTTGAACGTGGAGAATTGGATAATTATACAAAGAAGTATGTTCTCCTTATAAAGAATAATGCGGAGAGGATGCAGCAATTGCTCAATGAACTGATGGAGTTCCGAAAAGCGGACAAGGGTTATACAATTTTGCATGCGGAAACTGTCAATTTGAAGTCTATGCTCAACTCAATCATAGACAATTTCATGTTGCTGGCGGGAGAAAACCACATTCAATTGTCTGTACGGATCGAGGCAATTGATTCTTTCAATACAGATAGGAACGTGCTGGAAAAAATCTTTTTCAATCTTATATCAAATGCGTTCAAATACACGCCGTCCAATGGATATATCCAAATTTATCTGGAACGTCAGGCTGACGGCACTGTTCAATTTCGAGTCCGCAACTCTGGAAAAGGACTTACTGAAGAGCAGTGTGCCGAGGCTTTTAACCGATTCCGGATTTTTGAACATACGAATCAGAAACATGCCATTAGCACCGGTATCGGACTGAATCTTACGAAGGAACTTTCAGATCTGTTGGGCGGAAAGATTTCAGTTGGAAGCTAATTGAATGAGTATGTTGAGTTTAAGGTTGTATTACCGCAACTCCCTATGCCTGAAAAACAACCAGAGGAAGATTCAATTAAAGACGTGACTCGCAGTCTGCCGGTTTCACTGTACATGCATCAGAAGTTTACAGTGTTGGTTGTTGAGGATGATTATAACATACGGGACCTCTTGCTGGATATTCTGTCTTCAAAATATACTGTGCTGACAGCAAATGATGGACTTGAGGCTATCAGGATTCTCCAGCAGAATATGCCTGATTTGGTTCTATGTGACATCGTTATGCCTGAACTTGATGGATTGGGATTGATAGACAAGATCCGTTCAGATGAGCGTACCGCGCATCTTCCAATTGTGAGTGTTTCTGCAAAACTGTCTATAGAAGACCGTATAGAAGCGGTAGAGCATGGCGCAGACGCTTATATAACCAAGCCGTTTAATCCCAGGCATGTTTTGGCAACGATTGAACAACTTCTGAATAAGCGTACGATAATGAAGGAGTATTTCAACTCGGTGCGTTCTGATGTCACTGTCAGGGAAGGTGTGACTCTTCACCATGAAGATGAGCGCCTGTTGAATGATATCGTAGGCTTCATAGAGAAAAACATTGATGATGAGGCTCTCAATCCGACTTCAATCTCTGATTTTATAGGCATGGGTAAAACTTCGCTTTACGAGAAGTTGAAGGAACTTACGGGGAAAACGCCTGGAGAGTATATTCGTATGGTACGTTTGGATCACGCGTCCAAACTTCTCAAGACCACCCAACTTACAGTGCAGGAAGTTATGTATAAATCCGGTTTCAGCAGTAAATCATACTTTTATAAGGAGTTTGCAGCAAGATTCGGTTCGTCACCTAAGGAGTATCGTAAAGCAAACAGCCTGTAACAAAAGTCCACGACATAATATAAATATGTTTTGTCGCATATATGTTCGTTGGGCACAAACTTGCAAACTCGCTGATTTATAAAGACATTACTTGCTCAAGTTTCGCAAGTTGTCAAACTTGC
>FR882207.1:29275-45015 GCA_000434935.1 Bacteroides sp. CAG:709 | reverse complement strand
GCCTTTTTTTGGCCACGTTTCCACGCCCGGTTTTATAACCCATTGAAAATCAACGTCTCCAGAAACGGGGCGTGGCCGCGTCCCGACTCAATGCCATGAGACACGCATCCGGCGGTCGTGGGGTAACCATGGAGACGCTTACGGGTGGGCAGATGTCGGGCAAGTCTGGAACAAAAACGGAAAACGGTCACATCAGCACAGCCACGGCGGAAGTGGAGCCTCTGGAGACATGGACGCCTGGGCCGAGATGGAAAGGGCCAGCCAAACAATCACTATGCCTCGCCGCCGTGGAGTTCGATGCCGTCGGTGTCCCAGTCGAGATGGTCCTGGTCGGGCTCGTTGAATGGCTGGAGGAAAGGATTGTGGGTGCGCTCGTCGGAAATCATGGTGTTGTGGCCATGGCCCGGGAAGACGGTCACGTCTCCTGGAATGCCCATGAGCTTATCCATCAATGAGACGATCAACTTGTCATAATCGCCGCCCGGATGGTCTGTGCGGCCGATGCTGCCGGCGAAAAGAGTGTCACCTGTAAAGACCACCTTGTCAGCCTTGTCGTAGAAACACACGCCGCCCGGAGTATGTCCAGGAGTGGTAATCACCTGAAACTCAGTATTGCCGAACTTGACAATCTGCCCATCCTCCAGCGGCAGCGTGGAGAAGGACGTGTCCGGCTCCTTCAGGCCGAAAACCTGGCTGAAATTATGCTGAAGGACATAATTGTCCTCCTGATTCATGTAGACCGGAATGCCATATTTGTCAGCACACTCCTTCACCCCGAAAATATGGTCGAAATGGCCGTGCGTCAGCAGCACCATGACAGGACGCACCTGCTTCTCGGCAATCTTCCCGAACAAGGCCTGCGCCTCCGCATCATTGTAAAAACCAGGGTCAATGATGACGCCTTCGCCTGTTTCATCCCAAGCCAATGAACAATTCTCCCCGAAAGAATTGAAAGTAAATGTCAATATCTTCAGCATAGTTTCTTACCAAAAATCACAATAAGAAAGCGCGCAATACTTAAAAGCGGCACTCCCTATGCAAAATTAAAAAATAAGCGTAATTTTGCAAAACGAGAAACTTTCATGATATGCACATTGGAATAGCAGGAAATATCGGCTGCGGCAAGACGACATTGACCCGTATGCTGTCGGAACATTATGGCTGGACGCCTAAGTATGAGGCGGTTACATACAATCCTTATCTTGAAGATTACTATAAGGACATCAAGAGATGGTCTTTCAACCTGGAAGTCTATTTTCTGACGCAGCGTTTCAAGGATGTTCTGGAAATCTCCCATTCCGATGATGTCATCATCCAGGACCGCACGATTTTCGAGGGCGTATATATCTTCGTGGCGAACAACAAGGCGATGGGGAACCTCTCGGACCGTGACTACGAAACATACATGGAATTGTTCCGCCTGATGATGTCGCTCGTAAAGGCACCGGATCTCCTGATTTATCTGAAATCTTCCGTTCCTCATCTCGTTTCACAAATACAGAAACGTGGACGCGAATATGAAAAAAGCATTGAAATAGAATATCTTGAGGGATTGAACGAGAGGTACGAGAAATGGATTGCCGAATACCCGGGGAAGGTATTGGTCATCGATGCGGACGGGCTGGATTTTCAGAATCGTCCCGAGGATTTCGCATCGATTACGGACAAGATTGACTCGGAACTTTACGGACTTTTCTAGAGACCGGGGATTCAGGCCGAAGGCAACGTGGAGAACAAACGCGTCGGGCCTGCAGCCTTCGGACAAGCGACAAAATACAGATCTGCGCAAAAAATCAGCAAATCGTCATACAGAATTGCCGCTATGGCTGAACTTTTGCAGTGAAAATACTCCACAGACAAACAATTATCAACCGAAATTGTTATCTTTGCGTGGAATTGAAAGAGGTTTCGTATACGAAACACCGATGTTTGAGCCCAGGCGGGCGAAATAAGTCCCTACCCCGAGGGGAGGGATTTAGGGAGAGGGTAACGTATACGAAAAAAGTGCGTGGGGCTTACACCCTCCGGGCGAGTGACAAACTTTCGAATTCGTACCGAAACTCAGCAAGTCAGCAGACTTGAGACTTGTGGAATTGAAAGAAACGTATAAATAAATAATACATTTTATTATGAAGTATTTGACTAATGAGAAGTTGACCATCGTAGGTGCCGGCGGAATGATCGGTTCCAACATGGCTCAGACTGCCCTTATGCTTGGGCTTACTCCAAACATTTGCCTTTACGATATCTTCGAGCCAGGTGTTCATGGTGTAGCAGAGGAAATGTATCACTGCGGTTTCGAGGGTGCGAACATCACTTGGACCGTAGATCCTGAAGTAGCTTTCAAGGACGCTAAATTCATCATTTCTTCAGGCGGTGCTCCTCGTAAAGAGGGCATGACCCGTGAGGATCTTCTCAAAGGCAACTGCCAGATCGCCGCTCAGTTCGGTGACTATATCAAGAAGTATTGCCCTGACGTAAAGCATGTTGTAGTTATCTTCAACCCTGCTGACGTTACCGCTCTCACCGCTCTTATCCACTCAGGTCTGAAGCCGGAGCAGCTCACATCACTTGCAGCTCTCGACTCTACCCGTCTTCAGAGCAACCTTGCCAAGGAATTCGGTGTTCCTCAGAGCTCTGTTACCGGAGCCCACACATACGGTGGACACGGCGAGCAGATGGCAGTATTCGCATCTCAGGTTAAGATTGACGGCAAACCTCTCTCAGAGATGGGTCTTTCTGCTGAGAAGATGGCTGAAATCAAACAGAACACCATCCAGGGCGGTTCAGCTATCATAAAGCTCCGTGGCCGTTCTTCATTCCAGAGCCCTGCATACAACGCAGTGAAGATGATTGAGGCTGCTATGGGCGGCGCTCCGTTCACACTGCCTGCAGGTACATACGTAAACAACGAGAAGTATAAGAACGTGATGATGGCAATGCCTACCACAATCGATGCTACCGGTTGCCACTATGTCATGCCTCAGGGAACAGCTGAAGAGCTCGCTTCTCTCGACGCTTCCTACGCTCACCTCTGCAAAATGCGTGACGAGATCGTAGAACTCGGCATCGTTCCTGCAGTCGCTGACTGGAAAAAAGAAAACGCTAACCTGTAATATTTTACAGATATAGACAATATCGCGCCTCCCGGAAATTTCCGAGGGGCGTTTTTCATTATTTTTCGTATTTTTGTACAATGCTCCGGTGGCATAGGACTTGCACGATAAGGACAATGCCTTCGGGACAATGCTGCCCCGCGGGGCGAAAAGACATTGAAACAATAAAAATATGAAATACAATAAATTAGTGGTTGCGGCAGCGGCATTGACCATGGCTGCGGCGCCGGTCTTCGGGCAGTCGAAGAATTTCAAACTGGGACAATGGGTCGAAATCCAGAACTCCATACTCAAGGAATTGAACCGTTCGTACGTGGACTCGCTCCCGCTCGATCGCATTGAAAAGGCCGGTATCGAGGCAATGCTTTCGGACCTGGACCCTTACACGATGTATGTTCCCGAGGAGGACAATGAGGATTTCGAGTTCATGCTGGGCAAGACCTACGGCGGAATCGGCGCCATCATCTACAAGCCTACGAAAGAGAGCAATGTCGTTATCAATGAGCCATATATGAATTCTCCGGCATACAAGGCAGGGCTGAAGTGCGGTGATGAAATCGTGGCGATCGACGGGGTGAGCGTGACCGGTCTGGACGCAGGCGGAGCGACCTCCAAAATGAAGGGCAAGCCTGGCACATCGGTAATCTTCAGCGTAAAGAAGCTCCGTGGCGGCGAAGGATGGAATGCCGGTGACACAGTGAAAGTTACGGTGGTCCGCGAGCGCATCCACCTGCCGGATGTGGAGTACGCAGGCATGATCAATGACACGACGGGATATATTCTTCAGACCGGATTTACCGAGAATGTTTCAGGCGATGTACGCAATGCTTATTTCAAGCTCAAGAAGCAGGGAATGAAGCAGCTGGTGCTCGATTTGCGCGGCAACGGCGGCGGACTCATGAACGAGGCCGTGAACATCGTTTCGCTCTTCGTGCCAAAGGGTTCGCTCGTGGTTTCATCCAAGGGCAATGCCAATGTTCCACGTCAGGAATTCCGCACCACTACAGAGCCTGTAGACACGGAAATTCCTATCATTGTGCTGGTTGATTCCGGCACGGCATCGTCTTCCGAGATCGTTTCCGGCGCATTCCAGGATCTGGACAGGGCGACCATCATGGGTCGCAGGACGTATGGCAAGGGTCTGGTTCAGAGTGTCCGTCCGCTTCCTTACAACGGACAGCTGAAAGTCACCACTGCCAAGTATTACACTCCAAGCGGCAGATGTATCCAGGCCATCGACTACAGCCATCGAAACGAGGATGGAAGCGTGGGACATATCCCTGATTCTCTGACACATAAGTTCTACACGGCGCACGGTCGTCCAGTCCGTGACGGCGGCGGCATCACACCTGATGACACATTGTACGTAAAAGAATACAGCAGACTAGTATATTCATTGGTATTGAACGGAATCATTGACAGATATTCTCTCGAGTATGCGCGCAAGCATGAGAGCATTCCGGCGCTGGAGGATTTTCATCTGACGGATGCGGATTATGCTGATTTCGTGGAATACGCGAAGGGGCAGGATTTCGATTACCGTTCAAGCGCGAAGACTTGGTTCGACCAGATGAAGAAGGAGCTGGTGAAGGATGGCATGGCTGAGTCCATGGCATCACAGCTGGATGCCCTGGAGAAGGGCCTGAACATGGAAAAGGAGCAGTTCCTCCTTCTGAAAAAGTCTGAAATAGTTCCGTTTATCGAAGAGGAAATCGCTGTGCGCTACTATTTCCAGGAGGCGGGCATCCAGGTGCGTCTCCGCTATGATACCCAGCTACGCGAGGCGCTTACAAAGCCGCTGATTTCCGTCGTGAAATAGTGTGCGGCAGGCCAATATGTAGGTAGTATGCGCCACGGCTCTGAAAAAGATCAGGGTCGTGGCGTTCTCTGTTAAAGTTTTCAACGCAATAGTTACGAACAGCAGGGCTTGGCAAGATTCAAAACCATCTAAGGGGATCTTTTCGGCCTATATCTCTTTTCTCATCAGTCACGTGCCACCTAGACCAGCTATTTGGTTCTGTGAAAACGTTTTAAGCGGTACCAGAAGCACTTTATAAGGCGTTTTGTTCCGAGAAAACGTTTTAAGTGGAACCAAGTGAGCTCTATGATGTGTTTTGTTCCGAGAAAACGTTTTAGACGGAACAAAAGCGGGAATCGCGCAGAGCCCCAAGGGGTGGTCATCCAGACTTCTGTCGGTTTCCATTCCCCCAATATCAGAGTTTTCGTCCACCACGTTGGACGATTCTCATTGGCCACGTCACCCAAATCCTACTCACCACGTCGGCGGGAAGAAACGATCTGGCGAAGTAGCCCCACGCAGCTGGCGGGACGCGGCCACGATCCGTTTCGGGAGACATTGACATTCAATTAGTTACAAAACAGAGCGTGGAAACGTAGCCAAAAATAGACCGCGTTTCCACGCTACTGTTAAAATGATATCTGATTATCAATGGGTTACAAATCCGCCCGTGACCGCGTCCCGACTGGCAGCACAGCCTTTCGGGGAACCCTGAAATCCCGTCCCGCCTGGTAGCCCTTGCGAGCAAAAATTCGCCAAGACGGCTGCGACTCCACTTTCAGAAATTCACCCCTGAATTAGAGATAACCCAGTGCCACATCACAGCGCCCAGTGGCCGATATCCGTTCTGTGGAACAAATTATCGCAGCCGATGCGCTCGACAGCGGAAAGAGCCTTGTCGTGAGCCGACTTCAAATCCGGTGCAGAAGCCAGAACCATGAGGACGCGGCCGCCGTTGGTGACAAGCGAATGGCCTGCCTTGTCGAAAGCCTCGTGGCCCTCTCCAAGCTTCTTGAGCGACGTACCCATGTGATAGACACGCACGGACGGGTCATTGAGAACCTCATCCACGCCGGTAATCTCGTAGCCCTTCTTATAGGAACCCGGGTAGCCCTTGGACGCCATGACGAAACCCATTACGGCATCGGAAGACCACTTGGTCACGGGCATCGGGATATCATTCGCCACATTCCAGAAAATCTCGAAAATATCAGACTCAAGACGCGGCAGAACCACCTCAGTCTCAGGATCACCGAAACGGCAATTGAACTCGATGACCTTGATGCCGTCAGGCGTTTTCATCAGACCGCCGTAGAGGACACCCTTGAACGGAATCCCCTCGGAAACCATGCCTGACGCGATAGGCTTCATGACATGCTCCAGCGCATAAACCTCATCCTTCTCGGTAATGAACGGAAGCGGAGTATATGCTCCCATACCACCTGTATTCGGCCCCTCATCGCCGTCAAAGGCACGTTTATGATCCTGCGCCAGCACCATCGGCTCCACCTCGGAACCATTCACGAAACACAGCAGCGAGAACTCGGGACCGGTGAGGAACTCCTCCACCACTACCCTGCCATGACCGAACTTGTCATCCAGCAGCATATCCTTCAATGCCTCGTCGGCCTGTTCCAATGTCTCCGCCACGACAACACCCTTGCCGGCAGCCAGGCCGTCATACTTCAGCACAACCGGAAGTTTACCGGCATTGACATACGCCAGCGCCTCGCCGTAATCGGAGAACGTGCGGTACGCCGCCGTAGGAACATTGTATTTGGCCATCAGCGACTTGGCGAAATCCTTGCTGGACTCGATGCGGGCCGCAGCCTTCGACGGACCGAAAATTTTCAAGCCGCGGGACTCGAACTCATCCACGATGCCGGCCGCGAGAGAAATCTCAGGACCGACCACAGTAAGGTCAATGCCTTCCTGACCGGCGAAATCAGCGAGCTCGTCAATCTGGGTATCCTCCAGGGGAACGCATTTCGCCTGACGGGCAATGCCTGCGTTACCTGGAGCACAATATATTTTTTCCACGCGTGAGGAACGGGAAAGGGCATCCACGATGGCATGCTCCCTTCCGCCTCCGCCTACCACCAGGACTTTCGCCCTGCGAGGGATATTGTTTTCGGACATATCTACTAATGTTTGAAATGGCGCTCACCGGTGAAGAGCATAGTGATACCCTTCTCATCGGCAAGTTTGATGGAATCCTCATCACGGATGCTTCCGCCAGGCTGAACGATAGCCTTGATGCCATATTCAGCAGCCAGAGCCACGCAATCATTGAACGGGAAGAAACCATCCGAAGCGAGCACAAGTCCCTCAGTCATAATATCCTTACCCTCTTCCTTCAATGTATTCTGCGCCTGTTTCAATGCGATTTCAGCAGAGCCGATGCGGTTCATCTGACCGGCACCCACGCCATAGGTCATGCCGCCCTTGGCCACCACGATGGCATTGGACTTCACATGCTTAACGATTTTCCAAGCGAACTCCATGTCGGCGAGCTGCTCCGCAGTAGGCTTCAGCTCGGTAACGCACTGGTCAGCGGCGACAGGCTTCGTGTTGATGTCCCTGTCCTGAACCAGCATACCGCCATTCATGCTCACATACTGCTTGCGGACGGTATTATCCTTGGTCATATCGACCTTCAGCACACGGAGATTCTTCTTCGTGCAGAGAAGTTCGAGCGCATCCGGAGCGAAAGACGGAGCCATGACAATCTCCAGGAAAATAGGCTTCAGCATCTGTGCGGTCTCCAGGTCAATCTCCCTGTTCGCAGCCACGATACCGCCGAAAATACTGGTCTTGTCAGCCTCATACGCCTTCTTCCACGCCTCGGCAATCGTCTTGCCGGTAGCGCTGCCGCACGGATTCATGTGCTTCACGCCGACGCAGAACGGCTCGTCAAACTCGCGGGCAATGTTCAATGTCGCATTCGCATCCTGTATATTATTGTATGACAATTCCTTACCATTCAGCTGCTCAGCGGTTGCGAGAGAGAACGGCTCCTTCACGGTGCTTGCGAAGAACTTCGCCTCCTGGTGAGGGTTTTCACCATAACGAAGCTCCTGCTTCAGGTCATACTCCAGGAAAAGTTTCTCCGGAAGGCCTGCCTGTGCACGCATATATGTCGAAATCGCTATGTCATATTCTGCGGTATGTGTATATGCCTTGGCAGAAAGTTTCAGACGGGTCTCACGGGTAGTGTTGCCGCCAGCCTTGATTTCAGAAAGAATGGTCTCGTAATCAGCCGGATTGCAGACGACCGTGACAGACTCCCAGTTCTTGGCAGCACTGCGGAGCATTGACGGTCCGCCGATGTCGATATGCTCGACAGCGTCCTCCATTGTCACATTCGGCTTCGCGATGGTCTCACGGAACGGATAAAGGTTCACGCACACGAGGTCGATTGTTTCAATGTCATTGTCCTTCAACTCTTTCATGTGCTCAGGTATGTCGCGGCGGGCAAGGAGAGCTCCATGGATTTTCGGATGGAGCGTCTTTACGCGGCCGTCACAGATTTCCGGAAAGCCGGTGACGTCACTTACACTTGTTACAGGAACACCTGACTCCTTCAGGAGTTTCATCGTGCCGCTTGTGGAGAGGATTTCCCATCCCAATGCGACCAGACCTTTGGCGAATTCTACTACGCCGGTCTTATCACTTACGCTGATTAAAGCTTTCATTTCAATATTTATAATAAGTTGATTATCTAATATTTACAGCAATGCAATATCTACGCCAGGCTTGTCGGTCACGCGGCCGATGACGGTAGCCTTGTCGCCGTGGGACGCCAGTATGCCGATAGCCTTCTGCGCCTCGGACTCATCCATGGCGAGAACCATGCCGATACCCATGTTGTAGATATTGAACATTTCACGATGCTCGATATTGCCGTGTTCTTCGAGGAATTTGAAAATCGGCAGGATTTCCCATGTGCCTTCTTCCACGTGAATGCCCTGCCCTTCGTGGAGGATACGCGGGATGTTTTCGTCGAAACCTCCTCCGGTAATGTGCGCAACTCCATGGACGTCACAGTTTCTGATGACGTCGAGGACCTGCTTCACATAAATTCTGGTAGGGGTCAATGCTACTTCACCTAGCGGTTTGTCACCGAGTTCAGGATACACCTTGTGAAGGTCAAGTGCAGCATCTGCGAAAATCTTGCGGACAAGGCTGAAGCCGTTTGAGTGTACGCCGGTAGAGGCAATGCCCACGAGGACGTCGCCGACCTTGACTTTAGTTCCGTCAATGAGCTTGGATTTTTCCACGACTCCGGTGGTGTATCCGGCAATGTCATATTCGCCGTCGGAATACATGCCCGGCATTTCTGCCGTTTCTCCGCCGACAAGGGCACATCCGGCCTGGCGGCATCCTTCTGCGACTCCGGCTACGATGGCCTCGATTTTCTCAGGGATGTTTTTGCCGACTGCCACATAGTCCAGGAAGAAAAGTGGTTCAGCGCCCTGTGCAAGGACGTCGTTTACGCACATTGCTACGGCATCAATGCCGATGGTGTCGTGCTTGTCCATTGCAAATGCCAATTTAAGTTTGGTTCCGACGCCGTCGGTTCCGCTTACGAGTATCGGCTCCTTGATATTCAGAGCCGAGAGGTCGAACATTCCGCCGAACGCTCCTATGTTTCCCATCACGCCGAGACGCGATGTCGAAGCCACATGTTTCTTGATACGCCTTACCACGTCGTATCCGGCTTCAAGGCTAACGCCTGCCTTCTCATAATCTACTGCCATAGCACTAATTATTTTATGTTTTTCATTTCAATGTTTTCGCTCGCGTGAGCTAGGCCTCCAAATCACCGGTGGTGCTTGGGCCCACGCGCGTATTATTATTTTCCCCCTCAGTCCCCCATGACGGGGGATGTGGCTCTCCCAGACGCCCTATGCTCAAGCCCATCCCTGCCGTCTTCCCGAGCGTCGGCTCGTGCCGACCTGTTAGAGCACTAATATTTTATGTTTTTCAATTTCAATGTTTTCGCTCGCGAGGTCCCTAGAACTTGCCATCTTTGTTGGCATCTTCGAGGGAGGAATAGAGGGCGGTCGGGTAGACGCCGCTGAAGCAGGCTACGCAGAGGTCACTCCTCCTGCCGGCCTCATAAAGCGCTGACTCAGAAAGGAATGCCAATGAATCCGCCTCGATTTTCTGACGCGCCTCCTCCAATGTCCTGCGCGCGCAAAGCAACTCATCGTAAGTCGAAATGTCCACGCCGTAGAAGCACGGGAACTTGATCATCGGACTCGCGATACGCACATGCACCTCCGTCGCCCCGGCCTCTCGCAACATCCTCACGATCCTGAGAGACGTCGTACCGCGCACGATGGAATCATCAATCAGCACCACACGCTTGCCCGACACGATACTCAGCACCGGAGAAAGCTTCATCTTCACACCCTTGTCACGCATCTCCTGCGACGGCTGGATGAACGTCCTGCCGATATACTTGTTCTTTATAAGCCCCATCTCATACGGCAATCCGCTGGCCTCCGCATAACCCATTGCCGCACTGAGACTTGAATCCGGAACACCCACTACGATATCCGCATCCGCCGGAGACTCCTTGAACAGAAGCTTGCCGGACTCCTTGCGGAAAGTATGCACGTTCATGTTCTCTATATCACTGTCCGGACGCGCGAAATAAATGTACTCCATCGCGCACATCGCATGACGCTGATACTCCGAATAGCGGCGGCTCCTGATACCATGATGGTCAATGGTAACGATTTCGCCAGGTTCAATATCCCTGATGAACTCGGCGCCGATGGTACTGAACGCACAAGTCTCGCTGCTGACCACGTAACCGTCCCCGAGCTTGCCGAGCGACAACGGACGGAGACCATATTTGTCACGGCACGCGTAAATCCTCTTCTGCGTCATGACGACAAAGGCGAATGCGCCCTCGATCATGTTCAATGCCTCCATAATCGGATAAATGCGCGGCATTTTCCTCTCATTAGGATTCTTCTTGATAAGATGCGCCAGGATTTCACTGTCCGAAGTGGACTGGAAAAGGCTTCCGCGGTCCTCCAGATATCTGCGCAACTGGTCGGAATTCACAAGGTTACCGTTATGGGCCAATGCGAAATCACCGGAATTATGTCTGAACATGAACGGCTGCACATTCTCGATGCCACCGCCGCCGGCCGTGGAATAACGCACATGACCGATGGCCATATCGCCTTTAAGCGTGGAAAGGTTGTCATTGTTGAAAACCTCCGTCACCAGGCCCAGGCCCTTGACGCGGCGCAGCTGTTCTTCTTCATTGACAGTAACGATTCCGCAGCCTTCCTGACCCCTGTGCTGGAGAGAATGCAGGCCGTAATATGTGACTTCCGCAGCATTAGGTACGCCCCAAACGCCGAATACGCCGCATTCCTCATGAAGTCCGTCGAATCCCTGATGGTTCATATTATCGCAATTCATCTGTTCGTCTTTTAACATTCTGCGCCCGTAAGACGCTCATAAATAGTCTTGTAGCCCTGGCCGACCTTGCCGTTGTCATGACGGAAACGGTCCTTGTCCAGTTTCATTCCGGTCTCGATATCCCAGAAACGCGCGCTGTCCGGCGTGATGTCGTCAGAAAGGACAATGCTGCCGTCAGGCAAGCGCCCGAATTCCACCTTGAAATCGACCAGAGTAATCCCGATGCCTTTGAAAATCGGCACAAGGACATCATTGATCTTACCCGTAAGCCTGTATATCTCAGCGAGTTCCTTCTCCGAAACGAGACCGAGCGCAAGCGCATGGAAATCATTGATGAGCGGATCGCCCAAATCCTCATTCTTATAACAAAGGTCAATGACAGTCTTCGCCGGAATCACACCTTCCTCGATACCGAGCCTCTGTGCCATGGAACCTGCAATCACATTGCGGACAATGACTTCGATCGGAATGGCATCCACCCTGCGGCATACCTGCTCCGTATCGGAGAGCTTTTCCATGAAATGCACCGGCACTCCGGCATTGGCAAGAATCCTGAAGATTTCACTGGATATGGCATTGCAATACAAGCCTTTATCCTTGATGACCGCCCTTTTTATCTTATAGTAAGCCGTGATGGTGTCCGTATATTCGATGATGACCTTGTCAGCCTCGTCTGTGGCATATACTTTCTTGGACACGCCATTGTGGATAAGTTCTGTTTTATTCATTATTCGCCTCTGAAATATTTGACTGCATTTTCGAAGAGCGGCTGCTCCAGGTTCGCTGCAATGTTCTTGAACAAATTGTTCTCATAACGCTCTGAATGGCCCATCTTTCCGAGAATCTGACCATTCTTGCTGATGATGCCCTCGATGGCGTAATACGAACCGTTCGGGTTATATGGAGAATGCATTGAAACACCCTCGTCCACCGGCTCCGCATACTGGAACGCTACCTGCCCGTTTTCGAACAACTCCTTCGCAAGTTCTTCATTGACAACGAACTTGCCCTCGCCGTGGCTGACAGGAATCGCGTAAGTGTCGCCGATGTTCATACCCGCAAGCCAAGGAGAATTCACACTCGCCACGCGGGTGAACGCTATCTGGGAAATATGTCTGTTGATATCATTTCTGAACAATGTCGGAGAATCCTTGGTGACGGTTCCGAGGTGTCCATAAGGGAGAAGTCCGGATTTCACCAGAGCCTGGAAGCCGTTGCAGATACCCAGAATCAGGCCGCCGCGTGCGATAAGCGCCTCAATGGCTGCCGCAATCTTCTCATTGTTAAGGACATTGGCAATGAATTTTCCGCTTCCGTCCGGCTCGTCGCCTGCAGAGAATCCGCCGCAGAACATCAGAATCTGACATTCGTCAATGTTCTTCTTCATCTCGTCGATGGAGTCGAAGACGTCCTGCTCCGTAAGGTTGCGGAACACGCTGGTCTTTACCTCTGCACCTGCCTTGCGGAATGCCTTGGCGGTATCGTAATCGCAGTTCGTCCCGGGGAATACCGGCAGATACGCCACCGGCTCGGCGATTTTCTCGCCCTTGTATTTAAGGTCTATCTTCTTGGCTTTGAACGGTTTGACACCTTCCATTCCCTTAGGCAGGACACGTTTCATATCCGGTGTGCTGGTAGCAGGATAGACCTTCTCATAGCGGTCGAATGCGCTCTCCAGCAGAGACTCCATAGGAATGTTCTTGCTGTTTATACGGAGGGAATCATTGACCCCGGCAGTGACAGTTCCGAGGAACTGCGCATTCTCGAACTTGATGTCGGCCTCGGTCTCAAGGATTATTGAACCGTAGCTGTAGTTGAACAGGTCCTCCTCAGGGACATTGACATCGACACCGAAGGAGTTGCCGAACGACATCTTGCAGAGGCCTTCCGCTACGCCGCCGAAGCCCACGGCCCATGCTGAAACGGCATTGCCGCCGGCAATCTGTTCCTCGACGAACGCCCAGTTTTTCTTGAGCTGGTCCACGTCCGGCATGTAGTTGTCAAGCGGGGTATGCTTCACGAGCCAGAGTCTGTTGCCTTCCCATTTGAGCTCCGGAGAAATCACGTTCTTGGCATCTACCGTGGTGATACCGAATGAGATAAGAGTCGGAGGAACATTGATATGCTCGAAAGTTCCGCTCATGGAGTCCTTGCCGCCGATAGACGGAAGGCCGAGAGCGACCTGCATTTTCAGGGAACCGAGGAGGGCGCTCATAGGCTTGCCCCAGACCTTCGGATCGTGGGTCATTCTCTCGAAATATTCCTGGCAGGAGAATCTCATCTTCTCGTAGCGTCCGCCGGCTGCGACAACCTTGGCACATGCCTCGACCATCGAATATGCAGCTCCGTGATAAGGGCTCCACTTGGAAATCACCGGGTTGAATCCGAATGCCATCATGCTGGCGGTATCGGTGTAGCCGTCTGTAGGGAGCTTCTGCACGGAAACCTGTGTCTCGGTCAGCTGGAGTTCTCCGCCATAAGGCATGAGCACGGTAGAACGTCCGATAGAAGAGTCGAACATCTCTATCAATCCCTTCTGGCTCACCACGTTGGCATCGCTGAGGTTGTTCAGGAGTTTCTCTTTCAATGTCTCTCCTTCGACCTTTCTGCAGAATGGATTTTTCTCTTCGACAGCGGCGATTTCGGCTTTCGCAAAATGCTTCGCACCGGCACTGTCAATGAATTTTCTCTGAAGGTCCGCCACGATCTTGTCACCGTAGAACATCCTCATGCGCTCGGTATCGGTAACGTCGGCGACATGTGTTACTTCAATGTTCTCGCTGTGGCAATATTCCATGAACTCCGCCTCATCCTTGGCCTCGACCACCACAGACATTCTCTCCTGCGACTCGCTGATAGCCAATTCCGTAGCATTCAATCCATTATATTTTACAGGGACTCTGTCCAGATAGATGTCCAGGCCGTCGGTAAGCTCGCCGATAGCCACGCTCACTCCGCCGGCTCCGAAGTCATTGGACTTCTTGATGAGCTTGGTGACTTCCGGACGACGGAACAGTCTCTGGAGTTTTCTCTCCTCAGGAGCATTTCCCTTCTGGACCTCGCTTCCGCAGGTCTCCAAAGACTCCTCCGTATGTTCCTTGGACGAACCGGTAGCTCCTCCGATGCCGTCACGTCCGGTGCGTCCGCCAAGCATCAGCACCACGTCTCCGGGTTTCGGGGATTCGCGGCGCACCTTGTCAGCCTTCACGGCACCTACCACGGCACCTACTTCCAGACGTTTCGCCGTATATCCTTCATCATATATTTCCCTTACATGGGTAGTTGCAAGACCGATCTGGTTTCCGTAGCTGGAATATCCATGAGCAGCCTTCTTCGTAATCACGCATTGCGGCAGCTTGCCCTGAAGCGTCTCGGCCACAGGCTTGTAGATATCGCCCGCGCCGGTCACGCGCATTGCCTGATAAACGTAGGAACGGCCTGAAAGAGGGTCGCGGATCGCACCGCCGAGACAGGTGGCAGCGCCTCCGAAAGGCTCGATTTCCGTAGGGTGGTTGTGGGTCTCGTTCTTGAACATGAGAAGCCATTTCTCAAGACGGCCGTCCACATCCACGTCCACATAGATGCTGCAGGCATTGTTCTCCTCGCTGACTTCCATGTCGTCCAGCAGGCCGGCCTTGCGCAGATAGCGTCCGCCGATAGTCGCCATATCCATGAGGTTCAAGCCTTTATGCTCACGACCGAGTTCTTTTCTCATCTTCAGATAAAGGTTCAATGTCCCGTCAATGTCCTCCTTCATGAAGGATTCCTCGACGCCTATTTCCTCCAGCTCCGTGGTGAAGGTCGTGTGGCGGCAATGGTCGCTCCAATATGTATCCAATATGCGGAGTTCCGTCTCGTTAGGGTCGCGGCCTTCTTCCGTGAAGTATTTTACCACCTCGCGAAGGTCGTCCGCATTCATGGCAAGTCCCATCTTGCGGCAGAACGGCTCCAGGTCAGCGTCCGTCATTTTCGTGAAGCCATCCAGCACAGGCACCGGTTTCACGGCAGCCGACTCGGCATCCGTAAGCTTGGAAAGGTCCTTCTCGCGGGACTCCACGGCATTGATATAATAATGCTTGATCTTGGCGATGGTCGCGTCGTCGGTATCGCCGGAAAGGATGATCAGCTTGGAGCTCTTGATTCTCACATCTGCCTTAGGGTCAATGAGATGCACGCAGTCCACAGCCGAAGCCGCCCTCTGGTCGAACTGCCCCGGAAGGTACTCTACGGCAATATATCTGGTTCCTGTCAGGTCGCATTCGTCGGAAACCTTGTCCGTCACGATCTCGCCGAAGACGCTGTAACGGCTCTTTTCGAGAAGTTCCGGGGTAAAACCGAACAAATCATAGACATTGAGAAGCCTGAGTGACTGGAGATCA
>FR882207.1:28235-29255 GCA_000434935.1 Bacteroides sp. CAG:709 | reverse complement strand
ACTGGAGATCAAGCTGAAGATTCTCATTCAACTCGGCCTTGAGGCTGGCTGCCTCAACCTGAAATTCAGGATATTTTTCAACAAAAATCCGGTAATTGTTTGCCATCTGTATATTAGTTTTTCTATTTTACGAATTTGGATTCCCAGTTCTTTTCGAACAATTCCTGTGTCATCGGGACATAAGTTATATGCGCCATCTTGCGCTTCGGACGCGATTCCGTCTTGCCGTAAATATGCACGAACACGCCCTCGCCAGCTTCGCCGCAATACGCTTTCCCGCCCTTCGCCGTGTTGCTCACAGGAACCGCCGCAGGATTCTGCCAATGCTCCGCATGAGCCGTGTCAATGATTTTCCACGTCGTCGCAAGATCCTGCCCCAGAATGTTTTTCATCACCGTCGGCGCCACAAGTTCCGGCTGTTCCAATGTCTTTCCGAGCAGGAAATGGCAGAGTTCCGTATATTGCGATGAAGTGCATCCTTCTATGGTATAGTGTCCGCTGTTGTGCGGCCTCGGAGCCATTTCATTGAAAACGAAATCATTGCCCTTTATGAAGAGCTCAATCGCGAGGATTCCCTTGTAGTTGCAGCCTTCCATGAATTTTTCGCAGGCGTCGACAATGCGGCCGCAGAGAGGTGTCTGCTCCGGATTCGACTGGTTTCCAGCCACATACAACGTCCCTGCCGGGACAATGCAGAGGTCCAGGATGCCGCCCTTGTGGATATTGCGGCCTATCGGGAAATGGATGGTTTTCTGACCGTCGCGTACCATGATGACGCTGCATTCATAGTCGAACGGCACGAAGGCTTCCAGTATGCAAGGAACATGGAGCAATTCCGCCGCTTTCTCGATGTCTTTTTCTTCACGGATGACCGCCTGGCCGTGTCCGTCATAGCCTAACCTTCTGGTTTTCAGTACGCAAGGCATTCCGACTTTCTTCACTGCCTCAGACAGCTCTTCACGGCGCTGCCCATCGGTCAATTCACATGGAACTTCGGCGCAGTCCTCATCGGAAGAGCAT
>FR882207.1:6663-28218 GCA_000434935.1 Bacteroides sp. CAG:709 | reverse complement strand
AAGAGCATGCAGGGAGCGGCACATAGTCCGGCACAGGGAGACCGTGGCGCTTCGCATTGTTCTTTTCGCGAAGCCGGTCCTGGGAGTCGAAAAGCGGCGCAATGCCTTGTGGGATATTGTATTTCCCCTCCAGGTGACGAAGAATGTCGCCAGACACGTTTTCGAACTCGTAGGTAAGTACGTCAGTCATGTCGCCCAGCCGTTCCAGAGCGCCGAGATCGTCATACGCTGCGACAATGTGGCCGTCACATTCGGCAAATGCCGGTGCATCCGGGGCCGGGTCGAGAGCATAAACTAAAGCACCTTGGCGGTGCGCTTCCTCCGCGATCATAAGACCGAGCTGCCCACCTCCGATTATGCCTATTTTTTTAGCCATTTGTTAAGATATTTGTGATTCCGCCTAGATTTCAGCTTTGAGTACAGAATCCGTCTGGTCTTGTCGGAACTTCTCGAGTTTCCGTGCAATGTCCTCGTTCTGGAGTGCAAGGATGGATGCCGCTATGAGTGCAGCATTCTTGGCCCCGTTTATCGCTACGGTAGCGACAGGGACTCCGCCAGGCATCTGTACGATGGAAAGAAGGGAATCGAGTCCGTTCAATGCTCTTGATTTCACAGGGACTCCGATTACTGGAAGTGTGGTCATCGCTGCTACCATTCCCGGCAGATGTGCCGCACCGCCTGCTCCGGCGATGATGACGCTGATGCCACGTGCTTTCGCAGTTTTCGCATAGTCATACATAAGGTCAGGTGTTCTATGCGCGCTCACGACTTTCTTCTCGAATGGGATTTCGAGAGCCTTGAGCATTTCTTCAGCTCCCGACATGACTTCATAGTCACTGGTGGAGCCCATAATGATTCCGACTTTCATATATAAATAAAGAGTATATCTGTGTCTGCTGCAAAAGCATCGCAAATATACTCTTAATTCGCGGCATAAACAAAACGCCGGAGTGCAATATTTCTATAAAATCCTTTTAGACGAGTTTTGCAAGTTGTCAAACTTGCGAAACTTTTAATCAATTATCCATCTGTCAATATTCCGCGTCGAACTGTCGAAATTTATGCCGACCTTGACCACCGGAAGACCTGACAATGCGAAACGGGCAGGATAGTCCTTCTCATCAATCTGGGCCAGAGCCTCCTCCGCGGTGCCGTCCAGCTTGATTTCCATCACATACAGGGTCGTGGCGGTCTTGATGACCATGTCCACCCGACCACGAGGTGTGCGTACCTCCACATCCACGAACTGTCCCAGAATACTGAATATGATATACAACAGCTGCTGATAGTGTCCCTCGTAGTTCGTATTGTCGCAATACGGCACTGTCCCCAGATACTCCTTTATCCTGTTCAATGCAGCATCCATGTCGCCGTTACGCAAATCCCTGGACACAAATGCCACTGTGACATAGCCGGCACCCGTAGCACGGTCCACATACTCAGGAAGCAGACTCTTCATCAGCCCCAGGCGGACTTCATTGTTCGGAATATCCAGGCTGTACATCTGCATCTGAGGGTCATAACTCTTGATTGTTATATATCCGCTCTGATACAGAAGAGGCGTTATCTCAGTCAGGCGTTCTGTCGGGGCATCGAATGATTCTGCCGAAGCATAGCTTGTCGAGCCCAGGACAGACGGCGAGACATTGTATTTATTCAGCATCTCGATAAGATACGTCGGCGTGCCGCTCCCGAACCAGTACGAGTTCAGCATTCCGTCAGCAAATGCGTTCATCAGCGAGAACGGATTATACACGTCTGGTGACGGCCATGTGAAATGATAGCCGTCATAGTTATACTTCAGTTTCTCTATCGCCTGCTCATGGCTGATGCCCTGGTTCGCAGCAATCCTGTCAATGCCGTCACCCATAAGTGTCACCATCTCCTCCTCAGTGATGCCGCACACCGCAGCATATTCAGGAAGCATGCTGATATTCTTTATGTTGTTCAGTTCGCAGAAGATGCTCAGCTGGGAGAATTTCGTTATGCCCGTCAGGAACACGAACCTCAGATACGGGTCACATGCCTTCAACGGACTGTAGAAGTTACGCATCACATCTCTGAGCTTCGGCAGGTTCTCCTCCTCGTGGACCACATCCAGCAGTGGCGCATCGTACTCGTCAATGAGGACAACAACCTGCTTCCCGGTCTGACGGCTGACGGAAACTATCAGATTCGTAAGGCGGTTATTAACATCCATTTGAGTATTTGTCAGACCGAACTCTTTTTCTTGACGCTCCAGCTGGTAATTTAGATATCGCACCAGCTGTTCCCTGTCCATGTGCTTGCCCAGGCTCATGTCAAAGTGGAGCACCGGATAAGAGTTCCACTCCGTTTCCATCTTCTCTATCGCCAGACCGGAGAACAATTCCTTCTCCCCCGCGAAGTAGCTATACAATGTTGACGTCAGCAATGACTTTCCGAAACGGCGAGGACGACCAAGAAACACATAGCTTGATTCCATATGAGTCATCCTATAGATATACTCAGTCTTGTCAATGTAAACAAAGCCTTTTTTTATCAGTTCAGAAAATGTCTGTATTCCTATCGGGAATAACCGTCTTTTCTCCATATCAGCACCGTTTTAGCATTTCAACTTGCTAATATAATAATTTTTCCAAGCCACGTCAAACAAAAAAAGGTACGTGGAGTGCAACTGCCTATATATTAGCACTTTGACTATTTTCAGAGTTACTGTTCTCACGACTCTGATTTCGGTCAAATAGCTAGCAATCAGCAATTTACACTCCACGCCAAATGGCACCTTGTGTGCAGTTACCTTAGGCGATTATTTTCCTACCTTGTTCGGGGAAGCCTTGAGCGCCTTCTTGATTGTCGGCAGGACTGCCTTTACATAATAAGTGACTCCGAGGTCGGTGAAATGGTCGCCGTCTACTGTGCCGTCCTTCATTTCATCCAGAAGTTTTTCTCCTGAAACATAATATACGCGTTTCTCGCCCGCCTTGCGAAGTTTTTCATAGAACGCTTTCTGGGCATTGTTCCTGGCGATGATATCCTCGCGCTCAACATTGTTCAGACGCATTGTCGGGTAAAGCGGATGCTCCACGATAACCACCGGCACGTCAGGATGTGCATCACGGAGAACGCGGAAGAATTCCACGCTGTGAGCCTCGATGCGGTCAGCCTTGCAGTTCGGCGCATTGTCCATGACGTAGACGGCAGGTGTTTCCACCGATGCCATCAGCTGGGCGATATCCAGGTCGAGAAGGGCATTGCCGCTGAAACCGAGATTGATGACTTCCATATCGAGAGCTCTCTCTATCAATGAAGTATGTACCATTCCAGGACGTGACACACAGCCTCCCTGGAGAATGCTGGTGCCGTACATCACTATCGGGCATCCTCTTCTAGGGCTGTCCACCTGAGGCTTGCCGATGACGCTGGCCCCGTCGACACCGATTTCAAGCGATGTGACGCCGTCATACAGAGACAGATAGAGCATATATTCACGCTCCTTGCGGTCCATGTTCTTCACAAGCACATACTCCGAGGTCTTGTTGTCCCTGCTCGGTCTGCCCACACCTGTAAAATACCATTTGCCCTCGTCGAGCACATAGAGGTCAAGTCCTCTGATGCCGGCCGGCGACATGTGGTTCATATATGCTCCGAAATAAGAGGTCCATCTGGCCTTGATGATCGGGGAATCCGTACGGAAACGCACGTAAATACCTGCAGAATGGTGTCCGTGACGCCAAAGTTCAGGTCTGGTGGTCTTCTCGTAAGAAGCTGGAAGCCTGTCGTAAGGGGTCAATGTCGCCTGAGTGGCTTTTCCTCCAATCAAAAATTCCGTGGCATCGTGATATACCAATCCATCTTTATCCGGCTCCCCGGCATTTGCGACAACCGCCAAAGCAAGCATTGCCGCTGCTGCGACCGCTGTCGCCCACATTCTGCTTTTCATCATAATTCTATTTACGTTCATCAATGAATTTTTTTACATCTTCCCACTTGTAGTAGACACCGGAGACTGCCTCCAGGTCTGCAATAGTGCGTTCTTTGTCGTTATACACAAATTTAACCAGCACGTCCGGTGACTTATGGCTCTTGTAGAAAATCATCTGGAGATTCGACGCGAACGGTATGTTCATCGGATCATTCCATTTCTGCGGTATCTCATCGAAAGACAGCCTTTCGCCCACTCCGCTCAGATGCAGGTATCCCACCAATGCCATGATAGGATAGTCGTGACCGAACTTCAAGTCGGCAGCATAATGTCCGGATGCCAGGGCCTCATCAGCTTTCGCAACAATGTCATTCACAAGCGGTTCCGTGTTTTTCATCCTCTCCTTTCCGAATTCCACGGAGTTCCCGTGCCTGATATAAAGTTCGCGGTTGCTGTAGTCCCACCATTTGTAGATGACATCTTCCGGCAAATGCCTGTAGACATTGGTCTCGACTCCTGACGAGCGTGCGATTCTGGCGACCTCCCAGATTTTCGTCTGGAACTTGTCCGCATTGCGCACGAACTGCCTTGCAGCCTGCGGGTCGGTGAACAATGACGCCATGACCTTCACGGTATCAGTCTGCACATGCTTCAGCGGTTCAAGCATCACCGCAGAAGCTTCCTTCTGCTCCTTGGAGGTGCCGTTGCTGATATACGACATGATGACGTCATCGCTGTCTATCTCGAACTGGAGTCCCGGCTGCAGGCGGATGAGTTCTCCGACGAAATTGGCCATGCTTACCTGGCAACGGTGTACCGTACTGCTTTCCACCCTCACCAGACCGCTGCCCTTGCGGAATACTCCAGGATAGTTCTTATACATCCTTTCCGCTATCATGCGGTGTTCCTTCTCGCCAAGCCTCGTCAGATGTCCGTCGGCGCCATGATGCACTTCAGCCACGACCCGAGCCTCCTGCAGAAGCTCTTCGCCTTCCGGCGTAAGGATGCCGGCGCTGTCCGCCTTCTCCAATATGTCGATTACATAAGTGTAATTGGAAATGTGCCAGTTCGTCCTGGAGCCATGGCGTCCGTAATGACTGATGTACACAGGTTTATACCCCTTAGGGGCCGGTGTTACCTGCATTTCCTTGAATTCGTAAGGATGGGTGTTCACCCCTGCCCTGTCCGGATCTTCCCGGAGCATCTGCATAGGCTGCAACTGCAGCAAAGCGAAAATCAGCAATGAAAACATTGTCGTGTGTGTTTTTTATGTTTATAGTTTAGTTTACTTGGTAATCTTTACCAAGTTATATTTTCATGCTTACTCAAGAAATCACATGGCGCAAATCCTTCATTGCCAAAGTCAGATGTCTTTCCACCGTTTTCGGAGAAAGATTCATCTCATCAGCAATCTGCTCCACCGTCTTCCCCTCGAACCTGCGTTTCTCGAATACTTGACGCCGCTTTTCCGGCAACTTGCTGATTGCAGCCGAAATAGTGGCATCAAGCTCGAGCGCAGATATTGTATTCAGGATATTCTGAGTTTCATCCTCAGGTTCCTGCACAAGACGGCGTTCCCTGTCGGCGACAAATTTGGCACGGAGCCAACTGATGGATTCATTCCTGACCGCGGTCAGAAGATAACTCTTCACCGGCTTGGAAGAATCCAGACGTTCACGGCCTATCCATAGTTTCAGAAACACATTCTGAACTACATCTTCAGCAGCGTCAGGGTCTTTGAGCAGTGATACCGCATAAGTAAAACACTGCTCGAAGTACCTGTTGAAAAGCTCATCGAAACTCGCTTTATCCCCACGTCTCAGTCTACCGACAAGATTCTTTTCCGTCATTTCAGATGATTTCAATAAGCCTGATTGTATTCGTGGTCGCCGAAGTTACGAAAATTTTCGCACAATCCTCAGAAACTACGACATCAGAAGGCCAAAAACCGCTCGCAATGGTTTCAAGTTTACCTTTGGAATAGTCGCCATCAGCTCCCGGAGTGAGTTTTCTGACAGACTGGGCGGTAATGTCGCAGAAATACAATGCACCGTCCTTTGCGCACCAGATTCCGTTCACCTTGCCGATCGTACTCTTGCCGAGCAGGTCGCCCGGAACGCCGTCTCCCTTGGAGCCATTCGCTTTTCCTTCTCCTGCAATCTGCTTGATTTCTCCGTCCTTGTCTATCATATAAAGATAACCGGAGTCTTCGGTACCGACTATAACTCTTCCCGCAGCATCCACAGCAGAGCAGGTAGGCATAGGAATACTGAAAATCTTGACCACGGCATCATCCTTGAACTTGATTACCTGACCACCGTCGGTATTTCTGTTCGAGAGGTATCCGAAGCCGTCAGAATCGAATTTGACACCCATAGGGTTCTTCAGAGTAAATCCGGAAACCACTTTCACAACTCCGGCAGCGTCCATCTTCATGAGCTGGTTGCTGCTCTTGTTGCAGAAGTACAGTTCTCCTGACGGAGCGACTGCACCTTGCCAAGGATGGTGAAGTTCCGCGCCTGATGTTTTCACAGTAGTTACCCTACCGAAAGAATCCATTTTTCTGATAGCGAACGAACCTCTCTGCAGAATGTAGTAACTGCCGTCACCGGCAGGGATGATACCTTCTGGGGATGAGAATGTCGCAGAGGTGGCCATTCCGTCTTCAGAAGCATTTGTTCCTACCTTTCCAGCATAGATGGAAGCAAGGTACATATGCTCAGGCTTTTCCTTGTAGAGGAATTTGATTCCGCCGGCCGTGCCTTTAGGTGTGGTAACCTGTACTTCATATTCTGCCGGGTCATTTTCAGGAACCACGATTGTAAGGTCCCATTTGTTGGCGTCCAGCACTTTGGCTTCTTTACCGCCGATAAGGACCACATTGTCCTTCGCCTTTTCACTGAAATTACGTCCGAGAACTTTCACGATGGCGCCGGAATATCCGCTTTCAGGATCCATGCGCACAAGGCTGAGTTCCGTCACATTGGCGACGTATTTATCATCTTGGCAGGCACTTGCAAGTGTTACAAGTGCCATTGCCGCTAAAATTATCGATTTTTTCATATACGCTTATTTTGAGTATATCCTTCTTATGGTAAAGCCGGTTCCGTCTGCAAGCAGCATTGAGCCGTCCGGCATCGGAAGCAATCCGCAAGGGTATTTTAATCCCGCGTTGGTCCCAAGTCCGTCAACTCCAGGATATTTCGGCACGAAATTCATACCTGCACGAGTCTTGACGGTTCCCTTGGTATAGTCTCCGCCTTCCCCGGGAACCAACACGCGGACTGTAGCAGTAGTCACATCGGAGAACCACAGGTTACCTTCAGCATCGACCGCCATACCTTCTATCTGGCCGATAGTCGCAGTAAGAGGATTTCCCGGTTCGCCGTCTGTCGTATTCGCCGCACTAGCAGGCTTATCCTTGGTGCCGGCGATTTTTTTCATTTCTCCCGTAGCAGGATCGAATTCGAAGATTCCGAACGGAGCACCAGTTGTGCCAATGTAAAGTTTAGTCTTGTCCTTGTTCCACGCCATGTGTTCAGCAAACAACTTGACAGGCCAATCATGCTTCAGCACAAGGTTCTTGTCATATACCGAGATATAACTTGGTTTAGCCTCAGTTCCGGCATCACGGTTCAGCAAATAAAGATTATCCTGAGCATCCGTAAGCACGCACATCGGGTTTGTAGTCAACTTATGTGCAGGGAGTGCCAATACGCTGATTTCATTGGTTCCAGCGGCAATCTTGAATACTTTGCCAGCTGCTTTGCCTGTCGCATAATAGTTTCCTTTGGAATCGAATGTAGAGCCCCAAGGATGAGTATTCTTAATAAGAGCATTGTCAATGCCGATAACCGTCTTGACCTCCCAAGTCTTAGGATCCAGAGTCCTGATGGCATCTCTTCCTGCTCCTCCACGCGAAGTGAACCACACTTTGCCGTCAGGTCCCATCGCGAGATGCTGTACCGTTTCCAGATTTGCAGCCTTTCCGATTCCATCCTTTGTTCCACGGACAGAACTACCGGCGACAGTCTCCACATACCACAGAGGAGCCACAGTAAATGAGCCGCCTGTGCAGACTCTCTCGCCCACCTTCACGGTAAATGTATAAGTACCCGTTCCGAGTGCAGGCATCTCCACTTTCAATGTCGTAGCGGTAGACTCTGTAACTTTCAGAACCTGGTCGCCGACCATCACCACATTGTTCGCAAGCTCCTCGCTGAAGCCCTCACCGTAGATGGTCACGATAGTACCTGCGCCGCCCTCTGAAGGAGTGGACTTCTCTACCATCAGTTCCACGTAGGTGAATTCCGCAACCGCAGTCTTGGCACCGTTCTTCACCTCCACGGTAACGCGTCCACGTGCGTGTTCCGGTGCGGTTACCGACAATGCTGAAGATGATGTCGTGAGAATATTCGCCTTTACGCCATCGAAAGTAACTGACATATCTGCCACCTCATCAGAGAAGTTCTCTCCGAGGATGGTGACATTGTCCCCTACGAAACCGAAAGACGGCCTCAACGCGGTAATCTTCACCTCCGGCTCCGCGAGTGTCACATAAGTGAAGTCCAGACCGGAAACCTCAGCACCGTTCACGGAAACTTTCACATCTACCTTTCCGTCAGCATGTTCCGGAGTCACAATCTGGATTCTGTTTTTCGAAGAAGACACTACCTGCGCCTCCTGGCCATCCAAAAACACCTTGTTTGCAGACTGCTCCGCAGCGAAATTAACTCCGGAAATTATGGCTGTACATCCGGATGCTCCGGAGACAGGGATTATGGATATCAGCTCCGGCTCCGCAGCAAGTCCGTTCCCAGATTCCGAGTCCGAACAAGATGCTGCGCCTACAAGCAACAGAGCCATCTGAAGTATCAATATTATTCTTTTCATTGTCATCAATTATTATGGTTCATCTACTGTTACAGCCCAGCCGGACACTACCGGCCTTTCAGCACCGTCAGCAGATCTGTTACGGATCTGGAACACCTGTGCAATAGGGTGACGCACCATGAATTGGGCAGAACCGCCGCCATCCAGATTTGCCGCTCCGGAACATCCGAGAGACTGGAACATGTATGCCATCTCCTTATAGGTAAGACCTGCGGCACCGAACGTCCTTCGTCCGTCAGCCGTAAGGAAATACACGATGCCGTCATCAGTATAACCGATAGCGGTACGCGGGTCTCTTGCAACCCATTCAGTTCCAGAGAAATGGCCGTTTGACAAAAGGATCAGACCTGCGCCCGTACATTCCTTCAGACTGGTTTTCATCTCCTCGTATTTCGCACGCTCCGCAATCACCATCTTGTTGTCGAAACCGACTCCGACGAAGCTCAGGGCCTGCTGCTCGACATTCGGGTTATAATCCCATGCTGACGAAACAATCGTTCCTCCACGATGCACGGGACCTCTCGGATTGATAGGAGTGTTGATATTCCAGAAATCTCCGTTGATCATACCAACGACTCTCGCGCGGCTCTTGTCCATAGCTGCCGCCATATCTGTCAATGTCTGTTTTCTCCAGCCGTCCGCGATGGAATTGCTGTTGTAAGGCATTGCAACCTTTACTTTCAGACCCGGAGTCTTGGTATCAATGCGGAGGATACATATCTGCTGCACATATCCTTCCATTGTCTGGAGGTGCAGATCGGTTTCCTCAACTCCTACGGCCACCACGAAAGAGGTATCCTTGAACACCCTGGCAACCTCCTGGCAATCATTCACGAAAGTCTTTCCGATTTCCGTAGTCGGCTCATACAGGAAGTCCGTGTCCTGAGCCTTGTCGCAAGCTGCGCAGAGTATCAGCACGCTGGCAGCCAGCCATATTCTATTTAATATCTTCATATCTTTATTTCCAAAGTTCATTCTGATGCAGATTGACAGTATTCAAATCCAGCTGTTTCTGAGGAATAGGGAAAACCGTATATTTCTCAGGAAGGCCTGTTTTCTTCATATATCTTCCCGTACGGACAAGGTCATACCATCTGAATCCCTCTCCGAGGAACTCCAGACGTCTTTCTGCGAGTATCGCATCAATGAATTCCTCCTCGTTCTTCGGTGCAGGTGAAAGATCCTGAAGACCGCGCGCACGCCTGAGCTCATTGAGTCTGGCGAGACCGCCTCCGGCAAGACCCTTGCCCTCCGCACTGATAAGATACATCTCTGCAAGACGGGAGATGATGATAGGATCCGAGGATGATTTGTTGATATACTTGTTCAATACAGTTTCGCTTCCGTCCACCGTTATCGAGACAGACTTTCTCTTGTCGTTATCAGTAAACAATGCAATCACCTCAGGTACAGGCACATATATAGTAGCTGGCTGCAGGAACTCGCCAGCGAACTTGATACCGCTCTCTTCCGGCAAGTTGGCAAATGTGAATATTACCTCTGAATTGGCCTCGCCACGGAAAATCTTGGAAAAATCATCCAGTGCGAACAGCGGATCAGCTATGAGTTCATCAGCAAGCTTCGCTGCCTCGGCCTTTTTGCCCTGGGCGATATATGCTCTCGCCGCAAGTGCCTTGGCTGCCTGCAATGACACATAATATTTGGTAGAATATTCAGGGCACATCGCCAATGCTTTTTCAAGGTCCTCATTGACAAAAGCCCAAAGAGCCTCCTCGGTAGAATTCGGCTGCGGATCATTGCTGGTAACCCTCATGAGAGGAGCAATCCTGTATTTGGTGACAATGTTATAGTAATCCAATGCCCTGAAGTAATATGCCACTCCGAGCATCTGACGGACCTTGTCGGTTTGTGCCGCCTTTTCAGCAACCTCAATGAAGCTGTTTATCTGATAAAGCAGGGCATAATATCCTGTATAAGGAACCTGGATCCAGCCGTTGGTAGGCAGGAAAAAGTCCTTGATCCATGACGGAGCGTCCGGCCATACGGAACCGCCTCCACGGAAGAAGTCACCTCCCGTCATATCATTCTGAAAATATCCCTCGAAACCCGGCTTGTACTGCGAGTAGCAGTAAAGACCCGTGTAAAGGAGCTCCAGATCTTCTTCTGACACGCTGTCCCTTGATACTGCATCGTGCGGATATTTATCCAAAATGTCGCAGGACGAAATTATTATGGATGCTGTCAACAGCGCTAATATTATCTTTTTCATATCGACAATTAGAATTTAAGATTGACACCGAACATGAACGTCCTAGGCTGTCCAGGATTGAGCCAATCGACACCGTAAGTGGCTGCATTGGAATTATATGACACTTCCGGATCAAGATAAGGCCACTACACGTAAGCATTGTCCAACTGGAAATATACCCTTACGCTGTTCATCTTGATCGCGCGCATCCACTTCGAAGGGAGATTGTAACCCAATGTGATGGATCTCAGACGAAGGTATGATGCATCGTGCAGGAAGCGGGTGTTTACGAACTTGGTACTGTTCCAGCTCTGTCCGTAAATTGCGCGAGGAGTCTTGTTGGTGGTTCCGGGACCTGTCCATCTTCCTTCACATGCGGACTTGAGCTGCGGCCATGTTCCGTTTCCGAGCCTGAGGCCACCAGTCCAATATTCATATACGCTCTGTCCGTATGAGTATGTCATGAACACGGACAGCTCCAGATTCTTCCAAGTGAATGTATTGTTGAAACCGCCGCTGAATTTAGGATTGGCGGAGCCTACTATCTGACGGTCGTCAGCAGTAATCTTACCGTCTCCGTTATAATCATCATAAATGACGTCACCGGCACGTACGCCCTCATTCTCATAGAGATACTCAGGGACATCCTCATCATGCTGGTAAATGCCGAGCATCTTGACCATGTAGAACGAACCGACTTCCTTGCCTACCTGCAATGCGTGGAAAGAGTCAGGCATGATTATGTCACTGTCATCCAGGAGCTTGGTCAGTTTATTCCTCACAAATGAGATATTGAAATCACCTCTCCATCGGAAATCCTTCTTTCCGGCGTTTCCGGCAACGGTGAGCTCAAGACCCTTGTTGTTCATTGAACCGATATTGCAGGTATAGCTGGAATATCCCGTGGTAATCATCGTCGGCTTGCTGTAGAGCAGGTCGCGGGTGTCTTTGTTGAACACATCGGCTGTGAAAGACAATGCGCCCTTGAAGAAACTCATGTCGATACCCAAGTCTTGCTGAACGGCAGTTTCCCATTTCAGGTCACGGTTGCCAGGAGTGCTGAGACCGAGGCCGTTGGTATTGTTATAGTTCACACCGCCGGATGCAAGTGCCTGATATGCATAAGGTCCGATGTTGCCCTGGTTACCTGTGGCACCGATGCTGGCACGGAGTTTCATGGTAATGCCGTCAGCATGCCACCAAGATTCCTTGTCGGCATTCCATCCGATGCTGGCAGAAGGGAAATATCCATAGCGGTTTTCAGGAGCGAACTTGGAAGATCCGTCGGCACGCATCGTGAGAGTTCCCACATAGCGGTCCTTGTAGTTCAAGTTGACACGGCCGAAGAACGACTGGAGCGCGTAAGCAGTACGGATTGTATTGGCCTTGCTGATTTCCGCAGCGACAGAGTTCACGTCGAATGAGCTTGACGGGAATCCGATACCCCTCTGCAAAGCCATCGAGTTCTCATCCACCTGTGCGGAATGACCGAGAACGACGTTGAGTCCAAGTCCGAAATTGAATTTCTTGTCGTATGACAATGTGTTTTCCCAAATTACAGAGCTGCGGAACTTGCGGCTGTCGGTCAATGAACCTCCCTGAGGATTATCCTTCGACGGATATCCGCCCGGATGCTTCGCCGTATAATAAACATGCTCTTCCAATGCTGAGAAATCCTCGCCCAGGGATGTCTTGAAATCAAGACCCGGGATAATATGGAAGGTCAAGTTCGCATTGCTCAATGCCCTGTAGGTCTTGAGCCACACATCGGACTCCTTGATTGCCTGAAGGGCATTGTTGTTCACGAGCACATTCTTGGATGTAGCCCAGTCTCCGTTAGGGAGGAACGGCTCATCCCAAGGGTACTGCTCCACAGCAGCCTTGATGACATTATATCCGCTGTAACCGGAAGAAACCCGGTTGTTCTTGGTATAGCTGAGCTGCATGTTGATACCGAAAGAAAGCCATTTTCTGATATCTCCGGAAACATTGGACTTGATGCTGTATTGATTGAGAGCATTGCTCAATGCTGTTCCTTCCTGATGCTTGGCAGTCGCTGAAACATAGTACCTTATCTTTTCAGAACCACCTGATACTGAAGCGGTAATATTACGTGAAAAGCCTGTACGGAGCACATCTTTAAGCCAATTATGAGTCGGTTTTCCAGGCATAGGATTGATGAAACGCTCCTGAGTCTTGCCGAACTGGATGTTATAATTGTCGATAGCCTCGTTGAAAGTCTCGATCAGAAGGTCGCCGCTTGCAAGATCCAGCTTGTCCAGACGCGGCTGCTGGCTGAAACTCATGCTTGCGTCAATCGAAATTACCGGAGCACCTTTCTTTCCCGACTTGGTGGTCACGATAATGACACCATTCGTGGCACGGGAACCGTAGATGGCAGCGGATGCCGCATCTTTCAGGACTTCCACAGACTCGATATCGGATGGGTTCAATGTTGCCAAGCCCGTCATGGATTCGCCTTGCGAAAATGCGCCCGTATCACCTGAAGTACTAGTAATCGGCACACCGTCAATGACATACAAAGGTTCGTTACCGGCATTGAGGGAACCGATACCACGAATGCTCACGCGGCTGCTGGCTCCCAGGATACCAGATGCGGTGGTGATATTCACACCGGCAATACGTCCCTGGAGAAGCTGGTCCACAGAAAGCACGTCACGCCTTTCAGATGCCTTAGGCTTGAACTGACCGATGGCGGAAGTGATGTCCCTACGGGTCATGCTACCATATCCGACCACCACAGACTGGTCGAGCGACAATGCCTGCGGCTCCATCTTCACTTCAATATTGGTCCTGGAAGATGATATCTGCACCTCTTTATCCTCGTAGCCGAAGAAAGAGAATGAAAGCACCGGCTCCGCACCGGTAACCTTGATGGAGAATTTTCCGTCAGCGCCGGAAGAAACGGCATTGGTCGTACCTTTCTCCACTACGAAAGCTCCTGCCATCGGGGAATTGTTCTCATCCACGACAATTCCGGTGCACAGCAGCGGCTGGGCCTTTTCCACAGGCTTTGCTGCCGGCGCAGGCTGAGCTTTTTTTGCGACAACGGAAATATTTTTGCCATTGACCTTGTAAGAAACATTCTGTCCGGCAAAAATACGGTCAAGCGCATTCTGGATTGACACATTCTTAACCTGTACTGTCACATGCTTGTTGATGTCAATGTCATCAGTTCCAATCGTGAACGAGTAGTGGTACTCCTTCTGCAGATATTCTACGGCAGAGCGTACACTAACATCCTTCAACGACATAGAAATCTGCGCATTGGCTGATACCGCAAACAGCCACGAAAGGGCAGTTGCGATGACAAGACAGCACAACTTGCTACATCTTGAAAAATTACGCATAAATTGGTTATTAATTATAAAAAACAAAAATTATTTCAGATTCAATTGGCTGATATATAATAGGTATCCTCCTTCTGCAGAACCTTCATTCCTCCGTCCGCACAGAGAGCTTTGAGAATATCCAGCGGCGACTCGTCATTCACGAACGAAGCATAGAAGCGCCTTCCCAGCAGATTCTGATTGTTGACCACAACCCTAATATCGAACTGACGTTGAAGTTCCTTGATTATATTCTGGAGCGTCTCATCATTGAAATACAATGCATTGCGCACTGTCCACGAAACATATTTCTCCGGATTCATGCAAGTCCTGGTAACCTTTCCGTTTTCCAAGTCAGCCTTTACCACCTGCCCCGGAGCGATTTCCACGGACTGCTTGATTCCGGACACCATGAAATCCATATCCACAGCACCCTCCACCAAGGTCAATTCAGCTTCCGTGGACTTCGGATATGAACGGAAATTGAAAACCGTTCCCTTTACGCGGACATTGACATTATTGGATGAAAGAACGAAAGGATGTTTCTTGTCTTTTGCGACCTCGGCGAACACCTCTCCTGACGAGAACACCTGTCTCGTACGACCGGTAAACTCGCTCGGATACAGCAGCCTGGATTCATTGTGGAGCCAGATTATCGTGCCATCAGGAAGCAGCACTGATTTTTTCTCTCCATAGGCCGTCAGCACTTCCACCCAATTCACGCTCTCGCTTTCGCCGGACGGAAAGACATTCAGCACCACGGCCAGCACTACCGCAGCCGCCATCGAAACAGCACCGGCAATGTAAGGCCACACACGTTTCCTGTTACGGCCTCCATTCTCCTCGGACAATGCAATCTCCTCAATGGCAGCATCCAGCCGGGCTTTCACCCTTGCTTTTCTCGCCTCAATATCGTATTCGTTATAATCCATTTTCACGTCATTTGCATATAATACGTATGAGTAAGCCCTATCCCCCAACCGGTGCTGAAAAATTTTTCACTATCTTTGCAGACCACATTCAAAAAACATTGACATGAAGCCGAAAATGAAATCAATTTTGGGTATCGGCAATGCCCTTACAGATATTCTTGCCGTTCTGCCGGATGACTCGTTCCTGAAGCTGTACCACCTTCCGAAAGGCAGTATGCAGTTCGTGGACATGGAGACGGGAAACAAGATTTTCGAAAGTCTGAAACCTTATGGATTGCATTATGTAGCAGGAGGTTCCGCGGCCAACACCATCACATGCACCGCCATTTTCGGTATGCCGTCGGCATTCATCGGCAAGGTCGGTGAAGACGAACTCGGCCACCTGTTCAAGAGCGACGAAGAACAATACGGCGTGAAGACAATGCTTCTGAAAGGCAAGAACCCTTCGGGCAGGTCAATGGTTTTCGTGTCCGGAGCCAATGCTGAAAGGACATTCGCGAACTACATGGGAGCCGCTCTGGAAATGGTTCCGGAAGACCTGAAACAGGAATATTTCGAAGGCTATGACTACTTCCATATAGAGGGCTATCTCGTACAGAACCAGGCACTTATCCGTACAGCCGTAGAGATGGCGCACAAGGCGGGATGCATCATTTCGCTGGACATGGCATCATACAACGTCGTGGAATCCAACGACGCTTTCCTGCATGACATCGTGGACCGCTACGTGGACATCGTCTTCGCGAACGAGTCCGAGGCCAAGGCGTTCACCAAGCTTCAGCCGAGGGAGGCGCTCGACGAAATCGCCCGCCACTGCAAGATTGCCGTCGTAAAAGTCGGCAAGGACGGGTCAATGCTGAAGAGCGGGGATGAATACCATTATATAGAGCCATGGCCGGCCGACACCCTCGACGCCACAGGAGCAGGCGACACTTACGCCGCAGGTTTCCTCTACGCACATTCACTCGGGATGCCTCTGAAAGTCTGCGGTGAAATCGGGTCAATCATTGCCGCCAAGGTCGTGGAAATTATCGGCACGAAGATTGATATTCCAAGATGGAAAGCAGCCAAAGCAGAAATCCGCGAGCTGATAGCAGCGAACGGAGGCATTGCCGCGGAAGAAAACAAAGACTGATGCTAGGTTTCATAAAAAACATATTCAGAAGGAGATACCTCAGGAAAGCGACAAGCACAAACCCTACGGGGCTGCATCCGCTAAGTGAAATCAAATCCGTGTCCATCATCATTGACATGGAAGATTCCGGTGCGGACGAGTGCAAGGAGAAGGCGATTTCCGTTTTCAAGTCGCTCGGCATACGCACAAGCGTGTATTTTTTCGATTTCAGCAAGAAGGACGAGGACGAGAGACAGACTACGAGCTTGAACAACACCATCTTACGCAGCGACCTGAACTGGTGCGGCCGCCCGTCGGCGGAGAAATTGTCAATGCTGGTGCAGGAGGATTCGGACATGCTGCTGTCGCTCGTGGACAATGACGGCTTCCCTATCGAATACATGGCAAAGTGCTCTCCTTCAAGGTTCAAGATCGGGCGCTGCCAGCTGCCGGGACGTACTTTCGACCTGGTGATAGAGGATTCCCCAAGCCAGGCTTACACACCTGTACAGGCATTTGCTGAAATCACCAAATATCTCGAAACCATAAAGTAGCCCGGAGCCAACCGGCCGGGCAAGAATCAAATAATACGATGAACGGATTGACAAGAAACATCATTACAGGAGTCAAAGGATTCGGCATGGGTGCCGCAAATGTGATTCCTGGCGTTTCCGGTGGCACGATTGCATTGCTCACCGGCATTTTCACAGAAATCATTGACTCGCTCAATGCGATGATGGACCCATCATCATGGAAACTTCTATTCCAGGGGAAATTCCGCGAGTTCTGGAGATTTATCCACGGAACTTTTCTGGTATCATTGTTCATTGGCGTCCTGATCAGCATCTTCTCATTGGCGAAGCTCATGGTCTACGTCATGAACTGGTATCCGGTGCAGACCTGGGCATTTTTCTTCGGCCTCATCATCGCCTCATCGGCATATATGATCTACGACATCAAGGGCTGGAAGGTCAATGACGTACTTTTCTTCGCAGTAGGCATTGTCCTCGGCGTGGTCATCTGCACATTGTCCCCTACCACTACTCCCGACAGTCTCTGGTTCATTTTCCTCTGCGGAGCCATCGCGGTCTGCACCATGATTCTTCCTGGAATTTCAGGCAGTTTCATTCTGGTAATTCTCGGCAAATACGACTTTATCATGCAGTCTATCAACCAGATGAACATTCCGGTGCTGCTGGTGTTCGGCCTCGGCTGCATCATCGGCATCCTCGGATTCTCCAAGTTCCTGCACTGGCTGCTGAAAAGGTTCGAAAGACCGACAATGCTGGTGCTCGTGGGCTTCGTCCTCGGCGCGCTCGTGAAAGTCTGGCCATGGAATGACATGCACGCCGTAGCTGAAGGTCAATGTCTCCGCAGCGGCATGGCTCCGGATGCGGCTTCGACAGCTGCCGACCTCATCATGAGTTCAGGCAATCCGATGAAAGTTCTGGATCTCCAAATACCGGGAGCGATTATCTGGGCGATTGCAGGTCTGGCTCTGGTGGCGGTCCTGGAATACCTCAGCACATTGCATAAACTAAAAGAGGAAGCTAAGACCGAATAGACATATCACTTTATAGTTAAAATGTGATATTTCCCTTACAAAACGGCACATCTTAAACGATTCTTCAGAAAAGTTGATAATTATTTTTCTTCAACGATATGGTTTGGCATGATTATGGCAATTAGACATATCGAAGACATAAAAACATAAGCTAGTTTAATTCATATTGAATAAGTGAAACAGCAGCCAGTCGTGAAGACCAGCTGCTGTTTTTTTATATCTAATCTCACCGCGCGGGTGACCATGTTAATCTTCAGGAGCGAACATAGGGTCCCAGGAAGGAAGGAGAATCGGCTTCTGGTTCAGCATTTCCAGAATGTCGGCAGGGATATACTTCTTCTCCGCCACGACACGGAACATATACTCGGAGAACCACTGGTCAGTCATGATCAGACAACCCTTGTAGCCGCGGTCTGCGCCCCAGCTGTTCTCCACCATCCATTTCACAGGCTTGCCGTCCTTGACATCCACGGCGATAAGAGTCATGGCATGGGAAGAACCGCTGGCATGAGTCAGCACGCGCTGCGTCTTGTCCATGGTGAACTTCACTCCGAACAGCGACTCATAATCGAAATTCGCCAGATCGAGTACACCTTTTTTGGAATCGAGGAATTTACCAACATCGCAAGAAAAATACATTGCCGTATTGTCCTTGATGGAAGCCATGGCGATTTCGCTGATGCGCTCGATAGGAAGATTCACGTAAACCCAGTTCTTTCCGTCATAGACATGGCGGTCGTAATCGATTTCATACACCTTTCCGTACTCACGTGAAGGGTCATTCATCAGCATCACGTAGTTGCCATCCAAGTCTGCACCTACATACTTGTCATAGAAAGACTTAGGAGTGAATTTACCGCTCTCCACAAATTCATTTTTCGAATTGTACATAGCCCACTCGAACTCCGTAGGAGGCACTCCGAGACACAGGGCAAGGACGCGATAGACATCGGAGAGGACTGATTCCTTGACCTTCTGAAGCTCGGCATTGACCTTGGCCTCTGCGGCTTCAGCCTTCTTTCCGTTCAAAGAAGCGGCTCCGGAGGCATCATATACGTCACGCAACTTGAGGCCACCCTGACGGAGAATGTTCTTCAGCTGCGAAGCCATCTGCGAAGTATTGTTGCTGCTGTAGGTCTCCGGCATGATTTCGGACGGAACGACGCCATACTTCATCGCCAGGTCGGACACGCCCGTAAACTGTCCGCCGTCGCTCAACGGATTCGAGAAAAGCCAATCGACCTGCCTGTCGGCAAAAGGCAGTTTTCTAGTATCAATGACTCCCTGCAGGAAAAGATTGGCCTTCTCCAGCTGGTCATAGAAGAAAAGATAATTCTGTGAGAATGTGAACGCGCCCAGGTCATATTTGTCTATCATCTTGGCTCTCATCACATTAAGTCCAGTGAACAGCCAGCATCTTCCGGATGATTTCTGGTCGGTGATGCCTTTTGTCTTGACGCGGTCGCTGAAATGCGTATCGATCATCGCCGCGTTCTCGAAATTGGCTGCAAGAACATTGACAGCAGTACCTGCAAGAGCATTGCGAAGCGCCTTGTCGGCCGGGCTTCCGGTGTAGCCTTTGCTGATACGGGTGAGGACCTCAGGAGAAATGCCTCCGTCAGAGGCAGTCTGTGCGTGCATTGAAGCAGGCAGGATTGCCGCAAGGGCGGCCAGAACAAGCAATTTTCTCATAAATATATTAGTTTTTGATCTACTGCATTGAACCGCCCACGATGTCGAGAAGCTCGCTGGTAATCTTCTGCTGGCGGTTCTTGTTGTACTCCAACGTAAGTTCCTGGAGAATTTCGTTGCCGTTGTCCGTAGCCGTCTGCATGGCCACCGTCCTGGCGGCATGTTCGGCGGCATTGGTATCGAGCTGCACCGTGTACATCTTGAGCATCATCACTTTAGGCAACAGTTCGTCCAGCAATGTATTCACGTCCGGCTCCACGATATAGTCGAAATTCCATCCGCGCACATCAGCCGCAGCGGCATTTTCACGGGCTTCCTTCATAGGGACTATCTCCAGAGGCAGATATGTATTTCTTACCGGCGGCTGGGATGCCGTGGATTTGAAATGGTTATAAAGCAGTTCCACCTTGTCGAAACGCTCGGTCATGAAGCCATGCACGAGTTCTGCAGCCAGTTGTGAAGCCTCATCGTAAGAAGGCTTGTCGGAAAGATGCGTATAGTCAGCCGGTGAAGCAAAACCTTTCTTGCGCATTGCGTCAGCCATCTTACGTCCTATGGAATAGACAGTTATGTCTTCCCGCCGGACGCCCGCCGCGAGATATTCGTCAATGATGGTCGTGACATGCTTTATCGCGGTGGAATTGAATCCGCCGCAAAGCGAAGAATTGGAAGAATACGCCACGATGGCCACTTTGTGGACCGGACGCTGTGTACAGAGAAGTTCGAGCTCATCATCGAGATCTACATTGTCCTCAGTTACAGGAATGAACTTGTCATCGTCCGCCCGCTTGTTCATATTGCGCTTATAGGCAATCAGATTCGCGAGCATCCTATGAAGCATATCCTCGTAAGGGAGCATGTTTCCGATAGCGGTCTGAGCCTTGTGCAGCTTCGCCGCCGCCACCATTTTCATGGCGGAAGTGATTTTCAGCGTGCTGTTTACGGAATCAACCCTATTCTTTATTTCTTTCAATGACGGCATGGCGTCTCCCTGATTATTTTACGTCTCCGAGACCAAGAGCGACATCCTCGGCCTCCTGCTCAATGATTTTCTTGATATTGTCATCCAGTTTTCCTTCTGCAAGAGGTGTCAGCACATCGTCCTGATGTGAAGCGCGCATCTTGGCAAGGAATGCCGACTGGAAATCACGTACTTTCTCCAGAGGAATGTCACGGAGCAACGAGTTCGTGCCGCAATACAATATCGCAATCTGCTCTCCCACAGGCATCGGCGAATACTGCGGCTGTATGAGCAGCTGTTTGTTCTTACGTCCGCGGTCCAATGCCAATGCAGTCACCTTGTCCACATCGCTGCTGAACTTGGAGAATGACTCCAGTTCATCGTATTGGGCCTGGTCGATTTTCAATGTTCCGGCGACTTTCTTCATACTCTTGACCTGAGCGCTTCCGCCGACACGGGAAACGGAAATTCCCACATTGATGGCAGGACGGAATCCCTGGTTGAAGAGGCTGTTCTCAAGATAAATCTGACCGTCCGTGATGGAAATCACGTTGGTCGGGATATATGCGGAAACGTCGCCCGCCTGTGTCTCGATAATAGGCAGCGCCGTCAGCGATCCGCCGGCCTTGACTTTACCTTTCAATGACTCCGGAAGGTCGTTCATCTGCTCGGCAACTTCCTGCTGGCCAATGATTTTCGCCGCACGCTCCAGAAGTCTTGAGTGAAGATAGAACACGTCTCCTGGATAAGCCTCACGACCTGAAGGACGTCTGAGGATCAATGACACCTCACGATATGCGACAGCCTGCTTGGAAAGGTCGTCGTAGATAACCAGGGCGGCACGGCCCGTATCACGGAAATATTCACCGATGGCGGCGCCTGCAAATGCCGCATAATATTGGAGCGCAGCCGGATCGGCAGCCGTGGCAGCTACCA
>FR882207.1:0-6656 GCA_000434935.1 Bacteroides sp. CAG:709 | reverse complement strand
GCCGTGGCAGCTACCACGACGGTATAGTCCATGGCACCTTTCGAACGGAGAGTATTGACAAGACTCGCTACAGTGGAGCCCTTCTGTCCGATTGCGACATAAATACAGTAAACAGGTTTACCCTTGTCGTATTCGGATTTCTGATTGATGATAGTGTCCAGGGCAATGGCGGTCTTTCCTGTCTGGCGGTCTCCGATGATGAGCTCACGCTGACCGCGACCGATAGGAATCATGGCATCTATGGCCTTGATACCTGTCTGGAGAGGTTCGTTCACAGGCTGACGGAAGATTACGCCCGGCGCCTTGCGCTCCAGCGGCATCTCTACCTTCTCGCCCCCGATTTCCCCGAGACCGTCAATCGGATTACCCAGCGGGTCAACGACTCGGCCCAGCATTTCTTCGCTTACCCCGATGGAAGCGATACGTCCGGTCCTCTTCACCGACATGCCTTCCTTGATTTCGTCAGTCGGTCCGAGAAGCACGGCACCTACATTATCCACCTCAAGGTTCATCACGACACCCATCACACCACACTCGAACTCAAGCAGTTCGCCTGCCTCAGCATTGGTCAGGCCATATATCCTGGCCACACCGTCGCTGACCTGAAGCACGGTACCGACCTCTTCAAGTTTAACGGACAAATCTGCCGATTCGAGCTGTTTGAGCAGCACGTCAGAAATCTCGCTTGGTTTTATATTGTTCTGATTCATAATAAATTACTTTCTCTTCCTAGACGATACGTCCATTCTTTTCGATGAATTCCCGTCTGAGTTCTTCCAGCTGTCTGGAGATGCTTGCATCAATCCGCTTGTCCGCTACCTCGAAAATGAATCCGCCGATAATGGACGGGTCCACGGAAGTCTTCAATTCCAATTTGCGGCCTGTAAAATCATTGAAAATGCCTTTGATGCGTTCTTCCAGTCCGGGTGACGGCGTACTGACCACGAGCTTGGCAGGGCTGACACCTATGGATTCGTACCAACGCATTCTGAAGTAATGGAGAATATAGCGCAGATACGGAATCCTGTCCTGCCTTATCACGAGCAGCAGGAATTTTTCCAGCGATGCCGTCATTTTCTCTTCACCCAACGCCTTCTGCAGCAGCGCGACCTTGGCCGTGGCTTGCAGCAGCGCCGGACTTTCCAGAAATCTGACCAGCTCCGGACTTGTACGCAATGCATCTTCGAGAATTTCCGTCTGTCGACAGACGACTTCGCCCTCGCCGGTCTCCTTCACGTATTTCAGCAATGCATCCGCATATCTTGACGCTATGATTCCAGTATTCATCGCATTAATTCTTCATAAAAGAGTCCTTCTGTCCGGCAAGTTCCTGCATGACCTTGTCCACATACTGTTTACGGACTTCTTCAGAACCGAATTCGGTCCTGAGGACTTTCTCTGTAATATTCATTGAGAGCAGAGCCACTTCCTTGCGGATGTCCCTCAATGCGCTCTCTTTTTCCGCAGCTATTTCCGTTCTGGCTTGTGCCAATACCTTCTCGGCCTCTTGTTGAGCCTGCACCTTCGCCTGCTCGATGATGGAAGCCTTCACTTTGGCAGCATCTTCGAGGACACGCGCCTGCTCTTTCTTGGCCTGCAACAACAGTTCCGACTGTTCCTTGTTCAGCACGGCAAGTTCAGCCCTCGCCTCGTCAGCCAATTTAAGGGACTGGCTGATGGACTCGGTTCTCTTTCTCACCATGTCGGTGATGACAGGAAAACCGAACTTGGCGAGGATGAAGAACACCACGCCGAAGATGATGACCATCCAGAACAGAAGGCCTGAATCCGGAGTAACAAGTGACATACGCTAACTAGCTGAAGAGTGCCAAAAGGCAAACGATAATTGCAAACAGTGCCGCGCCCTCAATCATCGCAGCGACAATGATCATTGAAGAACGGATGCTTCCGCCGGCTTCCGGCTGACGCGCGATGGACTCTGTAGCTGCAGAACCGATTTTTCCGATTCCGTAACCTGCTGCCAATGCTGCAACAGCGGCTGCAAGAGCGATACCTGCCTTTCCAAGAACGTCAGCAGCAACTGCTTGTAAAAGAATTGTAAGTAACATAACTATAAAATTTTAATTGATATTATCAAGCTTCTTCCTGTCTTGCCATGCCGATGAACACGGCTGACAGTATCGTAAATACATATGCCTGGAGGAATGCCACGAGCACTTCGAGCAAATCCATGAAGACTCCGAAGAGCAGCGAGACCACCGTCATGCTTCCGAAAAGGACAGCATTGTACTTGGCGAACACGAAAATTATGCAGACCAGGCTGATGGCGATGATGTGTCCCGCAAGCATGTTGGCGAAAAGCCTTATCATCAGCGTCAATGGTTTCATGAACGCGCTGAACACCTCGATGATGGGCAATATCGGGAACGGGAATTTCAGCATCAGCGGCACATCCGGCCAGAAAATGTCCTTGAAATAGTGCTTCGTTCCGAAGAGATTGATCATCAGAAATGTAGCGATGCCCAGCACGCATGTTACCGCAATGTTTCCGGTCACATTGGCGCCTCCAGGGAAGAACGGCACGATTCCCAGAATGTTGTTCAGCAATATCCAGAGGAATACGGTGCACAGATATGGTGAGAATTTTTCATATCCTTCACCGATGTTGTCCTTCGCCACGCCTTCGTCTACCATCTGGATGACAGGTTCCATGAATGCGGCCAAACCCCTCGGGGCTTCTTTCAGCGCATCGTGCTTCTTGTACCATCTGGCAGTGCCCAGAATCAGGAACACCAGCAGCGCACTGCTTATCATTATCGCCAGGACATTCTTGGTAATGGAAATGTCAAACGGCCTTGTTTCTTCGCCGGCCTCATTCTTTTCCACTATCTTCCCCGTCTTTTCCGAAATATACAGTCCTTCGTATTCCTCCCCGTGCTCTATCCGCTTGGAAGAGAACACATGCCATCCGGTACTGCTTTTCACGATTACAGGCAGCGGAATGGCAACCGACTTGTCACCGATGTCAGTTATGTGCCATTCGTACGCGTCGCTCATGTGTCCGAAGATTACCTCCTGGACATTGAACCCCGGTCCTCCGGCAGTGCTGTCCGCAGCAGCCTCTTCCGCCCTCAGCGGCATCCAGACTGTCACGGCCAAGACCACGGCAACTATGTATCTGAACAATTTCATAATTCTACGCACACGGACACCTTGTTGTCCTTTACTTCAACGAATCCGGACTTTACCTGAAGTTTCCTTGTCTGCCCGTCAGCGGTCACATATTCTATTGTCCCCGGGTTCAATGCCGAAATCAGGGATGCGTGATTCTTCAGAACCACGAACGGATCCTTCTTTCCGGGCAATTTCACCTTCGAGACCTGGCATTCTTCCAACACCTGTTCCGGTGACATGATTTTCAATGAAATTCCAGCTTCCATATCCACGAAAACTACTTGTTGTCTGCTCTTGCGAGAATCTCCTCGCCTTTCTTTATGGCATCTTCGATGGTACCGACATTGAGGAACGCCTGCTCCGGAAGGTAATCCACCTTGCCGTCAAGAATCATATTGAAGCCCTTGATGGTGTCTTCGATGTCGACCATGACTCCCGGAACTCCGGTAAACTGCTCTGCCACAGAGAATGGCTGTGAAAGGAAACGCTGCACTCTACGCGCTCTGTTTACGGTCTGCTTGTCCTCGTCAGACAACTCGTCCATACCGAGAATCGCAATGATATCCTGAAGTTCCTTGTTTCTCTGGAGAATCTGTTTCACGCGCTGAGCGGTATTGTAATGCGCCTCGCCCACGATATTCGGGTCCAGGATTCTGGATGTGGATTCCAGCGGGTCTACTGCCGGATAGATACCGAGCTCGGTAATCTTTCGGCTGAGCACCGTGGTAGCGTCCAAGTGGGTAAATGTCGTGGCAGGTGCCGGGTCCGTCAAGTCGTCGGCTGGAACGTAAACTGCTTGTACAGAAGTAATTGAACCATCTTTTGTAGATGTGATGCGTTCCTGCATCTGTCCCATTTCCGTCGCAAGGGTAGGCTGATATCCCACTGCCGACGGCATACGTCCGAGCAGCGCTGACACCTCCGAACCGGCCTGCGTGAATCGGAAGATATTGTCAATGAAGAACAATATGTCTTTCGGTCCGTTCAGGTCCTTGTTGTCCCTGAATGATTCCGCGAGCGTCAGTCCTGACAATGCGACCGAGGCTCTTGCTCCAGGCGGCTCGTTCATCTGTCCGAACACCAGAGCAACCTGTGATTCAGCGAGTTTCTTCTTGTCCACCAATGAGAGGTCCCAATGTCCTTCTTCCATGCTTTTCTCGAAGTCCTCGCCGTATTTGATAACGCCGGATTCTATCATTTCCCTCAGCAAATCATTGCCCTCGCGGGTACGCTCGCCGACACCGGCAAAAATCGAGAATCCGTTATGTTTCTTCGCAATGTTGTTGATAAGTTCCTTGATGAGCACAGTCTTGCCGACTCCCGCGCCACCGAAAAGACCGATCTTGCCGCCTTTCAGGTAAGGTTCGAGAAGGTCAATGACTTTGATTCCGGTGTAGAGGACTTCCTGTGATGTGGTGAGGTCCTCGAATTTAGGGGGTTCCCTGTGGATAGGCAGTTCATGAGCCCTGTCGAGTTCTCCAAGCCCGTCGATGGATTCTCCCACGACATTGAGCACTCTACCTCGTATCTGAGGGCCGACAGGCATCTCGATAGGGTGTGACGTACTGACTGCTTCCATACCACGCTGAAGGCCATCAGTAGAGTCCATAGCGACCGCTCTGACAGTGTCTTCTCCGATATGCTGCTGAACTTCCACAATCAGCTTCTTTCCATCAGTTCTGGTGATGGTCAATGCGTCATGGATATTAGGAAGTTCATTCTTTTCTTCTGCCTGGGTCAGGTCGAAATGCACATCTACGACCGGCCCGATAATCTGAGATATATGTCCTACAACGTTTGGCATATCTAATTCCTTATTAATTTCTCTTCACTAATGCCGTCCCCGGCATGTAACAAAAATCGCCAATCAGCCAATGAAACTGACCTCTCGGAAATATTTTCCAAAAATACTGAAAATTATATACCAAGCCAGCGTTTTTATGACCAAAAATACCAATCTTAGGTAAAAAAAGACAATGCTTCATTACCATTACCGCCTCATCACAGCCTCCCCAGACTGGTCGACTCCGCCGTGCGTAAAACTGGCCTTTTCACGCACGTCAGGGACAATTTACGTGGTAACGTGAGCGGAAAACGTTTTAGTACGCACGTCGAGGAAGGAAACGTGGCTAGAATCGGAGAAAGCCTGTGTGGGAACGACAAAGGGAGGGCAAGTGCGGCGGGAGAGTGATGGAATGTGCGTCGGGAGAGTGATGGAAAGCAAGTATGGTGAGGATGGAAAGTGTGTCGGCTGTGAGATGTGGGATTGCGCAGGGTGGGAGCCGTGGGGTTGGGAACAGGGCAAGGCAAGAGTTCGCGAGCGGGAGGAGCCGATGGTGCGTTGGTGCAGGGGCATGGCACATCCCTGCGAGGCACCGCATGTACTTGGCACTGCGACACCGGGGTGCACTTGGGAATAATTGTGAAGTTCAGTGTGGCCCTGCCGTGCGTAAAAAGCCCCGTTTCACGCACGTCAGGGACAATTTACGTGGTGACGTGAGTGGAAAACGTTTTAACACGCACGCCGTGGAAAGAAACGTGGCTAGAATTGGAGAAGGCCGGTGTGGAAACGACAAATAGATGGAAAGTGCGTCGGGAGAGTGATGACAAGCGAGTGGGGAGAGTGATGGAAAGCGAGTAGGGTGAGGATGGAAAGTGTGTCGGGGTCAGATGTGCGATTGCGCAGGGTGGGAGATGTGGAGTTAGGACACAGGGCGCGACAATAATTCGCGAGCGGGAGGAGCCGATGGTGCGATGGTGCGGGGGCATAGCACATCCCTGTCAGGCACCGCATGGACATGGCATTGCGACATCAGGGGTGCACAAGGAGATAATTTTGGATCTCAGTGCGGCTCTGCCGTGCGTAAAAAGCCACGTTTCACGCACGTCAGGGACAATTTACGTGGTGACGTGAGTGGAAAACGTTTTAACACGCACGCCGTGGAAAGAAACGTGGCTAGAATTGGAGAAGGCCGGTGTGGAAACGACAAATAGATGGAAAGTGCGTCGGGAGAGTGATGACAAGCGAGTGGGGAGAGTGATGGAAAGCGAGTAGGGTGAGGATGGAAAGTGTGTCGGGGTCAGATGTGCGATTGCGCAGGGTGGGAGATGTGGAGTTAGGACACAGGGCGCGACAATAATTCGCGAGCGGGAGGAGCCGATGGTGCGATGGTGCGGGGGCATAGCACATCCCTGTCAGGCACCGCATGGACATGGCATTGCGACATCAGGGGTGCACAAGGAGATAATTTTGGATCTCAGTGCGGCTCTGCCGTGCGTAAAAAGCCACGTTTCACGCACGTCAGGGACAATTTACGTGGTAACGTGAGTGAAAAACGTTTTAGTACGCACGTCAGGGAAGGAAACGTGGCTGACGTAGCGTAAGAGCGGTTGAGCGATGGAACAGGAGGTACCGTCACAAGGCACCATCACAGGGCACCATCACAGGGCACCATCACAGGATACTGCCACGAATCTCTGCCGCGGCTCAACGTCACAGCGGCATATAAACAAAGACACCC
>FR882206.1:859-32191 GCA_000434935.1 Bacteroides sp. CAG:709 | reverse complement strand
CAGACAAACCCCAGCCAGCCTGCAAAGCGACGAGGTGATGGCAAAAGCCCATCCGAATTGTACCCACGGCCTGGCCGTTTCGCTGAAAGATGTTTCTTCCGCTGGTATGAAGTGGCAAGACCAATACGAGGCCGTGGTAAGTTTCCAGAATAGAAATGCTTTCGATCCTGATTGTGATAAAAACCTCTTCAAACCCATTGCCTCCAACTATGGTTCAGGTGACCCTATCAATTTTATCCTCGGTTATCAGAACACATTGATACTTCGTGCCTATAATGAGTATTGCAAGAATACACCCGGCAAAGAGAATTACGTTGTCCTGCCCGTGGATGCTCTTGATAGATTTGCAGCAGATTCGGACAACCAAGCCCCTTCCAACAGTACCGGCTGGTTTCTTCCATCGCCCAAAGAGTTACATATCCTCTGCTACAAGGATGTGGATGGTATTTGGAGTAAATGGAACTCAAGTTATACTGATACCCGTAACATTGTCGATAATTCCCTCAACGCTGCCGGTGGTGAAATTTTTGATGATTACGTTTACTGGTCTTCTTCGGAGCGCGCAGGCAATAGCGACTACGACTTCGCCTTCCGCGTGAACTTCTACAGTGCCAGTGTGGACTACAACCGTAAGAACGGCATGTACAACTCGGTTATCAGAACACATTGATACTTCGTGCCTATAACGTTTATTGCAAGAGTATAGGTAGCGGTAATAAGGTTGTCCTGCCCGTAGATGCTCTTGATACATTTGCAGCAGATTCGGGTAACCAAGCCCCTTCCAACAGTACCGGCTGGTTTCTTCCATCGCCCAAAGAGTTGCATATCCTCTGCTACAAGGATGTGGATGATATTGAGGCTAAATGGGACATTGAAACCCGTGACATTGTCAATAAATCCCTCGACGCTGCCGATGGTGAAACCTTTACTGATAAATATTATTACTGGTCTTCTTCGGAGTTCGGAGGCTTTCTCGCCCACGCCTTCCTCGTGAACTTCCGCAATGCCGATGTGCTCAGCGTCAGTAAGCACTACAACACGTTCAGGGTGAGGGCTGTGTGTGCTTTCTGACCTATTTACCTATTTAGTAACGTGAAAGAAATAACCTGCTTCAGATCAAGATGAGGCAGGTTATTTTTTGAAGGTTACCTAGCTTGACAACGGATGGCAACTTCATTCTCCGGCATAAGCAGGAGGAACTACAAAAAATCCACATTTCTTATCAAGTCGTGAATCCTCTCGCCAGGAGATTCATTCTCGCAATCCATAAATTCCATTGCCTCTAGTCCGGGGACTCCAGTAACCTCACAAACAATCTTGCCGTAAGCCTTTGTATATGACAATACTTCTTCTTTCATTTCCTCATCAGCGTAAAGAACAAATCCCTCTGAATCACCTGGCGAACCGCCCACCAGCAACATGAACAACATTGATCCGATATCACCGGACGCCTCATATAAATTTGCGGCTGAAAATTCGAAAGAATAGTTCTTGTCAGAATACCGCACCCGGCCAGTTCCGTCACAGTCAATGTTAATACACGAGTACATCGACAGGCTGTCTGCGGAATCCTCAGAATGCAATTTTCCGAAAGGAATGGAATATTCATACCCCTTGCCGCTATCATAAATTCCTGTCAATGTGTAGATTGGAGTCCATTCCCCATCGCCTTTCTTCATATAAATGCTCCCAATCGATTCTGTCTTGGGAATTCCAATATGGAAATCAGCACTCTTGCATGTCAGGTATATGAAATTTCCATCACTATTCAACTGCTCATATGAGTTCCACACGCCGTGTCTGTCTCCAGGCCTGTATTCGTACCAGTCCATTCCGTCCCTGACGAAATATCCGCCTTTGTAACAATAGATATTCCTAGCCTCGCTCGGCATATAATCATAGATCTCGCAAGTCGTATATATTGATTCCCACTCGCCACCAGGTTCCGCATAGTAGAAACTGCATGAAGTGTTTTTCGGCACACTCACACTACATTTGGAGTTCTTGATATTGAAGAAGTTCTGCTCCTCATTATATTGCTCGTATGTCGACCAGACTCCGACCTTGGTATCCGGACGATATTCTTCCCAATGAGACCCGTTCCGCAGGAAATAACCGCCTTCATACGAATAGAGACCAGTTTGTCCGGCCGCCGGTGTCAATGTAAGAATCAATGCAATGATGCACAAAAATAAAAATCGAAAATTCATAAGAGCATATCTATTTGTAGTCCTGAAACAACGACTGCAAATATATCAAAAAATCATTCCACTTGAGAAATTTTTGCAGATTCGCTTTCAGTTCAAAAATGCATCCTCTGGCCCGTCGCCATAATGAAAAGACAGGCTCGAAATTTGCGGCAAAGAACTGGACTCAATCCCCCAAACATGAGAAAACATGAAAACAACAATATGGAAAGGGGCGGCAGACAGAAGTCTCCCGACAGTTTATATTCATTCGGTAGCAGGAGACGGACACAACGTCTGGAACAGGTGCAAAGAAATGGGATGCCCTGAATTCAACCTCGTATCCATACACGACTTCGACTTCGAAAGCGAACTGACGCCATGGCCGGCGCCGGGAGTCAGAAAAGGCCTGCCGATGTTCAAAGGCAATGCGGAAGCACACCTCGAGAAACTACTTAACAAGATAATGCCGGAAGTAGAAAAAAGCCTGCCACACCCGCCTTCCGGCAATGCGATTGCGGGGTATTCATTGGCAGGACTCTTCGCATTCTGGTGTCAATGGAAAACAGACGTATTCTGCAGAGCGGGGTGCGGCTCCGCCTCTTTCTGGTACCCTGGATTCATTGACTTTATAAAAACTCACAAAATCTTGGGAAAGCCTGATTATGTATATCTTTCATTGGGCGACAACGAAGGCAATACGAGACATCCCGTCATGAGTCGGGTAGGAGATTGCACGGAAGAGGTACTATCATTCCTCGATGAAATGGAAATCCCGCACGACTTCGAAATAAATCCGGGGAACCACTTTTCCGACCCTGACGGTAGATTGGCAAAAGCCATCAAGGCCATCTTGGTGACCGGGCATTTGTAGAGCCCCCGGATATCGCCTTTCTTCCTACCTTAGCAAGTAGGAGCGGGAGGAATCTTCGACAACTAAAAACATTTTCAACATTGACAAGAACGACATCAGATTTTCATCGTTATGGTGTAGTAGTTCCGCTTTTTTTCGTAGATTTGAGGATACGTTGGTAAACTTAGATTACAAATGAAAACTAAAAGCATTCTGATCCTATGCACGGCATTTCTCATGAGCATGCCATGCGCTGATGCCCAGTCATTTAAGGACGGCCTCAAGAGCATCGGAGACAAAATCGGCAAACAAATCGTAAAGACGACCCAGTCTGTCAAGAACCAGACGACCACCAGCAAGCCGACCACACAAAAGCCAGCCGCAAGCAAGACGTCCGACAGGGACAAAGCTCTTCAGAAACAGTACGATGCAATGATGGGAAATGTTCCTGAAACGGAAGATGAAAAACCGACCGTGAAACTGCCGGATGAGCACACGGCACTTTTCGCTCCGCTCGGATATCCCGTAGAGGCAGCATACGGAACACTTACGGTAAAGCCAAGCATGCCGCCTCAGAGCCCTGATGCCCAAGTGAACTGGTCCGAAAAACAGCCGAACATCTTCAACTTGAACAATAAGAGTCTGGTGGATGAGTTTCTCCTGCTGGATGACTGCTTCAAAAACGGATATTTCAAGACTCTTACTCCGGCACACGCGCGATATGAAAATGTGAAAGGAGAACTCTATGCACGTGCCAACGAGTTGAACAAACTTGTAGAATTGATGGCAGAAGCCAGAAGCGAGTACGGCAGCGAATCTCCTCAATGGGTAATAAACGGATTGCACGACAAGATCGCGTCCATTCTCGAGGGCGATAAGTATAAGACTCTCATAAAGAGCTCAATATCACCATTTTTCACTGTCAAAGGGCTCATCAATGACGAGACGAAGGAGTATTTCCAGAAACATGGCGGATATGAGAACGCGACCAAGGTGACCATGACCAAATGGGATCCGAAACCTGTAAAACAAAGCATCTCCACTTCAGGAACAAGCCAGAGCGGAACCATCGTAAGCGAGAACGCTTCCGGAGCAACCGTTGACATCGGCGGCATCATCTACATAGTCCACGCAAGCAAGGGTTTTGCCTTCGCTTCCGAGGCCGTGAACACCGCTGTCGCAGGCAAGGATATCGTCATGCCTGACTATATCAACTACAAAGGCAAGAGAATCCCTGTCACGGAAATGCGCGGTGATATTTTCTGGGGCAAACCTATAAAATCCATCAAACTGCCGTCAACATTGACAGAAATATCGAACGCCGCACTCAGGGAGACCGACATCAGCGAGATAGTGATTCCGGCATCGGTGAAAATCATTCAGGGTTCAGCCTTTTATGGTTGCAAGAATCTGAAGAAAGTCGTTTTCGAGAGCGACAAGATAGATGAACTGCATGGATGTTTCCAGAACTGCACCAGCCTTCAGAGCATCAAACTTCCCCGGTATGTGGGACTTACAAGTTATGAGATGTTCAGCGGCTGTACAAATCTCACGAGCGTGACTCTGCCTGAGAACCTTACGGAAATCAAAGACGGAACATTCGAGAACTGCACCAAACTCACTACCATAAATATTCCTGCCAGTGTAACCAAAGTCGGCAGTCACGTATTTTCCGACAGCGGTGTGGTTTCCCTCGATCTTTCCCACGTATTGGAAATCGGAGAATTCACATTCGACAATTGCAAGAGCCTCAAGAACTTGAAATTGAATTCCAAACTGAAGGATGACTTCCTTATGGAAATTTACCCGGACATGATGACCTGTCCTTACATGCAGGTCAAATGGGAGAACAACCAGTATGTCTATCCTGCAGGACTTGAATTTGTAGATACCGAATAAAAACGACGCTCTATGACCACGAAAGATTCAGCTAAATATGTGATTATGACAATGTTGTCAATGGCGGCCATCTTACTGCCGCTGACGACATTGGCCCAAGACAAACCGAAAATCAAAAGCATTGACCTGGTCATTCCGGTCCCGAAACCGGGAACGGACCTTTGGGACGCGCGTGAGGTGCAGCCGACTTCGGCGACTACCGAATATGGCGACCTGGCCCCTACCGGAGATATTCAGCTTATGGAGGCGGATTATATCGGCGATTTCGTGGAGAAAGACAGCGGCGAGATGCTGTTCAAGAGCGGATTCGAGTATAAAGCCGTATTCAAGGTGATGATAAATCCGAGCGGAAAATACCAGACAGATTATTATTTCAAGAATAATGACTATGGTATCGACGGCAGCAGGATCAAGATTACCGTAAATGGAAAAGAGGCGAAAGTAAAGCCAAGCGCCCCATATTTCATAGATATAGAGACGAGGGTTTTCGTAGGAGAAGGCGGGGCCGGATCTGACAGAGAAGCCGCGCTGAACATGAAATCAGATTATGAACTGAACAAAGACTCTTACCGCAGATCCCGCAAGGCCTACTCCATCGACGAGGCCAATGCTCTCAGCCCTGATATCAATCCTTGGCCGCTGATTGTCATCAACGATTCGTATGATCCGCGATTCTATGCCAACGATTCGGGAGAATTCAAGGGACAGAATACCATGCGCGTGACCAAGATAATAGTGGATACTGACAGTGAATTCATCCAAAGTTGCGCAGCAGGTGATGTAAACAACTCCATACAAGGAACTTACAATATCCGCGAAGTATGGCTGAGCCAGAAAGTGGACGCTACGGAATTCATCAGAACCATATGTAGTGCCTATCAAGGTGACAGGGATCATTCAACACAGATTTACCATCCGTATCACAGCTACCTGTGCCAGAATAAAAGGGCAACGATATTCATTCCGGAATCGGAAGCCGACAATGTGATGAAAATGGTTTCCTGGAGAACCTGGTCATACCCTATATTGTTCACGATAAAGACATATCAGGGTGACGTCTTTTCCGCCCAGAAAGCCGGGGCCGATGCAGCGAGACCTTTCTGCACGCATCATGTCTTCACGGAAAAAGTAGCTGCCCCTGACAACATTTACAAGGATTATTCATGCAAGAATTTCACGTCATACTATTATTCATGCAAAACTTGCGGAAAATGCGAGCATAACCCCGCGCATACTTTCGAGATAAAATATACGGATTTTGATTATCCGCAGCACATATTCGGACAGCCTCTGGCCAATGACCAGGCATATATAGGCAAAAACTCCGCCGGACAGCACGTATGGTGGTACAGCTGCATCTGGTGCGGCATGTCAGAAGGATATGACCAGAAGCACTTTACGAAAGTCGCATGGAAAGCGACCGGAACTGAAATGAACTATGAAGACTTCAGGAAGGCCATGGCCGAGCAGGCAGAAGGTTTCGAAACTGAGGCAAGACTTACCACTACAACGCAACCGGGAACGTTCATCCTTCCATACAAGTCAGACGCCAAGATGAGCACTGCGTTCCAGAGTTCCGTAAACTTCGCATTGTGCGATAATCTCCTGGACGACATGATTCTCGGAAATGACTATACCGCACAGGCGACATTGCTTCAGGTAAGATCGCTCGCAATCCGTCTGGCAGAGGAACTCATCGGACACGAAATCAAACTCGGTAAGAAACAGACCGGCGACAAGTTCGCGGCGAAATGCGCCGTCCTCGGAATCGACTGCATCCCGTCAGCATCTGTATCCGTCAATTCCAATGCCACCCGTCAGGATGTGGCTGCAATCCTCTACAAGTCATTGCGTTACATCGAGAATCAGGGAGTCTACGCCTACACGGAATTCGATAATGGACTGGACAAATACATTGACAAGAAAGATATCAGCCCTGCCGCAGAGGAGGCCATGAGTTTCATGGAGGCACTGGGACTGATTAAAGGCAAGACGTCCACGGCCATCTGCCCTAAGGAAATCTGCTCCATCGAGCAGGCTATCGATGTAGCGGAAAAATGCACACATGCACATCAGCTAGGCTGGTATCAGGTGAGAGCATGGGGCGAAGGAGAAGGACGCGACTTTAAAGGTAGCGTTTACACAGGCCCGTCCGAAGGCTATTCGACATTCCAGACTTACGCACCGGGTGAAAGAGTGTGGGTTACAGGTCCGCGCATCGGCGGCATGTGGGAATTCCTCCCTATCGTGGACAGATATACCGGCAAAACAGTATATGTGAAAGCCGAATGGTATACCCCTGTAAGAAAACATGTGTTCACCTCGAAGAAGACCGTCAAGACCATAGAGTTCAAGGACTACTGGGATGGAGCCTGCATGTGGCAGTAAGTTCCCGACAGAAATGCCCGCTCACGGGCAATGATGACATGGACTCCGAGTTCCTCAAGTTTCGTACGGACGGAATCAGGAAGACCCTCGTCGGTCACCAAGATGTCGATGTCACGCAGCTCACAAATTTTTCCGAATCCCGTCTTGCCGAATTTGCTGGAATCTGCCAGAAGAACTATGCTCTTCGCATGCTCCGTCATCGCTTGGGTAAGACGGGCCTCGTCCAGGAATGCCGTGATGACACCTGTCGCGAAATCCAGACCGTCACAACTGAAAAAAAGTTTACTGCAATTTATATTTCGCAGTCCTTCAAGACAATAGCTATCACGAGTAGACATGGAATTGCGGATTACGCTTCCACCTAAAATCACTACAGAGACACCGTCCTTATAAGTCATTGTCATGGCGACACTGACAGACGGCGTCACCACATTCAGACTTCCTTTCGCCTCCAAATGACGCACAAACGCATCAATTGTAGACCCGGAAGTGACAATGATGGAATCTCCGGGAGTAATCAACTCCGCGGCTGCAGCTCCGATAATATTTTTTTTATCAGCATTGATGAAAATTTTCTCCATGATATCGCGGTCAACAATGAGCTTCCGCGCCAGCGACACCTGACCTCTGTTCCGGATAATTTCATGTCGGCTTTCCATGTCCCGCAAGTCCTTCCGAATCGTCGCGCCTGTCACATTCATGCGTTCAGCAAGGGTTTCCGTACTTATGGATTCCACGATGCCCAAAATATCCTTGATTTTCTTCTGTCTTTCCTCAACCTTATTCATGATATATTTTTTATTATGAAACAAATATGAAAATTATTTTTTATAAATGAAAATTCAATTCTAACTATTTTTTATATTATGAAAACTTTTTACTTTTGCCATGAACCAAATAAGATAACACGACGAACAAAACAACTAATAATACAATGGCAAAGACAATCACAATCATCGGAGCTGGAATGATGGGCTCCGCTCTAGCTTTTCCCGCAAGAGAAAACGGTAATTCTGTCCGCCTGGTCGGCACACCTCTGGACCGGGAAATCATCGAAGCATGCAAAGCCGAAGGCAAACACCCGAAATTCGAAAAAGCATTTCCCGAAGGCATTGAATATTTTCAATTTGACAATTGGAAAGAGGCCGTGAAGGGCTGCGACTTCATAATCGGAGGCGTGAGCTCGTTCGGTGTAGACTGGTTTCTCAATGAAGTTCTCATAAACCTCGAGCCGTCAATACCGGTTCTCTCTGTAACCAAGGGACTTGTCAATCTGGAAGACGGCTCCCTCATATCCTATCCGGAATACTGGCAGCGCAGCCTTGCCGCCAAGAGTATTGAAAGGAAAATATGCGCAATCGGCGGTCCCTGCACAAGTTACGAACTCGTGGCACACGACCAGACCGAGGTAGCATTCTGCGGAAAACAGCCGGAGGTCCTGAAAATGATGAAAGCAACCATGTCCACGGACTACTACCACATTTCTCTTACCGATGACGTAGAAGGATTGGAAAGCGCCGTAGCTCTCAAAAACGGTTATGCGCTGGCAGTGGCAATGACCATCGGACTAGTAAACCGGACCATGAACGATGGACTCCATTACAACAGCCAGGCTGGCGCTTTCTATCAGGCTGTCAAGGAAATGCGCTATCTGCTTGAACTGCAGGGGGCCAGCCGAGACTGCGAAAACATCGGCATCGGCGATCTGTACGTAACGGTATATGGAGGCCGGACAAGGAAAATCGGCATCCTGCTGGGAGAAGGCAAGACATATGAAGAAGCCATGAACATTCTGGCCGGCGTGACATTGGAAAGCCTGGTCGTAGCAAGACGCGTATTCTCTGCAATTTCGGTCCGCGCGGACAAAGGCGAAGTGGACCTCCGGAAATTCCCGATGCTCTGCCATGTAGCAGACGTCCTCGACCACGGAAAAGACGCCAGATTACCTTGGGAAAGTTTCACCTTCGAAAACATATAAAATGAAAAGAATACTGACATCAGCTATCGCAATGATTCTGGGCATCATCATTACCAATGCCCAGATTAAAGTCGTGGGCCACAGAGGAGTACGATTCAACACTCCGGAATCCCCCGTTACTGGATACTACGAAAACACAATCCAGGCGCTGAAGTATTGCCAATCCCTCGGAATATATGCCGCCGAGTTCGACGTCCAGCTCACATCCGACAACAAGATCATCGTCTTCCACGGGCCCAATGTCCCCGGTATAGACAAGAACATCCAGCATATAACATGGAAAGAAGCCCGTGAAGTCATACTGCCGGGCGGTTCAGTGATGCCGACCCTGAAGGAATATCTGAAGGCCGGAAAGGAACACCCTGAGACCAAACTCATCTGTGAGATCAAGAAACAGTCTTCGCGCGAACGCGAAACGGCAGCTGTAGAACAAGTCGTGGCGACGGTAAAAGAAATGGGAATGCAAGAACAGGTGGAATATACCACCTTCAGCGACTGGATGATACAGGAAATACACCGCCTCGACCCCAAAGCCAAGGTCCTGTTTCTGGATAGCGGAGTATTCGTGAAAAGTCCGGAATACTGCCGCGAAAAGGGGTACAACGCCATCTCATACGACATGAACGGGCTCATGAACCATCCCGACTACATTAAGAGAGCCCATGACTTGGGAATGGAAGTAACTCTCTGGATTGTAAACGATTACGAAGTGGTAGACTGGGCTGTACGCCACGGGGTGGACTACGTATCCTCAGACCATCCGGAAAAGATAAAAGCATACGTGGACGGCATTTCAGTATTCAGCGAAAGATAAACACTCCACACTATGGGTAAATCATACAAGCTAGCTGTCGCGTCATTTATATTCCTGATACTGGGCACATCCGGTCTCTTCGCACAAAATACCGGAACATTGTCAGGCATTGTCCGCGACAACACAGGGAATCCTATACCCGGTGCTGCAGTGATGAACAAGGATTCCGGAAAAGGAACCATCACAGCAGAAGACGGCACATTCGCCATCAGTATACCGCTAAACTCACGCATAGTGGTATCCTCTCTCGGATATAGCGAAAAGGAATTGACAATCAAGAACTTCTCGCATATCGAAATCGCACTGGACGATGATACGCAGCTGCTCGACGAGATACTCGTCGTCGGTTATGGTACTCAATCCAGAAAGACACTGACTTCATCAATCTCGAAACTCGAAGGAGGCAAACTTGTCGACATCCCGGCATCTACCGTAGGTGACGCCCTGAAAGGCAAGATTCCCGGATTGCGCGTCTCCACCAGCAACGCGCTCTCGGGCGAAGCACCGCGTTTCATGATTCGCGGAGGGTCATCCATTTCAATGTCCAACGACCCGATCTACATCGTGGACGGCGCAATCCGCGAAGACATGAGCGGAATAAACACCAATGACATCGAGTCAATAGAAGTCCTTAAAGACGCAGCTTCTGCCGGCATTTATGGAGCCAGGGCATCGAATGGCGTAATTCTGGTAACCACGAAGAAAGGATCCGCCGCCAAAGGCATACAGCTGACAGTGGACACGCAGGTCGGATTCCAGAGTCCCTCTACATCATGGAACATATTGAATTCCAGGGACTACTTGAACTTCATCAGGCCGGCGATTTCAGAGGCTCTTGCCAATGACAAGGAACATCCTGCCGAACTTCTGCTTTCAGGGCCGAACGCATATGGTACCGGCAACACCAGCAGCAAATCCATCTATTCAACCAGATACCTGGACTGGGGCGGCACCGTGCCTGACGGATATTCCTGGATGGCAGACCCTGTCGACCCTACCAAAGTCATCATTTTCCAGGACAATGACTGGCAGGGAAAATGGTTTTCCACAGCTCTCTGGCACAAGGAATATATCGGCGTAAATGGTTCATCAGACAGGGTAAAATACTCAGCATCTGCAAGTTACATGGGAGATGACGGCATCATCGCCATGAGTGACTACAATGTCTTCACGATGCACGGCAATACCAGTTTCAAAATCACCGACAATCTTGAGGCCGGCGCGGCATTTGACATGTCCCGACAGAAAAAACACATTCCGGTAGACAATTATTATCAATGCATCGGTCGCGGACTCATCGCAGCGCCGACCGCCATGGAGAAAAACCTTGACGGAGAATGGAATCAGCTGGTGTCTACCAACAAAAACGCCCACAGCCCAGCTTGGTACGAACGTTTCTACAGCAGACAAAATTCCACGTCAAGGCATTCCGGAGCGTTCAACCTGAAATGGACCATAATAGACGGACTGGCCCTCAACGCCTTATACAACCGCTATGAGCAGAATTATATCGGAAGCTACTACACATACGGCGAAAGGGATGGAGTAATAAACACGGTTTCGTCAACCAGACCTATGACGCAGACAAGGACAAACAAATCCGTAGACACATTCACGGCGCATTTGTCATTCAACAAGACCTTCAGGGACGCGCACCATCTCAGCGCAACGGCCGGATATGAATACATGATTCAGAATTACTCCGTCGTGAAAGCCAAATCATCAGGGGCCGCATCAGACGATGTCCCCGTACTTCAATCAGGCACAAACTTCGAAGCTTCCGGCAATGATGAAAAACAGGCAATGATTTCCGGATTCGCAAGAATCGGTTACGACTTCCGGAACAGATACATTGTCTCAGGCTCAATCAGAGCAGACGGCTCGTCGAAATTCGCAAAAGGCAACAGATGGGGATATTTCCCGGCAGCGTCCGTGGCATGGCTCGTTTCCGAAGAACCTTTCTGGAGCAATGCAAAAAGAACAGCCAACACATTCAAGCTCAGGCTGTCATACGGACAGACAGGCAACAACGGAATCGGCCTTTACGACACCTATGGCGCATTTGAGACATCCAGCTATGGCAGCCTGCCGACAATGATTCCATCCAAAATGCAGAACACATCCATGAAATGGGAAACCACCACACAACTGGATGCGGGAATGGATCTCTCTTTTCTGAAGGACAGGGTACGTTTCATCTTCGACTACTATAACAAGGTGACTTCCGACATGTTGTTCAGCATAACGCTTCCGGACACCAGCCCATACAGCAGTGTCAAGGCCAATGTCGGAAGCGCACGGTTCTACGGATTCGAGATGGAATTGCATTCCGAAAACATAAGCACGAAAAATTTCTCCTGGAGCACCGACTTCACCTACGCATTCACCAAGAACAGGGTACTCTCGCTTCCTGATGAATATATGTACGACATCATTGACGAAGACGGACACGTCACCGGCGAAAAAGGTTGGAGGATAGGCGGTTACAAACTATCCAAGAGCGGATACCGTTTCGGCGGCACTGCTGTCGGCGAACCGCTTGGCAGGATTTACGGTTACAAGGTCGACCATATCATCCAGAATCTGGACGAGGCTGACAAGGCTCTGTACGATGCAGAATCCAAGGGCTTCCGCGTAAGCGACGGTAAAAGAATCACAGGCCGGAAAGATGCAGGCGACTATGAGTGGTGCAACCGTAAAGGATCAGCCGTGGACGGCAAGGGCAATGAAATAATCAACTCCGAGGACATGTTCTATCTCGGCAGTGTAGTTCCGCATTCCGTCGGAGGATTGAACAACACCATCAGATGGAAGGGATTGACTTTCAATGTCTATCTCGATTATGCCATCGGTCACTCCATCATCAACGGACAGAAGATGCAGCTGCTGAAGAACACCATGGGAGACTGCAACTCTTCGCTTGGCGACATCGTCTATGACTGCTGGAAAACCCCTGGAGACAAGTCTGGATATGCACGCTATACGCCGAATGACTCCGACTGGGGAAACAGGAACTGGAGGGGAAACTCAAGCGTCATGACAGAAAAGGCCGACTATTTGTGCATCAGGGACGTATCCCTGTTCTACGAACTTCCTCAGAAATGGATAAAGCCGCTTAAGATGCAGAAAGTAACCATCGGAGTATCAGGCAACACGCTCCATTACTTCACAGGCGTCACCGGAGCCATCAGTCCGGAGAGCGGCATCGGGTCAGATGGTTCGTCTGACATGTACCAGGCCCTGTCCACCAACAACAACAGCACTTCCGACACGGGAAACCTCATGCCTAACGCAAGGAAGATTATTTTCAGTCTAAAACTAGTATTCTGACATGAAGAACAAGATTATCCCAATAATGATTATATGCGGCGTGCTTTCATCCTGCGACAATCCTCTGGACATCGTTCAGGACAACAAGCTCACAGCCAGCAACATGTGGAAGACGAGCGTGCATGTGACGACGTCTGCCAATGCGATATATTCGGACATCCGGGAGAACTTCATCCAGGATGACATATCCATGCTCCACTGGGGAGAACTGCGCGTAGGGCCATACATGTGGGGTTACAGTCACCTGAACAAGGTCTATATGGCGAAGGATATCCTCGACAACAACATGACCTCGTCCACAGCGTCGTGCAAGTGGTCGAAACTGTACAATGCTATAGATCAAGCCAATGCAGTATTGAAATATGCCCCTTCATCCGCCATCCCGATGAAAGATGAAGACCGTGCATGGGCAATAGGGCAAGCATCCTTCGCACGCGCATATTGTTACTTCTGGGCTGTCAGGATCTGGGGAGATGTTCCGCTGAATACTGAACCCATCGAATCGGTATCACAGAAAGAAACCTATCCGTCAAGATCCCCGAAATCAGCCGTATACGCACTCATTGAAAAAGACATACAGACTGCCGTAGACAACAGCGGCGCACTCGGAGCCAACAAATATCTGGCGACAAAGGATGCCGTCAACATGCTGAAAGCGGAATACGCGCTGTGGATGTATTCCGTAGAAAAGGCGGGAGAAGACTATCTGTCAATGGCTTCCGAAGCATTGGAAAGCATCGGCGTAAAGAGCGGCGACTCCAGGCTACTGGCGGACTATTCCAAGATATTCGACGGGCGCGGAACCGGAAACAAGAACAGCAATGAAGTTATTTTCGCGCTTCTCAACGATCAGGCATTCAAACTGACCGGCGGCTATACCGTTTATTTCACTTTCGCCACACCTGGCGTAAAAAAAGAGTTCCAATGCAATCCCGTGCCTATCGGAAGCACCCAGTGGCTGGACTATGGTGACAATTTCCTGGACGAACTCCGCAAAAGCAGGGATATAAACGGAGACAAAAGAGTCGGCACGAATCTCGGCGAAGGCAAATATGGCCAGAATGAGCTGGTCAATGACGGTGTCATCACATGGCCGAACAAATACATAGGAGATCTCAGCAGCGGCAGTATGGTCCGTGACGCAGACATGATTTACTATCGTTACGCTCAAGCCGTCATGATGGCAGCCGAGCTGAAATATTACCAGGGGGCCTATTCCGAGAGCCTCAATTACCTGAACATCATTGCGAAGAGAGCTTACGGCAAGGAGAATTTCTACACCGATGCCACGAAAGATGCCGTCAGGAAAGCATTGAGTAAAGAATACATGCTCGAATTTCCGTGCGAGGGCGTAATCTGGTGGGCATTGATACGACTGGACAGCATCTGGGACTACAACGCAACCCTGAAAGCCAAAAGGAACAGCAAGAATATTCTTCTCTGGCCAATCCACAAGGACGCAAGGAACAAGAATTCCAATCTGACACAGACAGAAGGCTGGTATTAACCCTCTATAATATTGATTATGAACAAGCTACACATAAACATATTTCTGGCAGCACTACTTTTGACCGGATGCCAGAAAGACAACTGGCCGGCCCAGCCTGATTGGAGCAAGTTTCCGAATCCGGACGAACAGGCCGGGAAACTGATGAAACCGGCCGAGTGCGACAACAGAATCGTCGCACACAGGTTCGGGGCCAGCGAATGCGGGGCGCCTGACAACTCTATGGAAGCGCTGAAATACGCCATGTCACTAGGCGTGTACGGCGCAGAATGCGATGCATACATCACCAAGGACAATGAAGTAATAATCGCCCATGCCAGCGGAACTTGCGAGATAAACGGTAACGTTCCATACAAGACCACATTGGCAAAAATCCGAGCCGCAGGCAAACTGAGCAACGGGGAACAGATTCCGACGCTGGATGAACTTCTCGACGCCGCAATGCGCAAAAACAGTCCTACGAGACTGGTCATCGACATCAAGAGAATCAGCTATCCCGCAAACAATCCGGAGCCCGTAATCGCTTGTGCAAAAAGGGTTTGCGAAATCGTAAAGGCCAAGAAGGCCGATAATTTCGTTATTCTCTTGTGCACGGGATTCGACAACAGCGTCATGAAAGCGGCTTGGACTTATGCAATTCAGAGCGGCTTGCCTATAGCCATGAACTCCGGCAAGGCTCCCGCCGACATCAACGGCATGGGATTCAATTGGGTCAATCTCGCCGCCAAAGATCTATATGAAGAGGCCGGAAGTTCCGGCAGGATCAATGTCAATGACTATCTGAATGCCGGCATCAATGTAAGCATTTACAATGTAGACAAAAAGGCTGGCGACGGCAATGCCGTATACTCCACCAAAGCCATAAAATGGTATCAGACGAATCACACATTGTTCAAATTCGTATGTTCCAATTATCCGGCATGGCTGAAAAATGTCATTTCAACAACGAATAACACCAAGTAATCATGAGAAAATATTTATCAGCAGCAGGCGCGCTCCTGCTAGGAATCTTGTCAGTGTCCTGCTCAGAAAAAGGGCCGTCACTGGAAATGGAAATAGATCCGATGGAACTCAGCATTGCTCCTGAAGGAGGAAACCAGACCTTTACAGTCAAATCCAACAAAGACTGGACACTAGTTGCAGACAGTTGGATTACTCCGTCAACAAAAGGAGAGAGAGGCAGCGAAGTAACTGTCACCGTGAACCTTGTGGCGGGCAAGAACGCTGAAGCGACCGCACGCACGGGATATGTAATAATCTCCGCGGACGGCAAGAAAGAGAAGGTCGTGGTAACACAAGAGCCTTTCGTCGCGCCGGCAGGCATTTACAATGCTTCAGATCTGGCAGATTTTGCCAATGCACTCAAAACTGACGACCCGGAGAACATTGACCTTTCCAAATGGACTGACGCTGACGGAACGATCAAGCTTTACGACGACATTGATGCGACCGCGTTGTCCTGCTTCCCGATGGAGAACCTGCCGGCTGGAACAGTTCTTGACGGGCAGAAACACACCGTAACACTGTCAATCAGTGCCACGCCGGATGCAAAAGTCGGCATGTTCAAAGTCGTCTCCGGCACAGTACGCAATCTTTCATTGGCAGGAACTCTGAAAGTCGAAGGTGAATTTAACGTAGAGGCCCATATCGGCGCATTGGCAGGTGAGGCTCATGGTGCGACAATCGAAAACTGCAACAACTTCGTTTCCGTCTCCGTCAAACAGACCGGAGGAAAGGTAGTCTGCATCATCCCGGCCGGCCTTGTCGGCAAGGCTACCCAAGGTCTGACCATGACCAAATGCACGAACAACGCCGAAATCAAGTTCGAGAGTGCCAATGCTTACCACATGGCAGGCGGTCTGGTCGGCGCATACGGCAAAGACGAGTTCAAGATAAAGATGACCGACTGCAAGAATGTCGGGACATTGACAATGATTTCCGGCGATACCGCAAACTGGAATTACGTGGCCGGGATAATTTCGAACATCCAAGGCAATATCACGGCAGCCGGAGACGAGGGCTATGGTTTCGAAATGAAAAACTGCGAATCATCTGGAGACATTGACATAAAAGGAGTTGCGAAGGTTAGAGGCGGCGGAGTCTGCGGTAGGATAAACACTTATTCGCATATTGACGGATGCAAATTCTCCGGCACGATTTCAATGAATGCAGCAGCGCTTGAACGCAACGTCGGGGGCATCACTTCATTCCAGGAGAAAAAAGTTCAGGCACTTGTGGAGAACTGCACATTCGCCGGACGCATCGAGGCCGAGGAAGGTTCCACAAAGGCTTGCTTCGTAGGAGGAATCACGTCTTCCGGCACAGCACAAACTACTGTGTTCAGCAATTGCAAGACCACCGGAGATTCTTATGTTTCCATCTCCAAGGCTGGAAATGTCAGCATGATTCTGGGCCAAGCAAGCAACTGGTGCACTTTTAAAGACTGCAAAGTAGCCGGAACCATCAATAAAGAAGGCACAGTCACCGTAATTTCAGCAGACAACTATGCGCCGACCATGATTTGTGCCAATTCCGACAAAGTCACAATTCAGAACTGCGGATATAATGCGGAATAATGAAAACCGACAAGTTATATAGAAGATGGGAATGGAGGACACTGATTGTCCTCATGATAGGGTATGCACTTTTCTATTTCGTCAGAAAGAACTTCAGCATAGCCATGCCGGCGCTGGAAGAGGAATTGGGCATATCCAAGACCCGTCTTGGCATCTTCTTGACTCTCAACGGAGTAATCTACGGCATCTCACGTTTTCTGAACGGCATCGTCTCTGACAGAATCGGAAACAAGAAATTGCTCATGGCGCTCGGGCTGTTCCTGTCCGCCCTCGTGAACATCGCCATAGGATTCATTCCTTCGGTCAACGGATTGTTTTCCGTGCTGGACGACAGTGGCAAGGCAACCATCGGATTCATTTATCTGCTGGGCTCTCTTTGGATGATAAACGGGTGGCTGCAAGGTATGGGATTTCCTCCTTGTTCTTCACTGATGGCTTACTGGATAAGGCCTTCGGAGCTTGCCACAAAGCAGTCAATCTGGAACGCGTCCCACTCGATAGGCGCAGGATTGCTGGCTCTTCTCATAGGCGCCATCCTCGGCAACTACTCAAATTCCGCATGGCAATGGTGTTTCTGGATTCCGGCAATTCTTGCAGTTTTCGGAGCCGCATTGATATTCTTCGGTCTGAAAAACACTCCTGAGGAGGTAGGTTTGCCATCCGTGGAAAAACTGGATAAAACGGCATCTGCTGACGAGGAGCACGAAAGTCCGGAACTGAGCAAGGCGATTAGCAAAAGATGCATCAGCGAACTGGTTTTCAAAAATCCGGTTATCTGGATTATCGCGCTGTCAAACTTCTTCGTATACATAATCCGATTCACCATATTGGACTGGGGTTCAAGCATATTGACCCAGTTCAAAGGGCTGGACATCACGCTGGCCGCCAGCGTTGTAGGGGCAATGGAAATCGTCGGAGGAATACTGGGAATGTTGGTCGCCGGATGGGCCACGGACAAGTTTTTCAAGGGATGCGCTCATAGGACCAGCGCGGTCTGCACCATCCTGGCGGCATTGAGTATGCTGGCTTTCTGGCTTAGCCCGAAGGATTCCGCTTTCCTGACTATTTCATTGATAATACTTTCAGCATTCTTCATCTATGGTCCGCAGGCGTTGCTGGGCATCGCTTGCACCAATCAGGCGACCAAACGCGCGGCGGCTACCGCAAACGGCCTCAACGGATTGTTCGGATATCTCGCGCCCATCGTTTCAGGCGTGGTATTCGGCGTTATCGCTGACAAAAGCGGCTGGGACATGATTTTCCTGCTTTCCGTAATAATGGGCGTCATCGGGGCAATCCTGCTGGCAACACTGTGGAAGCAGCCCGCAACCGCATACGGAAGACTCGAAAAGATTACCGCGGAGTGCAGGAAAGAGAATCCTTGAGCACTTCCGCTATGGAGGCTGATTCTTTCGGGCCGAATTTGGAGCGGGTGGAGTTCCATATCAGGTAGAGGGCCGCGAGGACGGCGAGCCCTGAGATGATGAGGAACAACGGGTTGAAGCCCTGCGTGGTCCAACGGCTCAGGAACCAGAAGATTACTATAAAGAGGAAACAATATACCGCATCGCCAATCCGGCTGGTTTTCTTGCCGGATTTGATTTCGATGCGGTATTTATATGATGTCTTCCCGTCTTCCGAGGTCTCCGTTCCGTCTTCGTAAATGTCGCATAGGACATATCTGGTCTGCATGAAGATGGAGTAATCGGCGAGGATACGGCCACAGCCGAGATCTCCTGATTTCACATCTTCCGGCATGACAGACAGCACCTTGGCAGCAAAATCTTCCGGGCCAAGGACGGATGTCATGTTCAATTCCTTGTCTACCGACAGGTTTACGCTTGAATCCAATTCCATTGTCAATGATTTTCCGCGAAGGTACGAAAGAAATCGGAAGAGTCCTATATCGAGAACGCGTCGAAGCCGCCGTCGACAACGCAAACCGTACCGGTCACGGCCTTGGAGGCATCGGAGGCCAGATAATGAAGGGTTCCCACCAATTCATCCGGCTCCAGGAAACGGCCGATAGGAGTATGGGCGAGAATCGTATGCGAACGAGGTGTAAGAGAACCGTCCTCATTGGTCAGCAAGGTGCGGTTCTGGTTCGTCAGAAGGAAACCCGGCGCAATCGCATTGACACGAATGCCTTCGCCGAACTTCATCGCCAATTCCGCACAGAGATATTTGGTCCAGTTCGCAACCGCAGCCTTGGCCACGCCGTAACCGGCCACGCGCGTGAGCGGACGGAGAGCGGACTCGGAAGCAAAATTGATGATGGAACCTTTACCTGACTCTGCCATGGATTTCGCGAAAACCATCGTAGGGATGATTGTTCCGAAAAGATTCAGTTCCGTGACTTTCTTCACGGCCTCCACATCCAGGTCGAAGATGGTCTTGTCCGGCGGAACCGTAGCGGAAGCCATATTGCCGCCGGCCGCATTCAGCAGAATGTCGATTTTTCCATATTTCTCCATAATCTGCTGATAGTTAAGTTCCAATGCCGCCTTGTCAAGCACGTTTGTCGGGAAGAAAGCAGCATCGCCACCTTCCGCTTCAATCTCTTTCACCAGCGTCTCGCCGATAGCGGCAGCCCTCTCAAGGTCGAGCAGAACTACCTTACATCCCTGGGCTGCAAAGTATTTCACTATAGTGCTGCCCAACACGCCACAGGCACCGGTCATCACCACGACCTTGCCTTTCACGTCGAAAAGATTCTTTTCCATATTCTTATGTTTATTTCATACTTCTTATTATACCTTCCTGGAGGCCACGCAATTCAGCCAGGCTGCGCATCCTGCCGTAGCATGAATAGCCAGGATTGGATTTCCTGCCCAAGTCGTCGCACATCTGATGCCCATGGTCAGGGCGGACCGAGATGCTGACTCCACGTCTCTGCTCCACTTCGAGCAATGCCTTCATCATGCCGTACATGTCCACATCGCCCTCCAGCAGGTTCGCCTCATAGAAATTCCCCGCAGCATCGCGTTTGGTGGTCCTGAGATGCACGAACCCTATGCGCTCACCGAACTCGGACATCATTGACACACAATCATTGTCCGCACGGACACCAAACGAGCCTGTGCAGAGACAGAGACCGTTCGACTTGTTCGGGACAGCTTCCACGATCTTTCGGAAATCATCGGCAGTAGAAAGGACGCGCGGCAGTCCGAGGAGCGGATAAGGCGGGTCGTCCGGATGAATGACCATAACAGAACCGCATTCATCAGCCACAGGGCAGATCTGCTTCAGGAAAAATATCAGATTTTCGCGCAACTGGTCTTCAGTCACGTCGTCATAACGCTTCAACGCATCGCGGAACTGGTCCAGCGTAAAACTCTCCTCACTGCCCGGAAGTCCTGCTATCATATTTCTGGTAATCAGCTGTATTTCAGCCTCATCCATCTTATCATATCTTGCTTTTGCGATTTCCAGCTCTTCGGGAGTGTACTCCTGGCGCGCATATTCACGCCCGAGGATAAACAGGTCGAACGCCATGAACGCCGCCCTCTCGAAACGGAGCGCACGGGAGCCGTCCGGCATCATGTACTGAAGGTCCGTCCTCGTCCAGTCGATTACAGGCATGAAATTATATGTGATACAATGTATTCCGCATTCGGCCAGATTACGGATGCTCTGCTTGTAATTCTCTATGTATCTGAGATATTCGCCTTCACGCGTCTTGATATGCTCATGGACAGGAACACTCTCCACGACACTCCACTTCATCCCCGCTTCAGCTATAAGTTCCTGCCTTTTACGGATTTCCGCCACCGGCCACACTTCCCCGTTCGGAATATGGTGCAGTGCATGAACGATATCCGTCACGCCAGCCTGTCTGATATAACTCAATTTCACCGGATCATCCGGTCCATACCATCTCCAGCTTTCTGTCATTCTAATCATATCAATGTATTTTTCTTACCGCAAAGATAGCAATGTTTTATTATTTCCGTGCACGGACACGGATATTTTTATCCAAATTTTTCAAAATTTGCGGAAACGGCCGTTTTTTCATAACTTCGCGCTACATAGCCAGATAAACATGAACAAATCCACTGTTACCATCAGCGACGTAGCCAAAGCTGCGGGCGTGACGCGTGGCACAATTGACCGTGTACTGCACGAAAGAGGTGAAGTATCAGAAGAAACCAGGGCTAAAGTATTGAAAGTCATAAAGGAACTAGGTTACAAGACCAATGTTTATGCGTCAATGCTTGCCAAGAACAAGTCCCACGACATTGCCGTAATTCTTCCGAAATATAAAAAGGGAGAATTTTGGGAACTTGCGCATGTCGGTATCGAAAAGGCACGGGAATATGCCGGAAGGTTTTCGGTCAATGTGGACGAGTGCACCTACGACCAGTACAGCGTGGATTCTTTCCTCGCCGAATGCCGGAAAGTGATAAAGACTGGATATTCAGGAATCATCATCGCCCCGATGTTCCTCCCGGCGACACGCACGATCGCGGTAGAGATAGAAGAGGCGAACATTCCTTATATCATATTGAATACCAGCGTAAACGGTATATATGGCCACTTGGCATATTACGGACAGCCTATATATGACAGTGGTGCTTTCTGCGCAGACATGCTCATGACCAATTCTGACGAAAAGAGCCTCGACACGATATATCTTGTACGAATCGAGCGTGACGTGAACGGCCTGTCCGACCCGTCGGCCGAAAGAAGGCATGGCTTTCTGGACTATCTCTCAGCACATTACCCGGAGACCACAGTCAAGAGCATAGTGATAAATCCGAACAACGCAATGGAGGCGAACAAGGCCATGGACGATGCCTTCAGGGACATTGACGGATGCCCGAACATCGTAACCCTCAATTCCAGGATTTTCCTGGTGGCGGATTATCTCCGGGAGCACAGGAAGAAGGGCTGGAACGTAGTCGGTTTCGACATATTGCAGAAAAACATCGACGCACTGAAAGACGGATATGTGAAGTACCTTATCGGCCAGCATGCCGACATCGACGCACAAAAGTCAATCATTACGCTCACAGACCATCTGATACTGGGAAAGAGGCCGGAGAAACAGGATAATTACAGTTCCATCGACCTCTTGTCCAGATACAACTATCATTTCTACTAGTTTTCCAGAGTCACCACGCTATATTTCGGCACGAATGCTTTCATGAGCAGCCAGCCGATGACGTATGCGAATGCGCAGATGCAGAATATTATGAAATAGCCTGCCGGTTTTCCCTCAAAACCGAGGAATTGCAGTCCAACCTTATCTGACCAGACGAACAATTCGCCTGCGAATTTCTGCATTATCATTGAACTGATACCGCCTGCCATTCCGCCGATGCCTGTCACCGTAGCGACCGCGGAGTTCGGGAACATGTCGCCGACTGTCGTATAGACATTGGCCGACCAGGATTGATGGGCGGCACAGCCGATTCCGATGAGCACCACCGCGAACCAAGGAGAAAATGTTCCGAGAGGCTGAGCCAGCAGCACGCATATCGGGAACAATGCGAATATCAGCATCGCCTTCATTCTGGCAGAATACGGGTCAAAGCCTTTTCCACGACGCATCGCCTTGTCAATGAACACCGTAGGTAGTTTTCCTCCGATAATGGAGAGCATGGTTATCGCATACAGTGTAAAGATCAATGCCATGCCGAGCGGTTCCGTGGTCTTGATGCCGAACTGCGTGTTCAGATAGGACGGTGTCCAGAAAAGGAAGAACCACCACACGCCGTCAGCCATGAACCGACCAGCGATTACCGCCCATGTCTGCCTGTATTTCAATGCTTTAAGTATGCCTAGTTTCTTAGGTTTCTCAGCAGTCTCCGCCGAGGCTTCGATCAATTTGTCCTGCCGGATATACTCAAGTTCAGCAGCATTGACGCACTTGGACTTTTCCGGCTTGTCGTAGACGAAAACCCAGACGCCCATCCAGATGAAACCCAGTACGCCGATGATGATGAACGCCATTTCCCAACCATAAGCTTTCGCCAGAAGCGGAATCGTGAGCGGTGCAATGAGAGCGCCTATGGATGCCCCGGCATTGAAAATGGATGTGGCGAACGCACGGTCCTTCTTCGGGAAATATTCCGCTGTCGTCTTGATGGCGGCCGGAAAGTTGCCGGACTCGCCGATGGCGAGAACGCTGCGCGCGACCAGGAAGCAATACATGCTCACCGTGGAGATCAGGACTACGGCATCACCCGTGGCCCGGACAAGTTCGGCGGCGCTGCCCAATCCCGCAACTGCTTCTGTCACAATGCCGCAGAAGGCGTGCATGCACGCACCGAGCGACCATATTCCGATAGCCCAGAGATAGCCTTTCTTCGTACCCAGCCAGTCCACGAACCTACCGGCGAAGACCATGCTGATGGCATAGATTATCGAGAATATGGAAGTCACTGTCCCATAGTGGGATTCGTTCCAGTGGAATTCCGGTTTTATGAATTCGTCCCAGGTCAACGAAAGCACTTGGCGGTCAAGGTAATTGACAGTCGTCGCAAAGAACAGCATTGCGCAGATTACCCACCGGAAATTCGTCATTTTATCTTTGTTGGTCATATTTACGTCTGAATTATGTGGTCCGTTTCTTTATTTCCGCGCCTCTTCTATCGCCTTCAATGAAGACGCGCACAGTTCCGTGATTTTCGCCCAGTCACCTGACTTCACGACATCTTTCGGGAAAAGATTGCTCCCCATTCCCACGCATGATGCGCCGGCGCTGAACCAGCCCTTCAGATTCTCCAGTTCAGGCTTGACTCCGCCTGTAACAAGGATTTGCGTCCATGGCATCGGAGCCTTGACGCCTTTCACGAATGCAGTTCCGAGCACATCGCCGGGGAAAACTTTGCAGATATCGCAGCCGGCCGCCTGGGCATTCCCGATTTCCGTCACGGAACCGCATCCCGGAATATAAGGCAGGCAACGACGGTTGCAGATGTCGGCAATTTCGGGATTGAAAAGAGGACCGACGATGAAGTTCGCGCCCTCTTGTATATACAATGCCGCCGTAGGGGCGTCGATGACGGACCCTGCTCCGACAATCATTTCAGGGAGCTCCGCAGCGGCATATTTCACCAATTCCGCAAAGACCTCATGTGCAAAATCACCTCTGTTCGTAAATTCGAAAACCCGGATTCCGCCGTCATAGCACGCTTTGAGCACGGCCTTGGAAATTTCTGGGCAGGCATTGTAAAAAACCGGAACAAGTCCTGTCGAAAGTGCGGTGGAAACCACCTTCGCCTTATTGAATCTAGCCATAATCAAATATATTATCTGGACACCCTTCCGGAGACATTGCCGTTCATCAACGACTCTACCTCCTGCACGGTAACGCGATTATAATCTCCTGATATTGTGTGTTTTAAGCAAGATGCAGCCACGGCGAATTCCAGTGCCTTGCGGTCATTGCCGGGATAATGCAGCAGGCCGTAAATGAGACCTCCGGCGAAGGAGTCTCCCCCTCCTACCCTGTCTACGATATCCGTAATATCATAATGACGGGAAGAATATAAGGCCATGCCGTCGAACAGCACCGCACTCCACGTATTGAAGTCCGCATTGACCGACCCACGCAGGGTTATCGCCACCTTGGATGCTTTCGGAAATTTGAGCATCAATGATGTAGCCACGGACTTGAATTTGGACTCGTCGATTTCTCCCGAATCGGCGTTAAATCCTTCAGCGACAATACCGAACACTTTCGCTGCGTCTTCTTCATTGCCGATAATCACATCACATCCGGCCACCAGTTCCGGCATGACTTCCGATGCAGTTTTGCCATATTTCCAGAGATTTTTCCGGTAATTCAGGTCGCAGGAAATCTTGATGCCGCGTTCAGAAGCCGCGTTTATCGCCTCCAGACACACATCCGCAGCACCCTGGCTGATTGCCGGCGTAATACCTGTCCAATGAAACCAGTCGGCACCATCGAAAACGGCATCCCAGTCGATCATCCCCGGCTTAACCTCTGATAATGAGGAATGTGCGCGGTCATAAATCACCTTGCTCGGCCTCGCGACAGCACCCGTTTCCAAGTAATAAATCCCCATGCGGTCCCCGCTTTTGATACAATGATTCACGTTCACCCCAAGCCCGCGGAGTTCGGCCAGACAAGCCTTTGCAATGTCATTGTCAGGAAGCGCCGTCACGAAATGCGCATCCTCGCCGTAATTCGAAAGAGACACCGCCACATTCGCCTCGCCTCCCCCGAAAGTCGCCTCGAATTCATGAGTCTGAGAAAATCTGAGATGTCCGGGAGTCGCCAGCCTGAGCATAATCTCGCCGAAAGTAACAATCTTCGCCATTATTATAATGTAAATCAATGATTTAACGACCAATTCCCCAGCCGCGGCTGAAGGAAATATTCTTTCATGTGGCAAATGTAAGAAAAAATATCTGATTCCGTGCACGTACACGGAGAATTTTTTATTATATTTGCATGGACAATAAACGAAGCACTTAAAAATGAGCAACTTCATAAACCCCGACTTCCTTCTGGGAAACAAATTCGCACGTGAGCTATATCACGAAAGTGCGGAAAATCTTCCCATAATAGACTACCATTGCCACCTCATCCCACAGCAAGTGGCTGAGAACCATAAATTTGCAGACATTACGGAAGTATGGCTGGGCGGTGACCATTACAAATGGCGCGCGCTGAGAGGAAACGGCGTGGACGAGGATTACATCACAGGCGGAAGAAGCAGCCGGGAAAAATTCGAAAAATGGGCAGAAACGGTACCATATACCATGAGGAATCCGCTCTATCATTGGACCCACCTCGAATTGGCCAGAGTTTTCGGCATATATGACATATTGAAGCCCGAAACAGCCGATTATATATATAATAGGTGCAACGAATTGCTCGCGTCAGATGACTTTCGTGCACAGTCATTGATGAAAAAGTTCAATGTGGAGACGGTCTGCACGACAGACGACCCTACTGACACGCTCGAATGGCACAAACGGATAGCTGAAAAACCTTTCGGAGTGAATGTGCTCCCTACATGGAGGCCCGACAAGATGCTCGGCATAGATGACCCTGAAAATTTCAGGAAGTATGTCGCCAAACTGTCCGGCATCACCGGCATCATGATTTCCGGTTACCAGGATGCCCTGGACGCATTGCAGAAAAGACATGATTTCTTCGGGCAGATGGGGTGCCGGCTTTCCGACCATGGCATGGACACGTTCTATGCCGAGGACTGCACACGCGAAGAAGCCGACAGGATTTTCAGAAAGGCCATGCAGGGGCAAATGCCTGACTGCGAAGAGATTGCGAAATTCAAAAGCGCCATCCTCCTGGACCTCGCGGCGATGGATTGCAAGAGCGGCTGGACGCAGCAGTTCCACATCGGCCCTATCCGCAACAATAACCGCAAGATGTTCGAGCGACTCGGTCCGGACACGGGATTCGATGCCATCGACGACAAACCGGTTGCTGCAGCCGGGCACAAATTCTTCAGCAAACTCGCATACGAGGACAACCTCGGCAAGACAATCCTCTATAACCTCAACCCGAAAGACACGGAGGTCATGGCTACAATGGCCTATACTTTCAATGACGGAAAAACAACCGGAAAGATGCAATACGGTGCGGCATGGTGGTTCCTCGACCAGGAGGACGGCATGCGCAAGCAACTCAACGCACTCTCTTCGCTCGGCCTGCTCAGCCGGTTCGTCGGCATGCTCACCGACTCGCGCAGCTTCCTGTCCTACCCGCGGCACGAATATTTCCGCCGCATCCTATGTTCAATGCTGGGAGACGATATCCAGAGCGGCAGGCTGCCGGAGTCCGAACTTCCGTTCATCCACAAGATGGTCGGCGACATTTGCTATCGCAATGCCAAGGAGTATTTTCAATTCTGATTCAATGACTTACGTCCGCGCGTCCCACGACCACAGCATAACGTGACGACGGAGTGATTTCGGTCAATGTTTCCAGAAATTCTTCCTTTTCGGAGTAGAGTTTCCCTGGAACAGGACTGTATTCCACGCACATGGCATACTGGCCGTCCAAGTCCGCCGGCTTCATTTCGAATGCCGGAAGTTTAGCGTCTCCCGGACGCAACAACTTGATTTGCTGCGGATTACCATACATGTGCCGGTCGTAGAGTCTACGCGCCAGCAGCCCCATGGTCATACGGACATTGAGTTCCCCGACAGGTGCAAGCCGATACTCGCCAGCCTCCTTATATATGAACATGTCGGCCCCGACATAACCGGTATATTTGCCCAGGAATTCACATTCGAGATATTTTTCCAATGCCGCCTTGACATTGATAATCAGCTCATTGGGAACATAACATGATATTCGGGAGAGGATATGCGCATCACTTGCGAGGACATTGCCCTTGTAGATTCCGTTGTCATTGAAAAACAGCGAATAGCCTTCGGATGAGACCTCGGAGCGGCCCACATGGAACAGCATTGCGAAGTCCTGCTCGATTTCCAGGCGTTTCTCGACCATGATGCTGCCCTGTTTGGAAATCACGTTTCGACTCCAGCCCAAATCGCTGGCAGACAATTCATTGCAACGTGCCCAGCGGAGACCTTTCCCGCTGCCTGACAACGGGGCTTTCAACACGGCATCCCCGAATGCTTCCACCGCAGGCGCCAAAGCATTGATATCGGTTATTTCCCTTACATAGGATATCGGACGGAGATATTTCAGAAGACGCGCATCGGCATTGGCCTGAAAATCATTGACATAAACACTGGCGTTGACGGCGTTTCTGCGGTGCGACAGCCTGCGGATTTCGGCAATGTCGGCGTCGGAGGGCAGCATTGACCCTGGCACGCCTTCTTTCTGGAGACGGCGCTTGAGTACTGCATCCCAGCCCCATGGAACGACCTCATTGTCAGTGGATTGGTCTATCCACCGCGTCAATCCGGCGCAGTCTTTCCCGAATTCCAATGCAGATGCCGGCGGCACGAAGTTCGCGTCGCCGTTGGCTATGCACAAATCATGTTCGGGATTAAAGATATTCATCGTAGCGCCTCTACCTCTTCTTCGCTGCGGAGGGTGGATTTGTCAGGCGAAAGGTACTTGTCGGCAAAGTCTTTTCCCTGGTCGGAAACCCGTAGGAAATAATTGTAAGCCAAGTCTTTATCTTTCGGAACACCGTTCCCCCAATAATAGCATTTGCCAAGTTCGAACAGGCATCTGGAGTTCGGAATGCCTTGCGTCCAGGTCTCAATGGCCCGGTTCATGTCGACGTCATAACCGGCATTGCCCTTGCTGTATGCCAGTCCGATCCAATAGTAGCTGCCCGGTTCTTTCTGTTCGTAAGCGGCACGGAAGTATTCGTACGCCTTTTTCTTGTTGGTCATGACTCCCCTGCCCTGAAAATAGCATTCTCCAAGAAGCCTCATGCATGTGGCGTCTTCTTTTTCAGCCCCTGCACGGAACCAACGCACGGCGACCCTATAGTTCGGAACTATTCCAAGTCCATAGAAATATGCCTTGCCCAGGATCCGCATCGCTTTCACGAATCCGAGTCTTGCGGTGCGTTCACACCAGAGGTATGCTTCGTGGTATTTTTCCTTGTTCTTGCAGTCGACATAGACGTTCCATGCTGCCTCCGCTTTCTTTTCAGGCAATGTCTCCTGCTCGTATGCCAGCTTGAAAAGATGGAGTGCCAAGTCGGTCTGACCCTTGGCCGTAGCGTCCCATGCCATAGTGAGATATGACTTCTTCACAGGCAGACGAACCAGCATTTTTTTCAATATAGACATATATGGTTATAGCTTTTTCGGTGTTTTCATGACGCAGCTCCAGAAACAAATATACTATTTTTATCCGGAAACCCGCATATCGTCGTGCAAAAATTTCCGTCTGGCTTTGTAATATTTCAGAAATAATTTAGAAACTTAGTAAGCGTTTTAAAAAAATTTGGTAAAGATTTGTGAAGGATTTTCGAGGATAGATTTCTTTTCGAAGATGGAGTGTACTGGACGTACACGACTGATGAGAAAAGGAATATAGACCGAAAAGACGAGCAAAGATTACCAAATTTTTTTTAAAGGATTACTTAAACTATCTTTGTCCGCAGCAGAACGTAAAAACTGCATTGAAACGAACATGAAAAAGACATTGACAACAATAATTGCCGCGACGGCATTGGTCCTGACGAACGGCATTGGCGCGAACGGCGCGGTCCCGGAGGGCAGGGACACTTCGAATTTCCGCAAATGGGTGAACACGCTTGTCGACGACGAGATCAGCGAGCAGCTGGCGAACATGCCGAACATCGAGGTCGGCAAGGGCATTTCGTTCAGCCCGAAGGACGATTCTTTCAAGACGACGATCCGTTTCCGGATGCAGAACCTGGTGGGCGCATCTTTCGACAAGGGCATGGGCGTAACTGAAGTGAACGGCCAGGTAAGAAGGCTGCGTCTGCGTTTCGACGGATTTATCTTTTCGCCTAAGTTCATCTATTCCATACAGTTAGGGTTCACCGGCTCCGATGCCAAACCGACACCGAACGGAAAATCGAACCTGATTCTGGACGCCATTGCCTACTACAAACCGAATTCATCATGGAACCTCGGCCTCGGCCAGGCCAAGATAAAGGCAAACAGGGCAATGCTGAATTCATCCGGATCGCTGCAGTTCGTGGACAGGAGCATTGTCAACAGCGAATTCGGCGGTGACCGTGATTTCGGACTGTTCGGGGAGTATTATTACGGCGGCATTGACAAGTTCGCATTGGCGGCATTGGCCTCCGTGACGCTCGGCGAAGGTCGGAACTGGGGTACGTCTAACAATGGCGGACTCGCGTACACGGGCCGTCTGGAGCTGTTTCCGCTGGGGCGTTTCCACGCGAAGGGCGAGTACGTCGAGGGCGACACCTACCATGAGGAGACGCCGAAAATCATGCTCGGCGCGGGCTATTCGTTCAACCACCGTTCGCAGCTGACGCGCGGCATGAAGGGGTCAATGCTGCCGGGGGACGAGACGCGCAACATCGGTTCGTATTATGCGGACATGATTTTCAAATACCGCGGTTTTTCGTTCAATGCTGATTACATGGGGCGCCACGCTGCGGATCCGGCCGGTTTCGCGAGCCCGTCTTTCGTGTACACGGGTTCCGGTGTCAATGTCCAGGCGAGTTATCTTTTCGACCGGAAATGGGAGGTCGCCATCCGCAATTCGTCAATGCTTCCGAACCGGGAGGTGCGTCCTTTTGCTGGATATAAAGTGTGGAACCAGAGCACTTTAGGTGTAACGCGCTACATCATCGGGCATAGCCTGAAACTGCAGCTGGACTTGTCGTTCAATCAGATGGCAGAGCCGGCGAGTCCGGATTATGACCGTCTCGCCGTGCGTTTCCAGCTGGAGTTGGGGTTGTAAAAGTACGGGGCCCCGGGGTCGGACGCGCAAAGGCTAAGACTTCCTGGGGTCCCGATGTTGTGTATTCAACTGGGCTATTTGGACATTTTGCGTAAGAACAGCTCTATCGTGTTCTCCATCAGGCAGGTAATCGTCATCGGTCCTACGCCGCCCGGCACAGGGGTAATCACGGATGCGAGCGGTTCCACGGCCTCATAATCCACGTCGCCGCAGAGTTTTCCGGTTTCCGGATCGCGGTTTACGCCTACGTCAATGACTACTGCACCCGGCGCGACCATGTCCTTGGTCACAAATCTAGGGCGCCCGATCGCCACGACCAGGATTTCCGCCTCGCGAGTCACTGCCGGAAGATCGGCTGTGCGGCTATGGCATATCGTCACCGTGGCATTTCTGTCGAGAAGGAGTTTCGCTACCGGCAGTCCGACGATCTGGCTTCTTCCGATGACCACAGCCCTCTTT
>FR882206.1:0-840 GCA_000434935.1 Bacteroides sp. CAG:709 | reverse complement strand
CCTCTTTCCCTTTATTTCCACGCCGGCTTCTTCCAGCATCCTGATGATGCCTTTCGGCGTGCAAGGTATGGTGCAAGGCTGTTTCATCCAGAGCGCCGCCACGTTGAGCGGGTGAAAACCGTCCACGTCCTTGTCTTTCGAAATCGCGGCAATGATTTTGTCTTCGTCAATGTGTTCCGGCAACGGCAGCTGCACGAGGATTCCGTCCACTCCGTCATCCGCATTCAGTTCCGCAATGAGTTTCAGCAGTTCCGCTTCCGAAATGTCCGCCGGCTTCAGTATCGTGGTGTTCTTTATTCCCACCACTTCCGATGCCTTGGCCTTGCCTTTCACATATGATTGGCTAGCAGGGTCTTCCCCCACCAGAATCACTACCAGATGCGGCACGCGGCCATACTTTTCAGGAAATGTTTTTACCTGTTCAGCCATTTCGGCTTTCAATTTGATGGAAAGTTCTTTCCCGCTGATTACTTTACTCATGTTTCGCTATTGTGTATTACTAGTATTCTTGTGTGTTACTCGTATTTTCAATACATCCTGCAAGGTAATCATTTTTATCTGCAATCCAGCGCCCCGAACCTCCGTTTTCAATATTTTTCACGCTTTTTCCTCCCAACCGCTTGCGATTTCGAAAAAAGTACTTATCTTTGCAGTCCATTTCACGGAAAACGTGACATGGAGCGAAATAACATTCGACTTTGGAGAGATGGCAGAGTGGTCGAATGCGGCGGTCTTGAAAACCGTTGATCTTAACGGGTCCGGGGGTTCGAATCCCTCTCTCTCCGCAAACAAATTGAAGCTCAGCGCTTTGCGCTGGGCTTTTTTTGCGTACAAGGCCGT
>FR882205.1:14192-36300 GCA_000434935.1 Bacteroides sp. CAG:709 | reverse complement strand
ATGGAGTCCAACGGCTTCTTCACGGCCCTGGCTTCGGTTTCGAATCACAACAACAATGAGGGCGGACTGGCAAAGCATTCCCTGGATGTCTACGAGGAGGCCATGAGATTAAACTCACAGTTACCGCGTCCTCTTCCGACCACTTCCGTCACCATCTGCTCTCTTCTTCATGACATCTGTAAAAGTGACCAATACTACATGAACGGCAATGGAGTCGCATGCCGCAAACCAAAGCGGCAAGAAAAAGAACGCCACCAACAGCGAAGTCACCGTCTGCGGGTGATGGAATTCTAAGCGTTTCCGGAGAAATTCTTCCGGACGTATTCCGAAACATATTTTTTCAGTTCGTCGCCCTTGATGATGGTTACATGCTCGGCAAGTCCTATGCAGAACCGTCCGGGGGCGGTGCAGTTGTAGATGTCTGTGGACAGACTCCATCTCATGCCAGACTTGTCGACCTGTTTGAGGAGAGGCTCGCTGAGAGGATACTCTTCGACAATGATGTTCTTTGCCGTGAGGTCAAGTTCAAGGACAATATTGAACGCCTTTGAACCTCCCCAGTTGAAGATGTCAGTATTCCCTTCCTTGTGCTCCGCTTCATGGGTCCACGGGTCCTGAATGATGTCCACGGCTGCCATCTTGGAGATGCCGAACTGTTTGCAGCACTTGTCCTCAATGTCATAGCACCATACGTATTTGCCGCCCTTGACGATCTTGAACGGCTCCACTTTCCTGTCTTCAATCCTGTCGGACGATGAGAACCGGCGCAGGATCGCCCTCTTCTTTTCGGCAATGGCCCTTTCCAGATTTTCCGCCTTGCTCTTCACATGAATGTTGGGTGCGACCTTCTCGGACGCTATCCTTGCCCTCTCGTCCTCACGCATCGGCTCAGACTCGGCATAGCGGCGGATATACGGGACGCCCTCCAGACAGACAACGCCGTCATCGAACGGACGCACCTTCACTTCAACCACACGTCCGTCAAACTTCAGATCAAAGTCAAGGAAGTCCAGGATGCTCTTGTCGAAGACCTTTTTCGCCTCGTCCTGAATGAAGCGGATATATGAGTCGCTGTTCGCTTTCAGGTAAGCGAGGTCATTGTCAATGCCCACCACATAACCGGCATCCGACACGCCGAGATAGAGAGTGCCTCCCACCTTGGAATTGAGGAACGCGCAGACGGCCTTGAACACCACCATGCTCTGCTTCTTCACGTTAGGGGACATCCTGTCCTCCTTGTCGGCCGGATAGACGAATGAAGACTTGAACTCCTTCACCTTGTCCTCCATGCCCAAGTATTCATCGTCCTTCTCATCGAGTGACGCCTGTATCTCGGCATCAAGCGAGAGCCCGCGGATGATCTCCATCTTGAGGTCATTGAGGGAAGACTCAGGCACAATGTCCTTGATGCGGTTATATGACTGAAGTATCCTGGCAGTCCTCTTCGTCAACGGGTCCTCCGAGGAAAGTATGGTACTGTCCAGCAGTTCCGATTCTTCGGATGAATTGATCTGCATCAGGATGTCAACGAGCTTGACGGACCTTTCCACCGATTCGATTCCACCTATGTCCGACGGAGGGACAAGCTGTTTCATCCTGTCATACTGCCCTTTTGCGAACAGGACCAGCTGCTCCAGATAACTTGCCTTGAGCTCAAGGAAATGAAGTTCCTTCTCTTCCGACGTGAGTTCGGACAGCATCTGGCAATAGCAGAGAACCTTGTATATCTCGGACGCCCTGGACAGCGTCTTCTGGTAGTTGTACAGGGACCGCTCGAAGATCCGCACGAAATCGGAACTGAGGATTGTCTGGGCATTGTCCTTCGGCTCGACATAGTCCTTTTCCCTGATATGGTTCCGGATAAACCATTCCTTCTCGTCATCAAACGGTTCCTCTTCTTCTATGCCTGACTGGTCGTCGCAGATTACACCCGTAATATATCCGTTTGTATCAACTTTCGTCATTTCAACATAAGCGACGTCGCCTATCCCATACGGTTCCGGATCATTTACATATACCGGAACTCCTTCATTGGTGAACCATAGAGGTTTTCCCTTATAATCCAAAGAATATCTGGCTAGAATGCTGTCTCCTTCCATTGCCAACGAGACCATCTCCTTCAAGAAACGGTCATAGACGGAGAAATACCCCCTTTCCTTATCCTTGATGACGGCCTTGAAACAGTCGCCAACTTCAAGCGCCTGGGCAAAATCCACATTGTTGTAGAAGAATATGCCGCGGTCATGGTGCAACGTACCTGAGATCTTCTCATATTCCGGATCCACCGTCTCTACTACAATGTCATGACTGCTTCTGGAAATGACCCGCACCATAGTCTCCTGCTCCAGGGAATACTTCTTCAGGATGGATTGCGGAGGGACTGTCCTCTGCTGCTCTTTCCTGAACTCACCGGCGAAACGCCCAATGCCGTCGATGTCCGACTCCTCCGTCTTCTTCAGTTTCTCCCCTTTTTCCACATAGACGCACAACCTGCCGTCCGCCAGCCTCATGCAGTCGCTCAACTTGGAATGACACATCGAGTAGTCTTTCCTGTTCATAGGTATGATGCTGACCTTTTCCGGATTGACATGGAGAATGCCTTTCCCGTCGAACCATGACTCCACGGACTTCTTCGAAGGGAGCGTCTTCGCATTGAGAATAATCTTGTGCGAGAGAAGCTCCTTGTTCACGTCGACCAGGTCCTCCCAAGCGAAGCCCGGTGCCTGGATGCCGCCGCTGCACAGCACCCTTAGCGAGAGGGCGAAGAGTTTCTGCGAGAGTTCTTCAGGAACAATGCTGGCCAATATGTTGAACATGACGAACGCCACTTCCATGCGCTCCTGAGTATCCTCCCCGTTGCACAGGAGCCACGCGCCCAGAAGACGTATCCTGAACTGCCGCACCTCCTCACTGCCTTCCATCCCGCATGAGAGTTCAGGCATCAGCGAGGATACCCTCACTTTCAGCAGTTCCTGCGCTGCGGAATAGAACGGGTCGTGCCCGTCGGACCTCGCTTTCCTGCAAAGGTATTCCAAAAGGTCGCGGAATTTGTCATCATCTATTTTGAGCCAACTCGGGGCAAAGGACTGTTCTGTCATGACGGTTGCTATTAAAATGTCGGTTTTTGTCCAACAAATATACGATTTTTCTTCCGACATGTGTAAGAAATCACGTGCCGTGCGGTACATATAGAAGAAACACGATTATCATGAAGAAGTTGTTTTATACCATACTTGTATCATTCTCTCTGACGGCCCTGGCAGCAGGCTGTGGGAATTCCGGAAGCAAGGCGGTTCCCTGGGAGAAGATGACACCGCGGCAGAGGCTTGAATCGATCCGGAAAGATTCCACCCACATACACGTGCTCGACTCCCTGGCAGGCATCCATATAGGCGAGGGCGCAAGATGCCTTGACGCCGTCCGGCACCTGTTCGTTTGGAATGGCAGATACTGGCTCTACTCTGACGAATGGGGCGGTCTTGCAGAACTTCCAAGCGGCTGGATTCCCGAAGAGGATATCATCCAGAGCGAACTGACGTTCCATGGAACCGACGTGTGGTCTCCGGATTCACTCGTGATGATGCGCATGTACTCAGGGTTCGATTCCTCGGAGAACGAGAACGAGTTCGACATGCGCCTCTATGAACGTCTCACCGAAGACGGCATCAGCATCGACAGCTGGGAATGTCCAAAAGACATGACAGCTTATGGGGACACGAAAAAACTCATAACAATCAGCGGACATGACACAAACGGGAACAGCTACTTCGGGCGCATCTTCCGTGACGGCGCAAACAGGGTCGCCCACTTTGCCTTTCTCAAGTGGGACATTTCAACGGAAGAGGACATTGACGCTCTCAAGGCCCTTGTCGACCGGTTCCCTTTCGGTCCGTCCGGGCAGGCACCATGCCAGAATGATTAACTGGATGAATTTGACAGACATGCAGAATACCGACACGGTCAACAACGGAATATAAACATTCAACAACGATATGAAAGGAACTGAATTTGAAAGATACGCCGTACAGAGGTGCGGCATCAGCAGCAATGCAATCAGCGGCTACGCCAACCTCACGGCCGCCTACATAAACCCCACCATCATCGAGGAGAGGGCTCTCAACGTGGCATCTATGGACGTGTTCAGCCGCCTCATGATGGACAGGATCCTCGTCCTGGGCACTGAAATCAACAACGATGTCGCAAACATCATCACCGCCCAGCTTCTGTACCTGACATCCCAGAATCCGACCGCGGACATAACCCTGTACCTGAACACTCCTGGAGGCAGCGTCTCCGCAGGACTCTCCATCATGGACACGATGAACCTCATCTCTCCGGACGTCGCCACCACAGTCACCGGAATGGCCGCGTCCATGGGCAGCATCCTGCTGTGTTCCGGGGCCAAAGGCAAGCGGGCCGCACTCCCCCACGCCAGGGTCCTCATCCACCAGCCGCTCGGAGGAGCCAGCGGACAGGCGTCGGACATCCTCATCGCGGCCAGGCAGATCGAATCCTGCAGGGAGGAGCTATGCAACATCCTTTCCCGACAGTCGGGCCAGAGCTACGACAAGGTATTCGCCGACATGGACAGGGACTACTGGATGACGTCCGGGGAGGCACTGGAATACGGCATGATAGACAACATCATGGGAGCGGGCAAGTAGGAGTATAATAAGTTCAGAAACAAACTATGGCAAATATTCAGACTGACATTACGGCGCTCAGGTCAATGCTGGACCGCACGCCGTCCACACACAACATCATGCTCGTCGGCAACCACGGAATCGGAAAGTCGGAATTCCTGACCGGATACTTCCAGGAAAAGGGACTCAAGGTGGTCGCCCTGTTCCTCGGACAGATGGCCGACCCGGGAGACCTCATCGGACTCCCCCACTTGGATGAAAACACCGGCAGGACAGACTTCATGCCGCCTTACTGGTTCCCTACGGACGGAAAGCCGATAGTCCTCTTCCTCGACGAGCTGAACAGGGCACGTCACGAGATCCTGCAGACAGTTATGGACCTCTGTCTCAACAGGAAGCTTGCAGGGCGTCCACTTCCCGAGGGCAGCCGCATCATTGCCGCGGTCAACTACGGCGACAACTACCAGCTTACGGACATGGACCCGGCTCTAGTGTCCAGGTTCAACATCGTGAATTTCCGCCCGTCCGTAGAGGAATGGCTGCTGTGGGCGAGGAAGGCGGGAGTCGACGGCAGGGTCATTGACTTCATCCAGGAGAATCACATATGGCTTGACCGCAATCCCGACTCCAAGGAAGGTGAAGACACCGGCATTGACAAGACTCCTGACCGCAGGGCCTGGAAGCGCGTAAGCGACATCATCGCGGGGAGGGACGAGCTGGACGCGCTCGACACGAAGATCATCTCCAGCATCGTGGGGCCGAAAGCCGCATCCGCCTTTCTCTCGAACGTGAAGAACTCCAGGCTCGTGTCCGGAAAGGACGTGCTCTACAGTCTCCAGAAGGTGATGAAGACGCTGAAGGGATACAAGCCCCACGAGCTGTGCGTCATCAATGACGGCATCTTCAGGCATCTGGAAGTGGAGAACGTGGCCCCAGGTGACCTGGACAAGGTGAAGCAGAATGTCGACGACTATTTCAGCTTCCTCGCCAAGGAGAAAAAGGAGGCGGCTGGGCACTTCGCCAACCTCTATGTGGGAGGAACGTACCCTGAAGCCGTGAAGTTCTTCGCTAAGCAATGCCCGTTCCTCACCATGGGACTCATACAGTACGTAAAAAGCATCAGATAAGGATATGGACTCACTCAGTGACAGGATCACCAACATAATCGAGCACTGGTATCTTTCCGATTCGGCGCTCTTCCAGGTGGTCTGCCTGCATGAACTCGTGGAGAACAGCTCGATCGCCTGCCCTGTCAGGTGCGGGCGGCGAAGAATCGAGTACAACCCGGAATTCCTTGAGAACATGACGGACACCGCCCTTGACGAGGCGCTGCGCATGGAGGCCGTGAGGATCATCCTCAAGCATCCCTACGAGCGCAAGCCCGACATGTGCTGCGACGAAGCCGCCGCTGCAGGAAGCAACATCACCATAGGCGACAACTACGACTACGGGGCAATGAAGATAGACAGGCCCGAGGACTACGACCTGAAAGGAGGAATGATGTACGAATGGTATGCCAGACGCATCCAGGAGATGCTGCCACCGAAAGATGGCACTCCCCTGGACTCCGGCGACTCCGGCAGCGGCCGGACCCAGGACATCCAGGAACGCCTGAAAGCCAACTCGAAGGCGAACTCGGACCTCTCCGGGCTGTGGGAGGAGGATGACCTCACGGCTGCCATGATCAACGGGGTCATTGACTCGGTCAAGGACTGGGGCTCCCTTGCCGGTTCTTTCGCAGAGCAGATCAAGGCATCGACCAGGGCAAGAATCAACTGGAGAACCGTCTTCAGCGGTTTCAGGGCCAGCGTACTCTCGTCAAGAAGGAAGCTTACGCGCATGCGCCCCAACCGCAGGAGCGGATTCCAGCAGATGGGTTCCACAAGAGATTTCGAGACGAAGCTCCTGATCGCCGTGGACGTGAGCGGCTCCATCTCCTCGGAGATGCTGACATATTTCTACGGCGTGGTAAACTCCGCCTTCAAGTACGGTTTCGAGGCTGTCGACGTTATCCAGTTCGACTGCGGGATCAGCATAGTGAAAAGCCTGAAGAAGACAATGACGGACGTCACGGTCATAGGACGCGGCGGCACATCCTTCACGGAGCCCATAAACTACGCCCACGAGAACGGATATGACGGTCTCGTCATCCTTACCGACGGATACGCTCCTCAGCCGGAAATCCCTGACGGCTTCCGCACAAAGATCCTGTGGGTCTGCGAGGACAAGGACTCATACGACACACACCACCAATGGATGGAACAGTCCGGCCGGGTCTGCACGATAGAACTGAAATGACAACATTGCGAAACATTGAATGCGTTCCTCATTTCATCATACTTTCCCAAGAACCCGGCGATAGCCAGGCACGGGATCAATGCTTCTCATAGTGCAAGCGCAGGTTATCTATCCTGCGCTTCATTTCTTCACGGACGGACTCTGGAGAGACAATCTCAAGATAGCCGTATCCCAACAGAACGCTGTACAGCTCGTTGTTGGGCCTTACCGTCAGACTGACGTAACCCGTTTCATCCTCAATCCATACCTTCTGGCTCGGATGTATCGGTTTCGTGTTCATGCGATACCAGTCGTATCTGGACCTGGTATCATTGAGATCCGCCCTCAGGACCACGGTCACCGGCTCTTCGTCATATCTGGAGACCCCGATGATGTCTGAAAAGAACTTTTCGAAATCTATGTACCACTCCTTGTCGGGCGTGTTGAGCTTCCTGAGGTTCGACCTCATCCTGGCCGTGTCAACCATTATCTTTCCGCTTGGCGGAACCTCAATCCTATCTATAGCAAGATTCCTGAGGCCGGGATTGTCCCTGACGCCGTTGTTGTCCTTAATCCTGTATGCCCATCCCAGAAGGTACCACCTGTTGAGATATTGTTTAAGGTACCAAGGCTGAAAATCAATCTCCTTCACCTCCATGTAGGCGGCATTATACTTTAGGCACAAAGGATGGCCCTCGCGGATATGACGGTACAGACTCCAGAGCAGGTCGCGATTGCGCAGCCGGGGATTGCTCTCGAAACTGATAATCTGCTGCATCAGCCGTCCATTTCCCTCAAACTGGCGTTTCAGCTTCTTGATCACGCCGTCCACGCTTACCAGACCGCTTATCGACTCAAGAAACTCAAGAGTATACTCGAGATCCGCATAGCTCTGACTGGGAACCAGCGTACCGTTGAATGTCTTGGACTCACGGGCATACCTGTATCTTACGGGTCTCCCCCGCTTCTTGTCAATTCTGACCCCTTCCAGGCCTGAAAGGAATTCAAGGTCCTTATATATGGTAACCCTGGAGACGGTTTCCTGTCGGCCGCATTCTTCGGAAATGCTTTTCTCACAAGCGGAAATCATGTCTTTTATGGTGCTCCACTCCTCGGAGCAAAGCAGATTGTCCAGAGTGCGATACCTCAATGTTGCATTCTTGTTTGTCGGCATAAGCTTATCTGTAAATGTTAGATTTACAAATATAAGCAGCGTTCCGCTGAAATCAACAAGTTGGACACCAAAACACAACATATTTTTTTTCGAAGAAAACAAGAATCTTATATTTGCAACGAGTCGTAAAAGCTCCAAAAAACCATAATTTAAGCAATGATACAAGACTACCAGAACCTCACTCGAAAAGAGTACGAAAATCTCCGCAACTTCGCCTTCCGCACCGCAAAGAACACGCTTGAATATTACAATGCAAGTGATTATTCATGGATAAGCGATGAAGATATAGATGACATCGTAAGCGATGCCTTCACCAAGGTCCTTGAAACCTTCGACGCCACGAAAGGCAGTTCTCTCCGCTCGTGGACAAGCCTCATTGTCCGCCAGAAGGCCATCAACTTCCTTCACTCTCGTCATGAGACATTTGGAATCACCTATCTTACAGAAGACGATGACGAACTCGAGATCCAGGAACTCGCGGACAATGTCACCGCAGAGGACGAGGTCATTTCTTGGGAGACCTCAAACAGGATAGATGACATCCTGAACACCCTCAAGCAGGATGACCGCACCGTATTCACAATGGACCGCGACGGCTACACCCCTGCAGAGACGGCAGAGCACTTGAACATCAGCACTCAAAACACATACACCAAGCTGTGCAGGATCAAGCAGAAAATCTCGAAATCACTTGCCGCATAAACTTTCACGAACAATTCTCCTCAATTGTTTCATTTCAGAAATATTTTGCATACTATTGTATTCGTGAACAACGGAAAATATGACACTGAAGAAAATAACACTGACATTGGCGGCGGCCGCATGTATATTGGGCGGATGCAAGAGAGAAATGACGGTCGGAGAGGCCGTGGACTTCCTTTATGAATATATGAGCATCGCGGACAAGGGCGATTACAGCGAGGAGTTTTTCCGGGACAATGCGGAAGTGGCGCTGAGAGCCAGACGGGAAATGCCGTGGGGAAAGCAGCTGGACGACCGGATGTTCAGGCACTTCGTACTGCCCGTCAGAGTGAACAACGAGCGGCTTGACGATTTCAGGACAATGTATTACGACACGCTGAAGGCACGCGTGAAGGGGCTGTCAATGCATGACGCGGCGCTGGAAATCAATCATTGGTGCCATGAAAAAGTGACATACACGCCATCGGATGCCAGAACATTTTCACCGTTCGCATCGATTCTGAACGGCGAAGGACGATGCGGAGAAGAGTCTACATTCACGGTGGCAGCCATGCGCACCGTCGGAATCCCGGCGCGCCAGGTCTACACGCCAAGATGGGCCCATACGGATGACAACCACGCCTGGGTGGAAGTATGGACAGACGGAAAATGGTCATTCCTCGGCGCCTGCGAGCCGGAACCGGAACTCAATATGGCCTGGTTCAATGAGCCTGCTGCCAGGGCAATGCTGATGCACACGCTCGTATTCGGCGACTACCGCGGCCCTGAAGACGTAATCCGCCGTACCGCCAGCTTCACAGAAATCAATGTCATCGGAAACTATGTAAAAACAAGACGCAATATAGTGACTGTCAATGATTCCGAAGGCAAACCCGTAATCGGTGCCGACGTCGGATTCTGCATTTACAACTATGGCGAAATGTTCCCGGCGGTGACATTGAAAACAGACGACAAGGGGCAGGCATCACTCCACACAGGAATCGGCGACATGCTCGTATGGGCCTCATATGACGGACGTTACGGAATCGGAAAGCTCCATACGGAAGGCATTGAAAACTGCGGAATCACCATCACATTGGACCATACGGATGTGGATCCGATGGAGATTGACATTGACATGAACCCTCCTGCAAACGGCAGAATTCCGGCGGAAGCGAGTGAGGAGGCGATTGCCGCGAACAAGGTACGGCTCGCGCGCGAGGACTCGCTGAGACACGCATACACAGCGACTTTCACGACTCGGGACAATGCTGAGGAACGTCTCGGACTGGCGGGATTGCCGGAAGACGCATACAAGCAGCTGTCGGATGCGAAGGGAAACTGGAGGGAACTCAGGAATTTCATCGTAAAGGCCTATGAAAATGGCCGTCTGCATGACGGACTGGAGATGCTCAAGACGCTAAGCCGCAAGGATTTGCGTGATACGAAGTGCGAAGTGCTTTGGGATGCGTTGACCACGGCCGCCAAGCCTAATATCCTCAGCAAAAAAGATGAAATCTATTTCAATTATGTGCTTTGTCCTCGCATAAACGGGGAATTTCTACAGCCGTTCCACACGGAGATCCACGAGGCGCTTTCACCGTATATAAACACGCGCGAGATCAATGACGAGGATGACGCCAGGGCTTTGGTGAACGAGATCATCACTTGGGCCAGGGACAGCATTGCGATAGCGGACAGCCTGAACACCAGAAGGTTACAAGCCACCCCGGCGGGAACATTGCGGATCCGCATGGCGGACGGAAGGTCGAAAGACATATTTACGGTAGCGGCATTGAGGACATTCGGAATACCGGCAAAAGTGGACCAGATGACCGGAAAGGCTCAGTATATGATTGACAATGAATGGGTCGACATCACCGCAGAGAGTGCCGCATTGGGAGCTATTTCCGAAAAAGGAACGATGACCATGAACTATGTCCCGGGTAAAGGCACACTGGACAATCCGGAATATTACCGCCATTTTACATTGAGCCGGATTCAGGACGGGCAGCGGAGACTGCTTGATTTCGAGGATGGGGACGCTACCGAGCTGGGAGCTGACGCTTCGGCTAAAAGATTCAGTACGCCGTTCACTTTGGATGCCGGAACATACCTGCTGACCAGCGGGACCAGGCTTGCCAGCGGAAAGGTACTGGCAAGAATGACGACATTCCGCGTCGAGAAAGAAAAAAACACTGACGTACAGTTGGTTATGAGGGAGAGTAAAGAGGAAATCAGCGTCATCGGAGCCATGGACCCGGAGGCATTGTATACCCCCGTAGAAGGCGATGGCATCGCTGCTGTGAAGAAGTCAATATTGAGCACCACGGGGCGCGGATATTTCCTGGTCATGGTCTTCGGCGACGGAGACGAACCGAGCAATCATGCCATAAGGGATGTCCAGTCAATGCTCCCGGAATTGGGCCAATGGGGACGGCCGGTTATGGTTTTCGGGCAGAGCGGGACCAGTGTCGACAAGCTAGCCAAAACATTGGACGGCAGCAACATACATTTCGGCATAGACACCGGATCTGAAATCAGGAACATGTTGTGCAACGGATGTCACAGCGAATCGAAAACGCTGCCGGTAATCGCGATGTGCGACAGTTTCGGCCGCATCGTCTACATCTCGACAGGCTACAACACCTCGCTCGCATCCCAGCTCAGGACCGTCATCGCAGGAATCTAACCTACCAATGAGCGGACCACGTCGCGTGAGGTACGGAGAATGAGACCCGGTGAAACTGTCGATTCGTCAAAACCTAGAGCAGGAACGTGATGCAGGTCCGGGTCCGGTACGGCTGCGCGGGCTGTAGAATGGAACTCCGTCGCATGGGTAATGCGTTCTATTTCAGCAATATTGTCAGGATTTATACCGGAGCCGGGCATAACGACCAGACGTCCGGCCGACTGTCCTACGAGCCCGGCAATCATTGATGCGCCGGCCAGGGCCTTGGGCTGCTGACCGGAGGTCAACAAACGTTCACAGCCAAGGTTAATTATCTGTTCCAGAGCACTTTCCGGGTTCAGGCAGACATCGAAGGCACGATGAAAGGTCACGCTCAAATGACCTGCGGCAGCAACCATGCGGCGGCACGAGTCCATGTCAATGTTCCCTTCCGGGGTCAATGCACCTAAGACAATGCCGTCGACACCGGCATTGCGACAAAACTCTATATCGGAAATCATTGTCCTGACTTCGGACGGGGAATAGACGAAACTCCCCTCCCTCGGACGGATGAGGACATTGACCTTGATGCGCGGAATAACGGTGCCCGACGCGGCAGCTACAGCTTCAGCTATCAGGCCACGACTGGGCGTCACGCCGCCGCAACTGATTGCAGAACAAAGCTCCACGCGAATGGCGCCACCTTCATAAGCTTCCACGACATCCTCCACGGATGTGCAACAGACTTCGATTTTCCTCATTTTTCCTCAGATTGTGGTCATAAAGATAACAATTACAGATGAAATGACACGGAAATTTATTACATTTGAGGGAACATTGAAGAAAGAGATATGAGGGAATTTGTGCCTGCACTTGATTCGGAATACATCATCGACGGAGCCAGAATGGAACTGACCCCGAGGCAGATATTGGAAGAAGCTGTCGGAGAATTTCATAGAAGTTATCCGGCTGCAAACCTAGAACATGGTGATTATCAGACAGATACAGACAAGTCTAATGGAACGGCCGCTGAGCCGCTGATTGACGAAAGCGTAGATCCGTCACCGGAGAGCAATGCCTTTTCATCGGAAAAGATATTCGAATATCTCGGCGAGGTGACATCTTCCACCCTCAAGCCGCGCAATATCCCGAGATTCTTCCCTGAAGAGACCACACGTGCGGAAATCGCGACGGCATTGATCCGGACGATCTGGAAAACAGGCCATTTCAGATTGGATGACCTCATCATTGACATCACATGGGAATGGGAGACCTCGGAAGTCGGCGACATGACCGCCTTCTACAAATCCGTGGAGGCGGCTTGCAGTTATCTGGACATGCTGGATATCAGACTGGGCGGATATCATTTTCAGGAAGTCACTGGCACACAGGATGATGGCAAGACAGAAGGATGCCGGATGAAGTTCAATATCTACGTTGAAAAAAGCAAAATCATACAGAGCGCCGATGATTCAGACGAGCCGATAGACATCGCGGAGACCATTGACCGGGAAATCATGAACACCCCGGACATGAATCCGGCATTGCCACTGTGCGAACTCCCGTTCAGGACATCTTCGCCAGTATTGGGAAAAAACAGAAAGTGCCAGGTCCACGTATCGGACAATATCGGCAACTGGCTGATATACATTCCTTTCGATACATGTAAGTTCCGACTTGGCGGGTCATTGCTGGCAGAGAAGACAGGCTTGGCTGGTGGAAAGGCTCCGGATATCATGGACTCGGATTATTTCATAGATTGTTTCGAAGTGGTGAGAGAGTTCGTGGAAGACGGCGTGATAGTTTCTGGCGCGGCGACAGGTCCGGGAGGGCTCATTGCGACATTGAACAGGATGAGCAACGGTATGACAGCCGGCATTGACGCCGACATCTCAGGAATCTGCCGTTCGTATGGGGAAACCGACATCACCAGGATTCTTTTCAGCGAGGTCCCGGGTGCGGTGGTGGAAATCCGCGACAGCGACTTCGACTACGTGGATGCCGAAATGCTGCTTCAGGATGTGGCTTATTATCCCATCGGTCATCCGGGAAAACCGGGGCTGAGGATAACCAGCGGCAATCAGGACGGCGTGGCGGGCATACTTCAGTCTCTGCTCGGTCAGGAGGACATTGTCCCGGAGGGAGAGGATTAGGAAAATGCGTGTTTAAAGTAAGCATGAAAAAATAATCAGACATGATCAACAGGTACGCCAATGTCCCCGCAAAGGGGGACGGAGCCAGGAAACCGAAGATATTCGTCCTGGACACAAATATCGTTCTGCATGACTACAAGGCCATCCGAAAGTTTCAGGACAATGATATTGTCATACCGATAGCCGTGCTGGAAGAACTGGACAAGTTCAAAAAGGGCACGGACGCGTTGAGTTTCAATGCGAGAGGATTCATGAGAGACATCGACCGTCTTACCGAGGGGAAAATGTTCGGACGAGACGGCGTGCCTATCGGCAAAGGTCTGGGTAACATCAAGATAGAGCCGAACCATCCGTTTCCTGACAGCATGAAGGAACTTTTCCATGACGACACCCAGGACCACAGGATTCTGGCTACCGCAATCTGGGTCAGGGACAACAATCCCGACCGTTTCGTGGCGCTGGTAACCAAAGATATAAACCTGAGGATGAAGGCGAAAGCTGCCGGGATGGTGGCTCAGGACTATCTGACGGACCGCGTGGAAGAGGACAAGGTGGAGTTCTCGCAGAAAGAAGTGCAGTTCATCACGGACGCACCGGATGAAGTGATACAGGAACTGGCATACGGCCAGCACAACACCGTCGACTGGAAGGGGCTTTGCAAGACCAAGCCATCTGCGAATCAACTTTTCAAGATACAATGGACGACTCATGGAGACGAAATAATCTGCGCAAGATATGACGCCGACATTGACAAGATCATTCTGGTCAGGAAGCGGGAAGCCAGCGGAATCAAACCGAGGAATGACGAACAGAAATTCGCATTGGACGCATGCCTGAACAAGAAGATTCAGCTGGTGTCATTGACCGGAGGTGCCGGAACGGGAAAGACATTGCTCGCGCTGGCGGCAGCTCTGGAACAGGAGCGGGATTTCGACCAGATAATCCTGTCCAGACCGACCGTCATTCTGGGAAATCAGGATATAGGATTCCTGCCTGGCGACCAGAAGAGCAAGATGAGTCCTTTCCTGCAGCCGCTTATGGATAACCTCAACGTTATCAAGGCATTGTACAGACCGAGCAGCCGGGAATACCAGCACATCGAGAGCCTTCTGAAGGACGAGAAACTGCTTATAACACCGCTTGCGTATATAAGGGGAAGGAGCCTGGGCAAGGCGTATTTCATCATTGACGAGGCACAGAACCTGACGCCGCATGAAATCAAGACGATCATCACGAGGGCAGGTGAAGGGACCAAGATGGTGTTTACGGGCGACATCTTCCAGATTGACCAGCCTTATCTGGACCAGTGGTCGAACGGTCTTACGCATCTCGGTGAAAAGATGGCCGGACAGAAGCTTTTCGAACACGTATTCCTGAAGAAGGGAGAGCGCAGCGAATTGTCGGACATAGCGGCCAAGCTGTTGTAGGGAGGTTATTGTGGCAAAGGATAAATTAATCAATTTCATAAAGGAATGGATGCTGCCTCTGGCGATTTTCACGGGGGCGGCATCTTATTTGGCACTCCATTATGTGCCCTGGCTGGCATCTGACGTGGAGCCTTCTTTCTCGATTTTTGCGAAACGAGTCCAACCGGCACTCATCGCAATCATGCTATTTCTACAGTTCAACAGGATTTCACCGCACGACCTGAGGTTCCGGCGCTGGCATTTCATCGCGCTGGCTTTCCAGATCGTCATGTTCATCTTGTTCACATGGCTTGCGACATTGATGCCTGACGGAGACCTTAAAATATTGACAGAGTGCGCAATGCTGTGTTTCATCTGCCCTACGGCAGCAGCCGCGGGAGTGATTACCGGGAAACTTGGCGGACGCCTGTCGGACACCGTGTCATACGTCGTGCTCATCAACATTGCGGTAGCAGTCGTAATTCCTCTGGTCATACCAATATTCAATACTGAGTCGGACGCGACCTTCTTCGAGAGTTTCATCGCGATCTGCATGAAGATTTTCCCGCTGCTGGTTTTCCCGCTGCTTCTGGCATGGCTCATCAGATATACTGCCAGGAGACTCCAGCGCTGGCTGATGAGATACACTGAATGGGCTTTCTATTTCTGGGGCATTTCGCTGACATTGGCGATTTTTCTTGCCACCAGAGCATTGGTACTCAGCCATATATCCTTCTGGATAGTAGTGCTGATAGGTGTCATTTCGCTGGCTTGTACGGTCATCCAGTTCGGTGTCGGAAAGGCTGCCGGAAGAGTCGGAAGGAAGGAGTCGGAAGAAGAACGGTCTTCTGATGAAATCACCGCCGGCCAGGCACTTGGACAGAAAAACACCGGCTTCCTGATATGGCTCGGCTATTCGTATCTGACTCCGGTGACTTCCGTCGCAGGAGGACTGTACAGCGTATGGCAGAACATCATCAATTCCATCGAGCTTTACGAGAAGGGGCATAGAGGCAAGTAAGTTTTTCTTGCAATGCATGTATAAAATGATTAAATTTGCATTTTGATTTCGAAAAACAAAAACCTGTTTTAAAAATATGTTAGAGAACAAAAAAAGGGTGTATCGCTTCGGTGGCAAGACTGCTGAAGGCAATGGCACCATGCGCGAACTCCTTGGAGGAAAAGGAGCTAACCTGGCCGAGATGAACCTGCTCGGCATGCCGGTTCCGGCTGGTTTCACTATCACAACTGAGTGCTGTGCAGAGTATTACGCTCTCGGAGGAGGCTATTCAGATGCATTGAAACAAGAAGTGGCTGAAGCACTTGAGGCTACAGAGAAAATCATGGGCAAGAAATTCGGCGATCCTAACGATCCGCTCCTCGTGAGCTGCCGTTCAGGCGCAAGAAGTTCAATGCCTGGTATGATGGACACCATCCTGAACATCGGACTTTGCTCTGAGACTCTTCCGGGAATGATCAAGAAGACCGGCAACCCTCGTTTCGTTTACGATGCTTACCGCCGCCTCATCATGATGTACTCAGACGTCGTTATGGAGAAAGCAGAAGGCATTGAGCCTGAGGACGGTAAGGGAATCCGCCAGCAGCTCGACAAGATGATGTCAGAGCTCAAGGCTGCCAAAGGTTATGCCTCTGACACCGATATCACGGCTGAAGAGCTCAAGGATCTTTGCGACCAGTTCAAGGCCAAGGTTAAAGAAGTTCTCGGCGTAGATTTCCCTGACACTGCAAAAGAGCAGCTTTGGGGTTCTATCGGCGGCGTATTCAAGTCATGGAACGGAAAACGCGCCATTACATATAGAAAGATTGAGAAAATTCCAGATGACTGGGGCACAGCAGTGAACGTACAGTCAATGGTATTCGGCAATATGGGCAATACTTCCGCTACCGGTGTTGCGTTCTCACGTAACCCTGCAAACGGAGACAACAAGTTCTACGGTGAGTGGCTCATCAACGCCCAGGGAGAGGATGTCGTAGCAGGTATCCGCACCCCTAACCCGCTCAACGAGGCTACCAAGACAGAGAAGAACAAGAATCTCGAGTCCCTCGAAAAGGCAATGCCTGAGGTTTACAAGGAGCTCGACGAAATCAGAATCAGACTTGAGGAGCACTTCCACGATATGCAGGACATCGAGTTCACCATCCAGGAGGGTCACCTCTGGATGCTCCAGTGCCGTATCGGCAAGAGAACCGGTCTCGCTGCCCTCCAGATGGCGATCGACATGCTCGAAGAGGGTATGATCGACGAGAAGACCGCCGTAATGCGTATTTCTCCTGCACAGCTCGACGAGATTCTCCACCCAATCCTCGACCCGGCTTCTGAGAAGAAGGCCAAAGTTATGGCACAGGGTCTTCCTGCATCTCCGGGCGGAGCGGTAGGAACACTCGTGTTCACTCCTGAGGATGCCGTAAAGGCCGCCGCAGATGGCAAGAAGGTCATCCTCGTCCGTGAAGAGACTTCTCCTGAGGACATCGAGGGTATGCGCGCAGCTGCAGGTATCCTTACCATCCGTGGAGGTATGACTTCACACGCTGCTCTCGTAGCACGCGGATGGGGCAAATGCTGTATCGTAGGTTGCGATGCAATGCACATTGACCTCGAAAACAAGATCGTGACTTTCGCTGGCCACGACAAGCAGTTCAAGGAAGGCGACTGGTTCAGCCTCAACGGCACCAAGGGTCTCGTCTACAACGCACAGATCGAGACGATGGACGCATCCGAGAATCCGCTGTTCGTGAAGTTCATGGCTCTCGCCGACAAGTTCCGCAAGCTCGGAATCCGTACCAATGCCGACACACCTGAAGATGCTGCAAAGGCTCTTTCATTCGGCGCCGAAGGTATCGGTCTGTTCCGTCTTGAGCACATGTTCTACGGCAAGAATTCAGAGACTCCGCTTGCAAAACTCCGCAAGATGATTCTCTGCGATACAGATGAAGAAAGAAAGGAAGCACTTACAGAGCTTGAACCATTCATCAAGGCTTCTGTAAAGGGCACCCTCAAGATCATGGACGGCAAGCCTGTAGTATTCCGTCTGCTCGACCCGCCTCTCCACGAGTTCGTTCCTAGAACTGAAGAGAAGAAAGCAGAATTGGCCAAAGAGCTCGGCGTAACCGTTGAGGAAATCGAGAAACGTGGCGAGTCCCTGCACGAGGTCAACCCTATGATGGGTCATCGTGGAGTACGTCTTCACGTGTCATTCCCTCTGATTGCAGAGGTAGAGTACAGGGCTATCTTCACAGCTACTGCAGAACTTCAGGCAGAAGGTTTCAACCCGATTCCTGAAATCATGATTCCTGTAACAATTTCAGCTCGTGAGCTCAGCTTCCAGAAGGCTATCTGCGACAGGGTAAAGGCAGAGGTTGAAGGCAAGTACAGCACCACCATCCACTACCAGTTCGGTACAATGATCGAGATCCCTCGTGCCGCTCTTACCGGTGACAGGATGGCCCGTACCGCACAGTTCTTCTCATTCGGTACCAATGACCTCACACAGATGACATTCGGTTTCTCACGTGATGACGTAGGAACATTCATGGGCGAATATCTCGGAAACAAACTCCTGGATGCAGATCCGTTCAAGACTATCGACACCAAGGGTGTAGGAAAGCTCGTGGAATATGGTATCCAGAGCGGTCGTTCCAAGAGACCTGAGCTCAAGTGCGGTGTCTGCGGAGAGCACGGTGGAGATCCTGATTCCATCAAGTTCTTCAACAAGATCGGCATCGACTACGTATCTTGCTCACCATTCCGTGTTCCTATCGCACGTCTCGCCGCTGCGCAGGCTGCGATTGCACAGAGCAAATAACAGTAACTCATATAGAATTGAGGCTGACCAGATTACATGGCCAGCCTCTTTTGTTTATTCAAGTTTCGGAGTCACCGCACAAACCAGGGACTAGCACTCGTAAACCCCGCCTTTGCCGAAAAGGTAAGCTTCCACCTCGTCCATAAGGCCGGCGCGATAAATCAGGTCAATGCCGGTGAACCGGTCCCGCATGAACGGGATGGCGCGGAATGTCTTCCGGAGTTTCTCATGACTGACGCCTATCATTTCCGGTTCGTATGGAGCGCCGGCACGTTTAAGACAATCCCTGACGACATTGAAAGGAAGAATCTGGTCCCGGATCTTGCCGCTGAGTTCAGGCCAATTATCTCTTACCGCCATGAGTTGTTTACAGATGATGTCACGGCTGACATACTTGGATTTGCTTTCCACCAGACCACGGGCAAGATGGTCCGGCATACCTTCGAACACTTCGCGTATATGCTTTTCCATATCATCCCATTCCGGCCATTTGGCCACTGCCGCATCAATATCAATTTTCGTATAATCCTTGCTCAGAAGGTACTCCATACAAGCAACCGAAACGAGCGTACCTATAGCCACACTAAAGCCATGAGGCACATGCCTGCCGTTATGGCAGAGGCCCTCCATATCCCAATAATGGCTAAAAAGGTGTTCAGCTCCCGACGCTGGACGGCTGGACAATATCGACTGCATGGCAAATCCGCTCATGATCAATTCATACGCAAGTTTGCCGACAGCAGTCACATCGCCGGCAGCCACTGCGTCAGGATCAGACAACGCATCGCGCAAGTTCTTCTGTACAAGCGAAAAAGCGAATGGATCAATGCTTTCGCTTCCTACTGCATCAGCAATCATCCAGTCTGCACCTGAAGGGATTTTCGCTATCATGTCTCCGTAACCGGATGCCGTAATTCCGGCAGGAGCCTTTGCGGCAACGGCCGGATCCATCACCATGCCAAGAGGTGCCGGACAATCGAAGGTCTGCTTGTTGCCGTGATATGTGACGGAAGCCCCGTAAGAAGTATAGCCGTCCATGGAAGCTGCCGTTCCGACTATGATATAACGCCTTCCGAGATGACAGGAAGCCAGTTTTGTCAAATCATTGATGACACCTAGACCTACCGCGACCGCGATGACATCCCGTGCCTTCAGATATGATTCGAGCTGCTCCAGATAAGACCATTCGGCATAGAGCCACGGATCCGTAAAGACAAATGGAGCCACGGTTTGTATGCCGGCATCTTCAAGATACCCATGGACGGTTTTCCCGGCAATTTCATAAGTGATTTTATCAGCCACGACGACTGCCGTTTTCCCTGGAAACAGGCTGTCGAACATCGCCGGAATTTTTTTCATTGCACCGACGCCGAACTCAAGCGCCTTGGTATCTCTCACCCTTTTCAGGATATTTTCAATTTCGTTCATAACCTCAGAAAACGCGTCTTATTTTCATTCCGCAACGGTTTCAGTTTCGCAAGCAAATCACCGCCAATGCAAAAGTCGCAAGAATGATTTACAACACATTGATTATCATTACATTATCGTAACGAAACCTCAATATGAACCGCTCTGGTCCACGAATCAAAATTAGCAAATAAAACGTTACTTCCAAGGTTTTCCGAGAGATAATGACCCGCCGGAAAAGCAGTGAGGCCGGCCATTCACATGGTCAGCCTCAACATAACTTCCGGGGACAAACCTAACCTCAGAAGCACACATAAACGTTCGGTAATTCAAGAATGAATTACCATGTATCAACACTCGTAAATTCCACCCTTACCGAAGAGGTAATTCTCCACCTCTTCCATAAGTCCGGCCCTGTAAATCAGGTCAATGCCGGTAAATCTATTCCTCATGAACGGAATGACGCGGAACGTACTGCGGAGTTTCTCACGGCTTACACCGATCATCTCAGGCTCATACGGAGCGCCCACCCGTTTCAGACAATCATATACTTCATTGAACGGAATGATCTGCTTGCGGATTTTCTCGCGCAATTCAGGCCAATTGTTCTTCACTGCTTCAAGCTGTTTGCGGACACCTTCGCGGTCAGTATACTTACCCTTGCTCTCCACGAGACCTCTTGCCAAGTGACCCGGCTTGCCGTCGAATACCTCATGAATGGTCTTCTCCATCTCTTCCCACTCCGGCCACTGAGCCACTGCCTTGTCGATGTCCATTGACGTAAAGTCCTTGCCGACAAGGTATTCCAGACATGCTGTAGAAACAAGAGTTCCGATAGAGACCTTGAAACCATGTGACACGTGCTTGCCGTTATGACAGAGTCCTTCCATATCCCAATAGTGGCTGAACTGGTGGTCGGTGCCTGAAGCCGGACGGCTTGAAGACATTGCCTGCATTGCGAAGCCGCTCATGATAAGGCCGTCGGCCAATTTTCCGGTAGCCTCTACATCACCCGCAGCCACAGCGTCAGGATCGGACAATGCGTCACGCAACTTACTCTGTACCAACGAGAATGCGAACGGGTCAATGCTTTCGCTGCCGACTGCATCAGCAATGATCCAGTCGGCTCCTGCAGGAACCTTGGCCATAAGGTCGCCATATCCGGATGCGGACATCCCTTCCGGTGCCTTCGCTGCAACAGTAGGATCGAGCACCATTCCGAGAGGTGCAGGACAATCAAATGTCTGCTTGTTGCCCTCAAAAGTAATGGATGCGCCATAAGCGGTGTAGCCGTCCATTGACGCTGCTGTACCTACTATTATATAACGTCTTCCGAGATGACTCGAAACCAGTTTCGTCAAATCATTGATAACACCGGAACCTACGGCCACGGCAATGACATCGCGCTCTTTGAGGAATGCTTCCAGTTGTTCGATGTATGACCACTCGGCGAAAAGTTCAGGGTCCGTGAAAATGAAAGGAGACTCCGTATTGATGCCGGCATTTTTCAGATAGCCATAGACTGCTTCGCCTGCGACAGCGTAAGTATTCTTGTCTGCCACTACGACAGCTGTCTTTCCCGGAAACAATTTATTGAACATCGCCGGAACTTTTTCCATGGCTCCCACGCCAAATTCCAGCGCCTTGGTGTCTCTCGCTCTTTCCAGAGCAGTTTCTATCTCACTCATAATAGTATATGTTTCATTTCTTTATTATGATAAACTTAAAATATCCCATAAGTTTCATAGCTTACTACAAAAGTACTCAAGTTTTTTCATTTTCAAAACATTTTCAGGAAAAATAGAATGAAAAATGAAACAAAATGATTTTTTTTCTTATCTTTACACATCGATTTATGCGAAATCACGTCTG
>FR882205.1:0-14158 GCA_000434935.1 Bacteroides sp. CAG:709 | reverse complement strand
CACGTCTGAATAGACGACAACGGTATTAGCATCCGCATATTCGACAAGAACGGCCAATCAGTACCTTTCCCCTGGGCACACACATGGTCGATGTTTCCGAAATCATCGAGTTCATCCTGAAGCGGATTGAAGAACATACAAAGTTACGCAAACTTTTCATTTAATTAATTTATTCGTACATTTGCAACGAAGCGAAATCAAAAAAAAGCAAACGAAAATGATAAGTATTGCAGAACGGCACAAGTACATCAAGGATCAACTTGCCAAAAACGGATTTATCAGAGTCCTGGACATCGCAGACCAGCTGGGCGTCACAGGAGCAACCATCAGAAAGGACCTCAGAATCCTTGAAAGTCAGGGAGTTCTGTACAGGACCCACGGCAGCGCTTCACCGGTCAAGCCGCATGTGATGGACATCAGCATCGACGAGAAGACATCACAGCACATCGAAGAGAAGCAGGCGATCGCAAAGGCCGCCCAGACATTGATAAAACCGGATGACGCCATAATCCTGGCATCAGGTTCCACCGTTACCGCATTCGCCGAGAAACTAGAGCCGAACGGCATGATCAATGTCGTAACCCCGTCATTGGGCATCGCGGTCCTCATGCACAGCAGGAGCAATGTCAAGGTATTCATCCTGGGAGGAGCATTGTACAAAAACTCTTTCTCCGTGCGCGGCGAGTATGCAGTAGAGGGATTGAAAAACGCCAGCTGCTCAAAGCTATACATCGGCTGCGACGGCATTGACCTCGCTTCCGGCGTGACCTGCGCGACGATCGAAGAGGCCGAGCTTACGAACGCCATGATGAAAGCGGCATCACAGACGGTCGTGCTTGCGGATTCATCGAAATTCGGCAGACGCGGATTCGGAAAAATCGGCAACATCGAAGACATTGACATCATCATTACCGACAAGGGAATGCCGGAATCATTGAGAGAGAAGATCGAGGATGCAGGTGTGCAAATTATAATTGCCGACGAATAGGAATATTCGGGAAGCAGCGTTCCAGCACAGCATCAAATTCAGACACACACGGACCGGAATCCATGAAAGAGGTTTCCCGGTCCGTATTTTTATAAAGGCCGAAGATTCTGGTGCAATGCCTGACCGCCGAGTAAATGTCGTGGGAGGAAAATATTATCGCCGGAGCATTCTCGCATCTGACGATGTCCGACAATGTCTGCAGCACCGTTTCACGAGCTTCGACATCCAGGAATGCCGTCGGTTCGTCCAGCAGAACCACTTCAGCATTTCTCGCCACGGCTGCCGCTATGCAGACTTTCTGGAATTCACCGTCACTCAACGTAGAAATATCCCTGTCCGCAAACTCCTGTATATCAAGCATTGACATAGAGCCGGCGATGCGCGCCTCCAATTCTTTGCCGATCCTTCCCAGCCAGTCCGTCTCCTGAAAAGTCGTAAGCCCGATGAACTTTTTCACGGTAAAGCCGGCTACTTTGGGAATGCGCGACGGGACCAGCACCGCCTTTCCGCCGACGGGATTCCGGACAGTCCCACCAAGAGGTTTCTGCAGCCCGGCCAGCGTCCGGAGCAATGTACTCTTGCCCATGCCGTTTCCGCCGCAGAGCAGCACGCACTCCCCCGGCCCTACCGCGAACGATAGGTTGCGGAGCAATGCCTTGCCGTCATACCCGACAGAAAGTCCTTCAGCCAGCAGTTTCCACGCCATAATTATTTCTTGCCTACAGGTATGTCTATCACGTATTTTTCATCGAAAATCGGGTCATCCACCCAATCCTGGATTTTCCATGTGCGGACGGCACCGGGCTGAATGCCGGCAATCTGCATCATGTGGCAGAGTTCTTCGGCAAAATCCCCACCTTTAAGATAGAAGATGTCGCCGGTATACTTTCCCGCCACCCAAGGATAGAAATTATCCAGCGCCGTGACGGCGCGTGAGACCACGTAATCAAACTTCTGAGGCAATGATTCCGCACGGGCATTGACCACGGTAACATTTTGAAATCCAAGGGATTCCGCAACAGCTTTCGCCACGATGGTTTTCTTGCCGACCGAATCGCAGAGAAGGAAATTCACTTCCGGAAACAGCACGGCAAGCGGTATTCCCGGGAAACCGCCTCCTGTTCCGAGATCAAGCACATTGATTCCCGCTCCAGGTGTCCGCCACGTTTCGAAAATTTCAGGGCGCATCGTTTTCAGATATTGCGCAATCGCCAGTGAATGAAGCACATGCCTGACATATAAACTGTCGATATCCTTGCGGGAAATGACATTGATCCTGGAATTCCAGTCATTGTAGAGGGGCCCCATCGCACGGAACATTGATTCCTGCCCCGGCGTCAATTCCGGGAACGACCCGAGCACGAGGGTGACAAATTCATTGACATTCATAACTATTCTTCCTCCAGCATTTTACGGATAATCTGGGCGCGGGCGCGGTTTATCCTTGTCTTGACGGTGTTGAGCGGCAGATTGGTCTTCTCCGCGATTTCCTTGTAGCCGAGATTGTCCACATAGCACATTTGCGCGACTTCCCTATAAAGTTCAGGCAGGCCGCTGATGCAGTTCAGGAATGTTTCATGGTCCTGTGCGGAAATTATGTATTCTTCCGGGCTCAGCTGACCGTCGGCGACATTGTCCGCCTTGTCATTGGTCATATCTATGGACGAATTGTCGATGACCTTGCTCTTGTTGGTCGCCAAAGTCTTGTGGTCCAATGCCTTGTTCTTGGCAATGGCAAAGAGCCACGTGGAGAATTTCTTGCCTTGGTCGAAAGTGCAGAGCTTCTGGAAAGCTCTTTCGAAGCTCTCTATGCAGATGTCCTCCACCTCGATGGGGTCGCTGACAATCTTTCCGATAATCGAGCAGACAGCCATCTCATATTTCGCGTGCAATGCTGAAAATGCCGTCTGATTGCCGTCCAGAGCCATCCGGACCAGCACATCATCATTCACACTAGTGAGCTTCGAGCCAGTTTTTGCCATAATTGCATTCTACAGTTAAAGGAACGGACAATTCTGTGACGTGCTCCATCTGTTCCTTGACGATGGACATCAGTGTATCTATTTCATCATGAACGGTGTCGAACAGCAGTTCATCATGGATCTGCAGTACCATGCGGCTCTTCAGCCCGGCCTCACGCATCTTCCTGTCGACATTGATCATGGCCATTTTTATGATGTCGGCTGCGGTTCCCTGGATAGGGGCATTGACCGCGGTCCTTTCAGCAAGCGCTCGCACGGTGGCATTGCGGGAGCTGATATCGGGGAGGTAGCGGCGGCGTCCGAACAGCGTTTCGACATAGCCGTTTTCGCGTGCCGAAGCTACGGTATCGTCAATGAACGAGCGGATTGCGGGGAACGCGGCGAAATAGTCGTCGATAAGTTTCTTCGCTTCCGTCCTGGAAATTCCCAGTCTCTGAGCCAGTCCGAATGACGATATGCCGTACATGATGCCGAAATTGGCGGTCTTGGCAATCCGTCGCTGGTCCGGAGTAACTTCGTCATGGGATATGCCGAAAATCTTCTCGGCCGTGGCTGAATGGATGTCGCGCCCTTCACGGAAAGCTTGGATAAGATGCTGATCCTGACTGATATGCGCCATGATGCGGAGTTCTATCTGGGAATAATCCGCAGAGACGATGACGCCATCCGGTTCGCCTGCCACAAAGGCCTTCCGGATTTCCTTTCCCCGTTCCGTCCTGATAGGGATGTTCTGGAGATTCGGATTCGATGAACTGAGTCGACCTGTGGCGGTAAGTGCCTGATTGAAAGTCGTATGCACTCGTCCGTCCGATGGCGACACGAAGGATGGGAACGGCTCGATATATGTGGAGAGCAGTTTCTTTACCGCACGGAATTCCAGAATCTCATCGATTATCGGATGCTTGTCTTCCAATGTCATGAGGGTCGCTTCGTCGGTAGGATAGCTGCCCCGTCCCGTCTTTTTCGCTTTCGGGTCCAATGCCAGTTTGTCGAAGAGGACTTCGCCGACTTGCTTGGGTGAGGATATGTTCAATTCCGGCTCGCCAGCCATTTCACGGATGCGGGCCTCCCTTTCGCTCATTTCCTTGCGCAGACCGGCCGCAAATTCGTCCAGCTGCCTGAGATCCACCTTCACGCCGTCACGTTCCATCTTCGCAAGGACGAGCATAAGCGGTTCCTCAATGTCGGAATACAAATGACCGAGTGAATTGTCTTCCAATTCCTTACGCACTTTCAGCCCCGTCAGGACAGCAGCGGCGGAATCACGGACGGCATCATGACCGTCATCTTCGGCCGGCTCATCGAAAAGCGATACCGGTTCTTCCTGCTTTTCTTCAATGTCCGCGTCCATATCCACATCCAGATAGCTTTTCGCCAGAATTTCCGGCTTATGGCTCTTCTCCGGATTTATGAGATAGTGCATCAGGCTGATGTCCAGCAAGTTGCCTCGAAGGCCAATGTTTTCGCCAGCCAACAGGTTCAGCTGTTCTTTCAGATTATATCCGTATTTTTCAATGCCGCCATCTTCCAGAATCACCTTGAAATCGGCCGGTCTCCCATAAGCGGCAGCGACTTCAAGTGTTTCAGGATCAATGCTTACGGCTACAGCGGCTGAGTCATTGTCATTGATCCGGACTGCTGCGGCTCCGGCCTTGGAGGCCATTGTCAGGATTTCATTGACCTGAACTTCGGTGATTTCCATTTTCCTGCCGCGGGCGATTTCGGCTGCGGGCATGTCGCCGTCGGTTTCGGGGATCAGTTTCTTCAGCGAATTGAATTCGTATTTCGCGAAGAGGTCGGCGACTTCCGGGGTGAAACGGAGATTCACGTGCATGTCCTCATGCGGGAGGGCCATGTCGGTCTTTATCGTGACGAGCTGATGGCTCAGCCCGATATGTGGCTCAGCGTCATGGAATTGCGCCTGCTGACGTGGTGTCAGTTCGTCAATATGCCGATAGATGTTCTCCACGGTGCCGTACTTCGAAATAAGTTTTCCGGCACCGACTTCGCCGATGCCTTTCACGCCGGGCACGTTGTCGGCCGTATCACCGCAGAGGGTAAGCATTTCAATGACTTGTATCGGCGAGGATATGCCGTATTTCTCGCATACTGCCTTGGAGTCCAGGACAATGTTTTCGCCACCGGCATTTCCGGGCTTTACCTGATAGATGTTTTCGTCCACCAGCTGACCGTAGTCCTTGTCGGGCGTGACCATGTAGACTTCATTGCCTTGTTTCGCTTCACGTTTCGCCATGGAGCCGATGACGTCGTCCGCCTCGAAGCCGGGCACCATCAATGTCGTGATGCCAAGTGCCTTGCATATTCCGATGAGCGGTTCAAGGGAGTCAATGACAAGCTGCGGGGTCTCTGCACGAGTGGCCTTGTATTCCGGATACATCTGGTTTCTGAACGTTCCCCCCGGCGGGTCGAACGCCACAGCGATATAGTCGGGATGTTCTCTGGAGATCAGTTCCAGAATGTATTTGGTAAATCCGAAGAGAATGGACATGTCTGCGCCCTTGGAGTTGATCATAGGGCGGCGCAGGAAGGCATAATACATCTTGAATACCAGCGCATGTCCATCTATAAGGAATAATCTTTCTTTCATTTCTGCCAATGATAATGCTTGATTTTCTCCGCGTCCGCAAATCGGAAGCCGATACGTCAAAGATACGAAAAATTCTTGTAAAAAATTTTGTATTTAACTCTAAAAAGGTTACCTTTGCAATCCTATTTGTGAAAAATATAAAAAAGTAAGATAATGAAAAGAACATTTCAACCATCTGTACGCAAACGCGTGAACAAACACGGATTCCGTGAACGTATGTCTACCCCTAATGGACGTCGCGTACTGGCTGCTCGTCGTCGTCACGGACGCAAGAAGCTGACTGTTTCTTCTGAAGAGAGATTCTAATATTTCTCTGTAGAAATTTTAAAGAACGGCTACACCTTTCCGGTGCGGCCGTTTTTTGTTTCGTCGCCCCATTTCAGTGCCCAGTTCGTTTCGCCTCACTGCCCTCGTTCAGATTAGCACCAGCAACATTCCCTCCAACGTTCTATCTCACTATCCACCTAGTCTCCCACACCATTTTGTCACGCAGCCCCATTTGATTCACTGTCAGTCTAGTCTCCTCCATCATTTTATCCCACATCCAAGCGCCCCATCACTGCCGACGTCATCCCCTTCAACGCTCTATCTCATCGCTACATTTGGTTCCAATTAAACGTTTTAGATGGAACCAAATGTATTCTCAAACATACCTTGTTCCATCTAAAACGTTTTCACAGAACCAAATGCCCGTGCCAATGGGTTTTGTTCCATGTAAAACGTTTTCGCGGAACGAAATTGAAAACACCCGGTCCCACCAGCAGGCAATATGTCGTCCTGAAAAAGACTTGCACCATTTAGAGTATGTTCGTGCTGGACGAACACAAAAAAGCCCCGAAGAAAAATCTCCGGGGCTTTGTGATCCCAATAGGATTCAAACCTATAACCTTTTGATCCGTAGTCAAATGCTCTATTCAATTGAGCTATGGGACCAGTTCAGGTCCAATGACCTGTATTTTGACTCGGCTTACTTTGTAGCGCCTTCCTCTTTGAGGATTACCATCTTCTTCTCCTTGATTCTAGCCTTCTTTCCAGAAAGTGCCCTGAGATAGAAGATTCTTGCTCTACGTACGTGGCCAACCTTGTTCACTTCGATTGACTCGATAAATGGTGACTGGAACGGGAAGATTCTCTCAACACCGATACCACCTGAAATCTTGCGGATGGTAAATGTTTTGGTGTACGGAGTAGCACCGCTAATCTGGATAATAACTCCTCTAAACTTCTGGAGTCTCTCCTTGTCACCCTCTTTAATCCTATAAGTAACTGTGACTGTATCGCCACCTTTGAACTTCGGATATGACGCGACTTTCTCGTTTGCAAAAGCCTGGTCTACAATTTTTATCAAATCCATTTCTAAAAACTTTTAATGCGCAACGTTACTTTAATAACCAACGAACGTAAGAGGTTGCCTTGTTAATGGGATTGCAAATGTACTAACTTTTTTTGAATCCGCAATACTTTTTAGAAATTTTCTTTCATTTTATCGAAAAGATTCCGGTCTTCCCTGCTCAGATCCGGCGTAAAGCTGTCACTTGAACGCATTGACTCGATGGCAGACTTCTCGCTGCTCTTGAGTTTCTTAGGAATCCACACAAGGTATTTCACATACAAATCGCCGACACCGGAGCCATAGCCCTTCACGGCAGGCAATCCCCTGCCCCTGAGCCTGACAATCGTACCGGACTGCGTTCCCGGTTCCACCTTTATCTTATAAGTACCGTCGAGACACGGAATCTCCGTCTCTCCGCCGAGGATAGCATCGGTAACAGGGATTATCTTGCTGTAGAACAAGTTCTTGCCCTCCCTCTTCAACGAAGCATGAGGCAGTTCCTCGATCACTACCAGCAAATCACCGTTGATTCCGCCGGCCTTGGCCGCATGTCCCTGGCCCTGGAGCGTAAGCTGCATGCCGTCCTCGACACCCGCAGGAATATTGACCTTGACTGTTACTCTCTTGCGCACGAGACCTGTTCCGCCGCATGAACGGCAAGGATTCGTGACAATCTTTCCCTCTCCGCCGCATCTTGAACAAGTCGTATATGTCACTGTCTGCCCGAAGAAACTGTTCGCGACACGCTGTTCCTGACCGGAGCCATGACATACCGGACACGTCTTCACGTCGGAAGCATTGAGAGTACCCTTTCCCGCGCAATCAGGGCATTGTTCGTAACGCTCGATGGTTACTTCCTTGGTCACGCCCTTCGCGATTTCTTCCAATGTAAGGCGCACGCGCGTACGTATGTCACGCCCGCGCATCACTCTCTGCTGACTACGTTGGCCACCGCCGAAACCTCCGAAACCGGAAAATCCGCCGAAGCCACCGAAACCGCCGCCGTTTCCTCCGCTGAAATCGAATCCGGACCCGAACAAATCCTTCAGGATATCATTGATGTCAATGCCGCCGAAACCGCCTGCATTGCCATAGCCGCCTGCAGCAGCTCCGCTGAAACCGAAACGGTCATATTTTGCCCTCTTGTCAGGGTCGCTCAGAACCTCGTAAGCCTCGGATGCCTCCTTGAATTTCTCTTCGGCATTCTTCTTCTCCTCCTCGGTTCCGCTCACCCATCTGTCAGGGTGCCATTTAAGCGCCAGCTTCTTGAAAGCCGACTTTATATCATCGGTGCTGGCATTCTTCTCCACACCGAGCACTTCATAATAATCTCTTTTCTCTGCCATAAATCAGCCTCCTTCCGGGCCGGAAAGCCCGAAAACTATATTCCGACAACAACCTTGGCGTAACGCAATATCTTGCCGCCAAGGGTATAGCCTGTCTCAATTACATCGTAAACAAGACCTTTCTTATCCTTATCTTCTACCGGCACCTGTGCGACCGCCTCATGGAAATCAGTATCGAACTTCTTGCCTTTGGCCTCGATTTTCTCCAAGCCTTTGGTCTTCAGATACTTCATGAGCTTATCGTAAATCAATCCTGTTCCCTCTTTGGCAGCTTCGTCGCTGGAAGTGTTCAGGATTTCCATTGCGCGCTCACAGTCGTCGAGAACCGGAAGCAATCCCTTGATGGTCTCCGAAGCAGCAGATGAAACAAGTGCAAGCTTTTCCTCTGCCGTGCGTCTGCGGAATGTCTCGAACTCGGCCATCAGACGGACATAGTCATCCTTCTCCTTGGCAAGTTTCTCTTCCACGGATTTCTTCTCGTTTTCAAGAGCCGTAATCTTTTCTTCCAGTTTCTTGCATTCCTTATCTTCGCCTTTCTGACAGGATTCTTCCTTCCGGCAAGACTTCTTGTCAGTATTTTCACACTCTTTATGCTCAGGACATGGGGTTTCTTCAGACTTTACCTGACTTCCTTTCTTCCCGAGTTCTTCTTCTTTTTGCTTTTTCATATCTTCTTAATCTCTTATATCTTTTGGAAAACAGTCCATAAATGGACGCTATAATAATCACCCACAGCATATTACATCAGATCCTCGGAGCTGGGTCATCTGCCGAGGGTCCGCCCTTTCATCAGCAAATTATCTGCCAATGCCGCAGACTGCCAATTTGGCACACGATAGACGCAAGTTGTCAAACTTGCTGAACGTTAGTGCGAATTTGAGGGTTGGCACTCGTTCGAAGGATATAGGCCCAACGCACTTTTTTTGTGCACGTTACCCTCTCCCTAATCCCTCCCCTCGGGGAAGGGACTTGCCATCGCCCTCGCGGGCTCTATATCTCGCAAGTTGTCAAACTTACTGAACGTCAGTGCAAGCCTGAGCACAAAATAATTTACAAATGACAATGTTTGATTGTCATTGGCCTGAAATTATTGTCCTCCGACGGCAGATATTCGGGATAACTTTGTCATAGTCAGCGAATCACGCGATGGCTCGACAAGCCGACGGCTTGCAGAATTTGAGTTTTATAACTTATTATTCATCTGTTATTATGGACAATGCCAGCATCAAAGAGAACATCATCCGCATAAGAATGAAGAAAGGTATCTCGCAGGATGAGATGGCGAGAGCGCTCGGCATTTCAAGGAACTCGTACCGGAGCATTGAAAAAGGCCTGACCTGCCTGATCAACAAAAGGCTCGGCGAAATTGCGAAGATACTCGGAGTCCCTGTCGAAGAACTGGCGTTGGGATATCAGCCGATTGAGAGCGAAGAGCGCCTGGAAGACATCCGCATCTCTTACAAGCGCAACGCCGACGACATGAAAAGTGCGGCAGATGCGCGGATCGCCGAACTGGAACGCATCATAGCTTCCCAGAAGGAAACCATCGCAAACCTCCAGGATCTCGTCGAGTCAAAAACCGAAATCATCTCCCTGCTCAAGCGCAATATGAAAGAGTTGTGATTTTTTCAATTCCTTTCCAGATTTTCTTCGTACTTTAGCAGTATCATGAAGATACTGGTAATAGAAGACGAGAACTCCCTGCGGGAGCTGATCGGACGGGCTCTGAAGAAGGAGCATTATGTCGTGGAAGAGGCTGCGACGTATGATGAGGCATGGGAAAAGCTGAACATGTTTTCCTACGACTGCGTATTGCTGGACATAATGCTTCCGGACGGGAACGGCCTGGACCTCCTGAAGGAATTCAACCGTGAAGGCAAAAGGCCCAACGTGATCATTCTCTCCGCGCGCAACTCATTGGAAGACAAGATTACAGGATTGGAGGAAGGGGCGGACGACTACTTGCCCAAGCCGTTCCACATTGCGGAGCTGATTGCCAGAATCAGGAGCGTGACCAGACGAAACGGAGGCAGCGGCTCCAACGGCATTGTCTTCGGAAACGTGAAACTGAACCCGGACAGCCGCATCGTCGAGGTCGGCGGGAAGACATTGACATTGGTAAAGAAAGAATTTGAGATTCTCCAGCATTTTCTGCTGCGGCCGGAGCACATGATCGACAAGTCGGTGCTGGCGGAAGCGGTGTGGGGCGACTCGACATATCTGGCGGACAATTTCGACTTCATATATTCACAGGTCAAGAACCTGCGCAAGAAACTGGAAGAAGCGGGCGCCGACATTGAAATCAAGTCGGTCTACGGATTCGGATATAAAATGATATTGAAGGACTCTCTATGAAACTGATCCAGAAAATAGCCCTCCGGCTGTCCATGGTACTGATTCCTGTCATCGCATTATGGGCTATGATTTTCTATTTCGTCACCGTGGAAGAAATCAACGATGAAGTGGACGACCTACTGAGAAGCTATTCGGAACAACTGATAGCCAAGAAGTTGGCCAATCAAGAGTTGCCGGTGGCAGACATCATTGCCGGCATGCACTACAGCATTTCCCAGGTTACCGAAGAATACGCCGACTCGCACCCACGCACGAAATATTATGATTCCGACTTATATATCAATGAAACTGACGAAGATGAACCAGCCAGGTTTCTCAAGACCTTTTTCTATGATGCCGAAGGACGATATTTCGAACTAATTGCCGCAATTCCCACTTTCGAAAAGGAAGACTTGATCGAGGCAATCCTATGGTGGATAGCAGCATTGTACCTGATCTTGCTGGTGACCGTCATTGTGATAACGCTGGCCGTTTTCCAGAAAAGCATACGGCCGCTCTACGAGATTCTCAACTGGCTCAATGCCTATACGCCGGGAAAGACGCAGGACAAGCTGGCGGCAGATACCGACATCTACGAGTTCAGGCAATTGGAAAAAGCCGTGACGGAAGCGACCGACAGGTCCAACGAGGCTTACGAAAAGCAGAAGCAGTTTATAGGCAATGCTTCCCATGAGCTGCAGACGCCGCTCGCCGTCCTGGGAGGAAGAATCGACTGGATGCTGGACAATGATTCATTGGGAGAGGAGAATATCGGAGAGCTTGTGAAGATGAAACGGGAGGTCGTGCACATATCCAGACTAAACAAGACGCTTCTGCTGCTCACCAAAATCGACAACGGGCAGTTCCCTGATGTCATGGATGTAAATCTCTCATCCATAGTGCAGTCGCAGAAGGAAATGTACAAGGAGATTTTCAGCAGGAAGAATATACATTGTTCATTGGAGATGCCGGATTCTCCTGTCGTGGTCAGGATGAACGAGACGCTTGCCACGATTCTGGTCACGAACCTCATCAAGAACGCATTTATGCACAGCCCTGAGGGCGGCATTGTCACGATAGCATTGGACGGAAACGGATTGGCCGTCGAAAACAGCGGAGAAGCGCCGCTGGATCGGGAGCGTATTTTCGACAGATTCTATCAGGGCGCAAAGAAAGAGGGGTCCACCGGGCTGGGATTGGCCCTGGCCAAGACTATTGCCGACAAGAACGGGATGCAGTTTTCATATTCTTTTGCGGACGGCAGGCATAGATTCCGTATAAATTTCTGATTTTTCGTGCAAATTACAGATTCTCTCCAGAATCGTAATGTAATTTCGCCATATAAACAGAAAATTATAGTACGATGAAAAATTTATTTATTATGACCTTGTGCGTCTCGGTGATGGCGCTTTCAGGCTGCAACAAAGCCACTGCAGATAATGACATAAGCAAAGCAAAAGCCGAATTGGCTGCACGTTATCCTGATGCCACCAATGTAAAATGGGTGTCAAAGAACGGCTACACCGTAGCCAAATTCAATCGACTGGCAACGCGTTCCGCGAACTTGGAATATGACTATTCCGTATGGTTCAACGGCATCGGCACATGGTGCATGACCGAAAGCGAGGTTACGTATGAGGCCCTTCCAGAGGCTGTAAAGAGTGCTTTCGAGGCAAGCGAGTATGCCACGTGGAAAATCGACGACATCGACAAGCTTGAGAGGGCCGGAATGGCGACGTTCTATGTCATCGAAGCTGAGACCAAGTCGGGAAACATTGAAAAGGAGGCCGACATTTATTTCTCTGAAACAGGAGCGGTCATCAAGGTGGTCCTGGACGTGGATGATGATTACGATTACGAGGATTACCTTCCTGCCGATGTCCAGACTGTCCTGAAGAGTTTCATCAGCCAGAAATATCCCGGCGCGGTCATCATGGACACTGAGTACGATGATGGCGAAATCGAGGTGGAAATCGTTCACGAATGGCGCGGCAAGGATGTGTATTTCAGCAAGGACAATGTCTGGCTGAGGACCGAGTGGGATGTCCGCAAGTCAGAGCTTCCTGCCGCGGTGATGAATCAGCTCAACGTTTCATATCCTTCTTGGGAAATCGACGATGCCGAGTATGTGGAGACTCCTTCCGGAGCATGGTTCGTAATCGAACTGGAGAAGGGTGAGGCTGAAGTGGAGATCAAGTTATCTGCCGACGGAGTGATTCTTAAATAAGCGTTCTGAAGCAGGTTATTATTTCCACGTTACCAAATAAGGCTTAACAGGGGTCGATATTTAATTCAAGCCCAGCAGGTTCCGACTTGCCGGGCTTTTTCGCAAATATGAGGTTCGCAAGCTCAAGGATGGCAGCCCTGTGGGACTGCATGCCCGAGCCATCATGAATTCCACATTTTTGTACCGAGAAAACGTTTCAAGCGGTACCAAACGACTATGCAAATTGGTTTTGTTCCGAGAAAACGTTTTAGATGGTACGAAATTACCAGCGTCTTCTCATACGAGGACTCTAGATGCCCTGAATTACTGTACTCCTATCAATTCAACTTCGAAAATCAATGTAGAGCCACCTGGAATTCCGGGCTGTGAAATTTTACCATAGCCGAGTTCCGAGGGGATATATATTTCCCATTTGTCGCCAACGTGCATTTGTTTCAATGCGATGACCCAGCCTTCGATCAGTTCACGCATGCGAATGGCGAGAGGACAGCCACCCAGACTGGTGTCGAAGCATTTGCCGTCAATGGTCCTGCCCAGATAATGGCAGACGACGACATTGGTCATTCCCGGCTGCTTTCCGGAGGCCTGTCCGGATTGGAGCACCTTGTAAAAGACTCCCCTTTCGAGGGCATTGACGCCTTCTTCCTTGGATTTTGCTTCCAGCCACTCCACATTTTTCTTGTAGTATTCCTGTTTGTTCTGTTTCATGATTGTTTGTTTTGTTTCATTCTACAAATATAGGAAAGGTGCGGCAGATATTGCAATTTATGGTCGCCTTCGGCCGGGAAGAGTGGGCGGAGACGGCATTGGCTCCCGAAAGCGCACCCACGCGGTGGGGAGGACCGGCGCGGTCCTCTACCGCCGGAAGCTGTCTACAAAACATTTTAGATAAGATTTTTCGAAAAAAATGTGCGAAAATGTTTGGAAGTTCAGAAATTGTACCTATCTTTGCAATCCCGTTTGGAAAACAAGCCAACACTTAAGTATCCGGCGATATTAAAAGTATTGTTAGAGCGGGGAAATGGAGAGATTCGTTAGCTCAGTTGGTAGAGCACAACACTTTTAATGTTGGGGTCTCGGGTTCGAGCCCCGAACGGATCACTAAAAATAGAAGTTTAATGCTTCCTTAGCTCAGTTGGTAGAGCACGACACTCTTAATGTTGGGGTCTAGGGTTCGAGCCCCTAAGGGAGCACTGAAAACGCCATTCCATGCCACTCTGTGGCACATGGGGACAAGAAAAGGGGCAAGGTTTTACAAAAGACCTTGCTTTTTCTTTATATGCGGGGGCAAGGTTTCCCCTAAGGGCAAGAACGGGTCAGGGGGAAAACCCTGTGTATTA
>FR882204.1:78745-102886 GCA_000434935.1 Bacteroides sp. CAG:709 | reverse complement strand
CCTAAACACAGGGTTTTCCCCCTGACCCTTGGTATTTCCGGTATTGACAAGATGCCATTGGTCAGCAAGGCCAGGGTCATTGAACACGGCCGTCTGAACCGGCGTGGCCTTGGTCCTTACAGGGACATCTTCCTCGACACAGGACGAAACTTCGCCCGGTGCCTTCCTGATGATTTTGTTGTATTGTATCTTGGTGATATCGTCACGCCCGGCCAATTCCGCGGCCACACGCTCAGAAGAAATTTCCGAAGAGAATCTGGCGACATACCATCTTTCGAGGTTTTTGTCCTCAACGCCTTCGAAAAGGGGTTCGAGACGGATATTGCATCCGGTGTCTCCCGACATTTCCATCTCCGACGGCACGTTCTGTCCGTCCGAAAACTCCAGAAGAAGCACACCTTCCTCCGATGAAGTCCTATTGTTGACAATCTTGGTTTCAGAAGAGCCCCCGTCACATTCCAAATCCTTCTCTCTTCCGCAGCCCACCGTCACTACCAAAGTGCACAGAAGCACCCCGACGAATTCTAACCTAGCCTGAGTCATATCTTTAAGTTCGTTTACCGCGTAAAAGTACTAATTATTTTTTTCAATGCAAATATTTTTTTGCAGAAGTGTTTCGCCACAGGCCAAGCGCAAGCAGTCCGTCCGGAATAAAACGTTTATTTCCGGACGGACTGCTGAATAAGATTATTTTGTCCGGAAAAAGTACCAGTTTTCCGGACGGTTTACTGAATTACCACTCAATTTCGGAGATGTAGGTCACGCCGAAATTGTCCGTGACATGGACTTCACCTGAACGGACATTGTCGGACGGCATCACCTCGAACATGTTGTGGCTCTTGAGCGGTGCGCAATACTTCCGTGTCGTAGGATTCTTGACCTCGGAAAAGACATCCACATAATCAGGGTCTTCCATTTCGGTCCGGCTCATGTCGGCTACCTTCTTGCCGTTCTCCCACCACTCGACATTGCTCCAGCCATCACCGTAATTCCAGATGTTCGCAACGATCCTCGCTCCGTCGGTGCGGCGTGGCGGATAGACTTTCATCTGCCAATTGCCATTCCTGCCGACAGATTTATAATACCAGCGGAAAGAATCGCCATCGACCTCCATTACCATATATCCTTGAGGCGTACCGTCATTGTTCAGGTACTTGTTCAATCTGAGCGCCCCAGTAGAACGTGACACCGTGATACATGAGATGTTATCCAGGCCCAACTCTTTTCCGGCATAGTCATAATAGTAATTCTCGTGATTGTGGCCAGCCCATGAATAAACCTTGGAATAACGGGATATAAGTTCCTTGTAACTTGCATAATTCAGGTTGCGTGAAGAATGGCTCGAACGTTTCTTGAACATCTGCGAATGTGCACATACCACAAGAGGCGTATCATGAGGCACGAAAGCCAAGTCGCCTTCCAGCCATTTCAATGCTTGTTCTTCCAAGCCGGAGCGGTAGGTATACTTGGCGGAAGCCCTGCTGTAAACTATGTCATTGAGAACCACGTAATGGACCTTCCCGATATTGAACGAATAATTCTGAGGGCCCACATACGTTTCGAAATAAACGGCACCCAGTTCGGAGTCATACATTGTGGTCTGGTCATAGTCATGGTTGCCCATCACATTGAATGTCGGACATTTCAGTCCTGCAGTGATATCCATATAATCGTCATAAGCAGTCATGAAATTATAAACCAGGTCGCCAAGTTCTATTGAATAACATTCGTCACCGCACTGCTGCCTGAACGCTTCTGCATCAGGAATGACGGAATTCTTGTAGGCCTCCGCCGAATTGTCGACGCCGAACGGCCTCATCTGAGGGTCGGCAATCATAAGCATCGTATATTTGTCCGCAGGTGACTTTCGGGGCGTCAGCACGAAGTCCGCCATGACGGCCTTCTGATATCTTGCCACGCGCTTGTATCCGCAAGGCTTTCCGTCCACGGCATTGATTTCATATTCAGCAGGAAACGAGATTTGGACGAATCTGACCGCAGACAAGTCGCTCTTCATGGAATAATAACCATATCCGTCTGTCTGGACACTTTGGAAGCCATCGCTGACCACCACACCGGCGACAGCCTTTCCTGTCACATCCGTAACACGTCCGAACACATTGCTGCCGTCGGACATCGGTTCAGCCGCCTCCGTCCAATCGTCCGGGTATTGCCCTCCTGTCTGGACCTTGACACATGCACCGGAAATATTTCCGCACCTGCCGCCGTCAGATGTCACCTTTCCATAATTGGTGCAATCCTTAAGCATCACGACAGCCAGATCGGAACCTGATATCCATCCCGTAATGCCTCCCGTATGGATTGCATTGTCGCTGTTTTCATATTTGTTCGAACCGGAGCCGCCGGCAACATTGCCGTAATTCAGGCAATTACGGACATACGCGCCTTCTTTGGCATCGCGCTTGACAGTGACAGAGCCGGCGATACCGCCACAGGCAGAACGTCTGTCAGGACTGAATCCTCCAAAAGTTATATCTCCACGATTCACACAACCCCTTACATGCACCGGCCTGTTTATGGAACCTGCAATGCCGCCTACGCAGCCGGGAGAATCATTCGTAATGCGGACAATTCCATAATTCACGCAATCCCCTATCACGATGGCCGCGTGAGGCATTCCGCAGATACCGCCGACTACAGGCCAATGCGTGCCTGAAGATGAGACCTCTCCGAAATTGTCACATCCCATAATGTCGCCTTTAGTCATTCCGGCAACACCACCGACACGTATCTGAGGAATCATTGCATCATTCTTGGGCTCGCCTTGCACAGTCTGCGCCGTGACAGTCCCCTTGTTGATACAGAATTTCACGGGAACCTTGAATCCGCTACCCACAATGCCACCCAGGTTGCATGCCGGAAAATCCCCCTCAAAGCGTATTTGTCCATAGTTTTCACACCATGCGAAAACCGGGCACATGAAAGTCTTCAGGTATCCGCCACCGGCAATTCCTCCGATATGTGCGGATATTTCTCCCTTTTGGCTGACTGATGCGCTTCGGGAATCGATGTTTCCATAATTACGGCAGCGAAGAATGGATGCCTTGTTTATGCCGGCAACACCTCCGACATACACGTCTTTCTCCGTAAAGCCGGAACGGTGGCTGATGCTGCCGTGATTCTCGCAGTTTTCCAGGATTCCTCCATTCTCATCTGCAATGAATCCGACATGATATTCGACAGTTCCATTGGGAACTTTCATTGAACAGGAAGCATCAATCTTCAGATTTCTGACAATGCCGCCTTCCGCTATCTGTCCGAACAGTCCCCTCTGGGCTTTCCAATTCATAATGGAGAACCCGCGTCCGTCGAATACCCCGCCAAACGTTTTCACACCGTCGAACTTTTTCACTTTCGACATGTCAATGTCTGCCGTAAGACAAATGACGCCGTCGGCATCTTTCCATTTGTCAATGTTTTGCCCGGAGTTGCTTGCAGCTGCAAACTCCAGAAGTTCCTTATAAGTCCCGATGCCTTGGGCATAAGCCGCAACCGCCCAAAGGAGCAACAGGATGATAGATATTGTCTTCTTCATATGATTCACCATTACCATGACACTGTCGTAGAATATTCATTGCCGAAACGGTCTGTTACCGTGACGGTTCCGGAATCGGATTCCGCAGAAGAGTAGCATCTGAATAGGTGCGGCACAGGATTGGCCACTTCACCGGACTTGTTGAAAAGCACAAAATCAGATGATGAACTTAACGCAGAACCGGCCGATTTATAGAAATCAAACACTTCCTTGTAGGCGGCATCATATTTCTTGGTCTTTTCAGAGACCTTGGTCATGATCACCGGGCCGCTCTTCGATGAAGTGAATTTCACCTCGCCCCATGCCTCATCATACATGAAGACATTGGCATAAACATAGTTGTCGCCATAAGTCCCGCGCGGATAAGCGCGAAGCTGATAGGTTTCGTCCAATTTTCTTCCGTTGCGCATGGCGACGCCGTCCGAGGTCAAGGTATAGTCGCGCAGCGTATAGGCCGGGACCTCACCGACCGCCTTCGCGGTCTGATAGGCAATCGGCTTGAACTTCCATGTCAAGTTTTCGCCGTCCACGTCCGCCACGACATATCCCCTCGGGGTTCCGTCTTCACACAGCCACTCGTTCACCCACAATGAGCCGGTAACCCTGGACACTGTATGTGCCTCTATCCCCGGATATTTCGAAGACGGGCCATACACATAGTTGAACGCGGCATGCATGTGCCCGGCCCAGGCATATACCTTCTTGTATTTGGAAAGCAACAGGGCATAATCCGCCCCGTGACGCGTAGCCGCGGACAGGGACCTGTCACCGCCTGACGACAGCATGAACATCGGGGAATGCGAGCAGATGATGACAGGTGTCGAATAATCCACATATGAAAGGTCTTTCTGCAGCCATTTCCAGATATCGTCAGTAAGCCCCTGGTCATAATCTTTAAGCTGTCTCGACGAATTCAGCTGCATTATCAGGTTATCCACCACAACGATATGGAACTTTCCGGCATTGAAGGAATAATTCCTCGGGCCCAGATAGTTCTCGAAACAGGCAGCGCCGGCTTCATCATCGGCGGCAGACGGGTCATTGTCATGATTTCCGATGACACTGTACACGGCGCAATTCAGCCGTGCAAGCCCGTTGCAATAATCCGGATATAAGGACATGTTCTCATGCACGAGGTCACCCAGCATTATTCCGAAGACCTGACGCCCGCCCAAAGATGAGGTATACTCGCCCATATCTTTCCACATATCTTCATTGCAGTCAAGTGAATGATAGGCGAATTTGTCATAACCGGCAGTACGCGCACGCGGCTGCGGGTCTCCGGCAATGACCATCGAGAACTTGTCCGCATCGGATTTGATCTTGTCCAATGTGAACCTGAGCTGATATACTCCATTGATTTTCTGCGCATCGCCTTTGCCCAGCCGTTTCCAGAACATTGATTGTCCCGATTCGACAGGGGCCTGATACCCGGAAGGCTGGACCATATAGACGAATTTGGCCTTGTCCAAATCGCTCTCCAATGAGAAACGGCCGTCGGCGCCGGTTTTCGCAAATATATAACCATCCGACACAAGGACATCAGCCAATGGTTTCGCGCTGTCGTCATAAATTATTCCCGTCACGGTTATCTCCCCCTCATCTTCTCCGGGATTGTCAGGAGAAGATGATGACGGAGAACAAGACCAAGCTCCCACAAGCAGCAGGAGCATCAGTATCCAGTTTTTCATAGCCAATTATTTTCCATTCCAATAAACGCAAGAAGAAACAGCGGCATTGCCGTCACCGGCGACAAATGAGGAACAGTTGGATTCTGTAACGGTGCTGCCCAGAACCGATCCTCCAAACTTGCACCCGGTAATTTTCGTGCCGGCAGCGGTAGAACCGGCGACACTTCCGTAAGTCTCACCAGGTTTTGTTGGCGTAAGACTCGTAATATCACCGAAATACGCACAATTCTCACATCTTGAGCCTGTCCAAAGTATGCCCACGATTCCGCCTCCGCTATAAATTTCAGAACCGGCAGAAGATCCGCCGATCTTACATATGGCTGTACAGCCGGAAACGGACGAGTTGTCCGCAATTCCTATGATACCGCCGACATAAGAGCGGGCACCGTTTGCCATCGTACCGGTATTGCGGCAGTCCAACACTTCGGCATTGCGAAGATATCCTGCGATACCGCCGGCCATACCCCTGTAGGACTTGACGGAAGCTGAATTGGCGCATCCGGAAATCTTGATTGATGCCTTATAATCATTGTCATACGCATACGCTCCGATAATTCCTGCCGTGGATCCGCTTTGCATATTAGTTCCAGTCCACGGATTGTTGTTATAGTGCTCGTTGTCGATTTCACCGGCATTGTGGCAATCGGTGATTTCCGAATCGCCGCCCATTACGATACCGGCAATACCGCCCACATGCTGGGCACATCCGTTGGATTTGCCGCAATAATCCGGCTGGAGAATCTTGGTCTCACTCGTGCATCTCCGGAACGAAACTCCGCCTGTAGAAACAAAACCTGACACGCCGCCGATTCCTGCGAATTTATGGCTCATCGCATAATTCTTATTTGCCATGATGTTTACGATTCCGCCGACGGAAGCATCTTCCACCGTAAGGTGACCTCCCGCGACTCTCTCTTTTTCAAACACTCCGGCACCGCCGATCACACCGCCCACACCGAGGACATAGCCGGCGAACTTGTTGTTTTTCAAGTTCATCGTAATGGTTCCATTCCATTCAGGATGCAAGATTGAGATATCATCAGCCAGACCCGCATGTCCGACCATGCCTCCGATATAGATGATGACATGATCAGCGGACGCTTCATAATCGGAAACGGTCAACGGTCCTGCGGAGCATTTTCCGTCTCCGGAAAAATCGAGCGCGGCATCACATGTCATTTCACCATACAAACCGCCGAGAGAAAGCTGACGGGCACCTCTGGAATCAGTAGAAGTTCCAGTTATGTCACATTTTCCATTGGCAGTATTGATATTCTTGGAAACCTGGGCGCTCTCAAGATATCCGGCCACGCCGCCGACACGCTGCAATTTCACGTCGGAAGCCGAAGCCAGGGCAGCATCGTTGGTACACCCTGCAATCTTTCCGCCTTCCATATTGTATCCTGCGATACCTCCCATGTTGATATAACGGGAAACATCGTTCTGCGAATCCACGACACGCACGGCAGCCACGGAAATCCGTCCGCAGTTCTTGGAAGACTGGACATTTCCGGAATTGGCGGCAGCTACTCCTGCGAGAGAATGATTGTAAGAAACGGCCGCATCCGAAACAGCACCGTTATTGGTACATCCGTCAATGGTTCCCCCGTTCATGGCGACAATGCCTCCGACGTAAAATGTGCCCTGGGCCTTGGCCGTCTTGCATTTGCCAGATGCTGCAACGCTACCGTTATTTTCTGATTTATAGACAGTTGTATTACCAGCCGTTACGCCTACGAGACCTGAGACATAAGCCACAGTCGCCTCATTGAGCGTGGACGCTTCCATAAGGACGGAAGCATTGTTGGTACACTCGGAGACTTTGCAATCCGTAAGCTTTCCTGCCAGAGGGGCAGCCACGCATTCCGTCAAATATTCGCCCCGAACATTGAATTCCGAAGACTCGTCGATGATGATGTTGGACAATTGCGCGCCCTCGCAAGTTCCGAACAACGGCGAAGAAGACTTCATATTCAGAATCTTCCTGTAACGACCGTCGAAAATACCGGCAAAAGGCTTGTCAGCAGTTCCTATCGGAGTCCATTCTCCCGTCAATGCCGACATGTCAATGTTGTTCAGCAATATCGTCTTTCCGTCTTTCTGCCACTCGCTGACATCTCCGCCTTCGTTCACCGTCTTGGCGAACAATTTCAATCCGTCAGCAGTAGTGATGCCATGCACGGTATAGTAGTCCTGCTTGATGACAGGAAGGACCACATCCGAATCCTTGTCCGCAATATCGAAAGACACATTTGAATTGCGGATGGTCCTGGTATCACTAGGATTGTCCTCAAATGTAAGTTTGTATGTTATGGTATTGTCGGCATTGGCTTCGGTAGTATAAGTTATCCATTCCGGCAGGACCACGCCATTGACACCGTAAGACGGGACCTTTACGGCGACAGCCGGACATTCCTTCGCAGGAAGCATGATGTCGCCCGATTCATCATAGGTCAATTCATTTCCGAACTGGAACACGCTGAACTGGGAATCAGCATCCTTGAAAGAAGACCTCTTGAATCCTATGGAACCGAAACGGGCTGCAGAGGTGTTTTCGTTCCACCTTACGGAAACGCGCGTCTTGGTCACACCGCCTTCCGATACCGGAGAACCTTCCTTGACAGCAGTAATCCAATCACTGTTGACAATGTCCCATTCGACTCCTTCCTTCACCGAGACTTCTACTTCTTCGGTTCCGGCAGAGCGCGGGCCAACTGCAAACAACTTGTTTACAATGAACACATTGCCCGTCTGTGAAACCTGCATCGTATATCCTCTGAACTGACCGGAAACGAACGTAAGCGTAGCCGGCTCACGGTCAGAATAGTCATCGTTTGCCAATATGTTCAATGTGAATCCGCCGTCTCCGCGATGCTGCTCTTCAAACACCTTGCACCAGCTGGCGTCAGATTCGACATTCCACCAAATGTCCTGATTGTTCACCTTCACATCTACACGCACGCTGCGGCTTGAAGAATTGAACGGAAGAGCTTTCACTTCCGCGCCGTCATAAGAGTAGCTGACTTCGATACTCTTCACCTCCGCGCCAGTGTCATCAGGCTGTTCTTCAGAACAACCGGCAATGAAAACCGACAACAGCAGCGGCAACAGTCTAATATATTGTTTCATAAATCTCATGTTTTTCAATTATTTTCTACCACGCAACCTGGTATTGCGGCTTTCAGCGGTCGATGCCCACCAGACATCCGTACGCATATTGTTGGTACCGCCAAGCCAGTTGTCCAGAGCCTCATGATATGTAACAGGATTACGGTATTTCTCATCGGCAGGATATCTCAGGCGGGTCGGCAGGATGTAATTGTTGTCCGCAGCCTCACCATTGGTCTTGAGGACAGGATATCCGGTACGCCTGTAGTCACACCAGGACTCGATGCCTACCCAGAACATTGAAACCCACTTTTGTGTAAGAATCTTCTCCAGGGCATTGTCGGCTTCGATTTCATCGGACAGGATTCCTATGAATTTCGTCATGTCCTCGCTTTCTGCTGATTCCGTCGTGTTCCATTCGAGGGCCGATTCGGTAACGGCTTCAAGGTAGAGCTTCTTCACGACCGGATAACTGATATTCAGCCAACCTCTCTGACCGGCTTCCGCGAAAATGAACAGCAGCTCGGAATAATTCATAAGTGCATAACGGTCAGCATTCTTGAGATTTCCTATCTGGCCAGAATTGCCGTTCGGATATCTTCCGACCTTGGAGTTTCCGGCAGCAGAAACATTCTTCGCCAGAAAAGCGTCCAGATTGCTCTTGAACAGCTGCGTCGGAGCGCCAAGAGGTTTCGTGAAATAGTAATAGTAACGAGGGTCTGCAAGTCCCTTCTTCGTGTTGTACATCTCTTTGACCAATGTCTCACAAGCGATTACGCTGTTCCAGTTTCCAGATGTGACAGCATAGAACGGCGTATAGAGTGCAGAGTTGTTCTTGCTGAACCCTACTACGGCAGCATCTTTCCTGTCACGCATAAGAGGATAATCCCCACTGCCGGAATTGAAGCAATCGTAAAGTTCCGCTATCTTGTTGACAATGCTGAAGTCAGGATGTTCTGTACCGCTCATGTCCATCACGCCGCCTTCTTCCTCAACTTTCATTGCTGCACGCATAAGCAGACGCAGATAGAGGGAATTGCCGAGACGACGCCATTTTTCCACATTGCCTTCATACATATAGTCACATAGTGCACTGAAGTCAGTCTGCGGGATCTCACCGGAATTCTTGAGTTCTTCCGCTTTCACGAATGCGGCATTGGCATCTTCCAGCAGGGCGAACATGTCGGCATAGATGAGTTTCATGTCATCATATCTGGTCGTATAGTTCAGGGTGTCCTTCTGGAGAGCGATTTTGAGGGCAACGAAATAAGGGACATTGCCGTAGGCGTCCACGATATTGGACATCACCAATGTCTTGAGTATCAATGCAACTCCCTTCATCGCCGGATTGTCTTCCTTCTCCGCCTGGTGCAACATATATTCTGCATTGCCGGCCTGAGGATAAAGTCCGAGCCAGATGGAAGCGTCCACAGACTCCGTAATGGAATAATTGTAATTCATCTGGGACGTCACCTCGGTATTGTAATTGACGCTGTATTGCATGAGTTCCGACAGGAGGTCATATGACCTGGAGACCAGAGTATATTCCGTATTGTACAAGATAGGTTGGACAAAGGATTCCGCAGGGGCGTCGTAGAGCGCATACGGATTCTTGTTCATATCGTCGAATTTGGAGCAAGCTGTAAGAAGTATTGCAGCCGCTGCAACATATCTGAAAATTCTATTCATGTTCACAGTCAATTAGAATGTTATTTTCAGGCTTGCGCCATATTGCGAGCCAGATGGCATCTGAAGAATCTCAAAGCCCGGAATAATCGCGCTGCCTCTCATGGAGACGCCTTCCGGATCCCATCCCGGGAACTTGCTCCAGCAGACAAGGTTATTGCCATAGACAGCTATGGACAGTCCGCGGACCACCTTCGTCTTGGCGAGAAGTTTCTTCGGCAATGCGTATTCAATCCTTGCGTCACGCAGTTTCAGGAACTGGGTACTTACGAAGTTTGCCTCCGCATTGGTATTGCTGTAAGCAGAATGGTAGTATTCTGAAATATCATTGCGCGGTATCGCATAATCATTGATCTTATAGTTGCCGTCATCCAGGAGGACAACGCCTTCGGCAATCATTCCGCCTTCACGACCGGCAAGCGTGCCGACACCTTTTCCCCTGTAATTCAGCATCCAATTCGTGTAAGAGAACACATGTCCGCCGAACTGGCCGTCGAAACTTACGGAAGCTTTCAGATCTTTCCAGCGGAACGACAGATTGAACCCGCCTCTCCACTTGGGGCTGCAGTCACCGATGTACTGCAAGTCCTCATTTGTCTGCGGCTTGCCCTGCTTGTCGAGGACCACCATACCTGAGACGTCCTGCATCGTACCGTCAGCATTGACCACATATGAGCCTTCTGGTGCACGCTTGTAACCTTTACCGTACATTGATGTAAGAGAACTGCCTTCATAAGCTGTCATAAGTGCATGCGAAGAGTATCTTGCGACAATCCATGAGTCGATGCCGTCACCAAGGGACAGGACCTTGTTCCTGTTGAGCGACCAGTTGAAACCGAGATCCAGCTGCATTGAACTGGTTTTCCACAGAGTTCCATTGGCAGTAAGTTCCACACCCCAGTTCCGGATAGTACCGGCATTGGTATAAACGCTGGTCGCTCCGGTAGCATAGGATACCGGCATGTTGGCGATGAGGTTTTTCGAATTGCCGTCATAGTACGCCACATCCAGGCTCAGGCGGTTCTTGAACATCCTTATATCCGCACCGACTTCCCATGAAGTGACGATTTCCGGCTTCAGGTGGCCGTTTGACTTCGCCGTAGGGAGAGACACCCCGCCAGGGAATTTGGTACTTGCAAGGTAATCCTCGATCCGGTACGCCGACGTGTCATGTCCGACCTGTGCCCATGACGCCCTGATTTTCATCAGGTTGACCAATCCGTTGGTGCGGCCGAAATCCAGCAGGTCATTAAGGGCAATGCTGGTGGACACGGACGGATAGAAATATGACCTGTTCTCTGAAGGCAATGTGCTGGACCAGTCATTACGCCCTGTCAAATCCAGGAAAATGGCATTTTTCCAGGAGAACTGCAGAAGGGCGTAGAGTGAATTCGTCTGGGTCTTATACCCGTAATTGTCCACTTTGATTTCGCCAAGCGAATTGGCAAGAGAGTATACGGCTGCCTGCTTGAGTTTATCCGCGGTCTGTGCCTGACGTCGATAATTCTGGTTGATGATATTTCCTCCGAAGTTTCCGGTAAAATGGAAATCCGCGCCGAGTTCCCTGTCATATTTCAGGAGAAAATCTCCCGTAATCTGCACCGAAGAAATATTCTGTTCCCGGTACCATCCGTCCGGATTGGCCTGGGTGGAGGTCGCCTGCTGCTGCGTACGGAAGTCCAGGTTCATGTCGAGGCCGCCACGGAGCATGAGGGTAAGGCCTTTGCAGAGGGTCATGTCGAACTTGGCATTTCCATATACCCTGTTGCGCAGCTGTGTGTTGACACACTCGTTTGCAACGAAGTAGGCATTGTTCTTTCCGCCAGAAAGGCTATTGTCCTGCTTGAGGTTTTCCATTCCCGGAAGCCAATAATTCTTCACCCACGACATATCCACGTTAGGAGCATAAGTCCAAAGGCTGTACATGACGGAGGTAGAACCATAACCGGAAGACGTAGGGATATTGTCACACTGCTGTCTCTTGTAAGTTATGGAAGTTTCGGCGGTCATCCAGTTGGACAATTTGTTGCTTGTCCTGAGCGAAACATACTGTTTGCTGTAATCGGTATTGGGAACCATCATGTCTCCACGGGTATCGCTGAATGTCGCGCGGATGGAGTTCTTTCCGCTGATTTTTCCGGAAACCGACAGTGAATTGCTGACCACGTAAGCGGTCCTGAAATAATCCTTGAACCAGTCGCCGTGGCTGACGAACGGAGTCGCTGTTCTCTGGAAATCACCATCTTCATTTTTTGCGCCTCCGATTGAAAGCCTGTCATCGTAATACTGATATTGCAATGAACCGTCCATCCGCGGGCCCCAGGATTCCAGACTCACGGTGCTGGTATAATCCGGTACAGGATGATAGCCCAATCCCTTGGCATTGTCACCGCTTCTGAGATAGTAGTAATAGTTGGAATTGGTACCCTGACCATATTCATACTGAAGTTCAGGCGATGTCGTCAATGTTTCGAACATCACATTCGTGCTGTATGAAACGCTGAGTTTCGCATCCTGGTTTCCTCCGGATTTGGTAGTGATGATGATCGCACCATTGGCGGCATTCGAGCCATAGAGCGCCGTGGCGGCAGGTCCTTTCAACACCGTAATATTCTCAATGTCATCAGGATTGACATCACTGGTTCCGTCACCATAGTCGATGGCAAAGGTGGACTCATCACTGCCTGAGGTAGATGATGTGGACGTATTGAACATAGGCACGCCGTCGATGACGAACAATGCCGAGTTGTTGGCCAGATCCACCGATGACTCGCCTCTCAATGTCACACGCATTGATCCGCCCGGGCCGGAGTTTGTCCTGTCAATGGCGAGACCTGCGACCTTGCCGGCCAGTCCTCCTACCCAGTTGGAAGATGTGGCGGCATTGGAAAAGTTCCCGCCGTCCACCTTGGTCGCAGCATATCCAAGCGATTTTTCATCCCTCTTCATACCGAACGCCGTAACGACCACAGATTCAAGCACCTGCGCATCGTCCATCATTCTCACGCTGATTTCCGACCTGCTGCCGACCTTGACAGTTTCGTCTTTGTAGCCCATTGAACTGAATTTCAATTCCTGTCCTGCGGCTACTTTGATGGAATATGCACCGTCATTGTCCGTAATGACACCCGTCGTTGTTCCGACAATGAACACACCGACTCCCGGAAGAGGTTTCCCTTCAGAATCTCTCACGACACCGGACACGACGCGAATATCCTTGGTGCCGGCAGTTTGTTCCGTCACCGTCTGCGATTTCGCCGCAATATTTGCATCGGCCGGCTTCAGACTCGTATCCGTCTTGATGGCAATCTTGTTCCCGATCACTTCGAACGTGCATCCAGTTCCTGCCAATGCTTTTTCAAGGACTTCGCTTACGGGCGCGTTTTCGGCATTGACCGTCACCTTCCCCGCCTGTTCAAGTACTTGAACGCTGTAAAAAAAGGTATAACTGCATTTCTTTTCGACTTCCGCCACGAATTCCCGCAGCGGCATGTCCTTGACAGCTATGCTAATGACCGGTTCCTGCCGAACTTCCGCCGCATTGACGGAAGAGGTAGCCCCGAGGCATACTGCCAACCCCACAGAAAACATTGCGACAAGCAATCTTTTCATAAAATTATTCATATTGTCTTGATTTATGGTTTTTCTCTTTATTGGAGAACACCGTCCCACAGATAGAATGTTCCGCGTGTGCCGGTGGTGCTGCCGATGGCGCAGGTGCCGAGGTTGGTTTGTTCGGTGATTGTAGTGCCGTTGACGGTTCCTCCGAATCCGCAGGCTGTTGTCACGCCGGCTGAACTTGCCGCGTCGGCTTTGCCTATGATGCCGCCTGTATTTGCGGGAGACGTAATTGTCCCGAAGTATCGGCATCCATTAACCACGGAAGACACAGCTTCTCCGATTACTCCACCGGCATCTGCGGTTGCTTTTGCTTCTGTAGCATCTTGATTACCTAAAATATCTGTGTTTATGTGGCAGGACGAAATAATAGATCTCTCTGTCACGCCTGCAATTCCTCCACCAGGGGCAGAACGAGTAATGCCTTTTTCTGCAATATAAGTACAATCTGTTATCGTACCATTGGATACATAACCGGCAATTCCACCGCCGGCTCCGCAATAAGCATAAACAGAACCTGTGTTATGGCAATCGTCAATTAGTGCCGAATAAGTATTGCCACTTAAATATCCAATGCTGCCTACAATTCCGCCTACTGCATTTGCTTCATAACCAGTCCATGGATTTTGATTGTGTTGGTTCTCTTGTATTCTTTGGGAATTAGTACAATGCTTCATTTCGACAGTTCCCCCATAAAGCCTTCCGGCAATTCCCCCAACATGTATTGTATATCCAAGGGCAGCAGAAGTTTTGTTGGTCATTTGGACAGAGCCTGAATTTGAGCAATTAGATATAGTCGCTCCAGCTGTTGCGCCACCGATAATTCCTCCAAGACCAGAAAGTTTATGCCGTACTGCTTTTTTCGCCGTTATAACTTTCACATTTCCTGATGATTTCATTCCGGAAATATTTATAAACGCGCCATAAGCGCAGCCGATAATGCCTCCGAAGAAAGACTCCGCAGCTATATTCGCCGCAGCACTTATATCATAAGTAATGTTTGATTTGCAGATAACATCACCGCCTATGGTAATATTCTCAGTCGTCTGACCAATTAGACCGCCGCAATACAATTTTGTATAGTTATTGGACTCTGTAGCCCCGATGTTGATAGTTCCCGTGAATGGTTCTCCACTGAGATTCAGTGTCTGCGTGGCACTGATGCGTCCAAACAGACCTCCGCAAAAGAGGTTCCTGAGTGCCGCTGTAGTTGTGATGTTACCAGCGTTGGTGGTGTTAGTAAATTCTGCCTTATTTGTCCTTAACTGAGCTGCAATTCCTCCTGCAATCAGCTGTTTGACATTGGAGTTGGAGGTTATATCCCCAGAATTTGAGCATTCTATGACCTTTAGATATTGTTCGTCACCTGATGCATCAACAACGCTAAACAGACCTCCGAGATAAATGAATTTGCAAGGGTCTCCGGATGTTCTTCCAGTGGAAACTGTTATTGCTCCGGAATTATTGCATCCTTTAATTGTCCCGGCAGATGTTTGGGCGCAGATGCCGCCTACATAGATATTCAGAGCAGTCGATGCAACGGAAATGTTCCCGGTATTGGTACATTTCTCAAGTACACCGTTAGGATTTGAGCAATAGCCAGTAAAGCCTCCGATATATAAATTTGATTTGGACGCCGCACCTACTACATAAGTAGCATCAGCAACAATAGATGTAGAACTAGTGCAACCTATGATTTCTGCAGCTCTGTTTCTGCCGACTAGTCCCCCGACATACAAATCATTATTATTCGCAAGAGAATTGCATTGTGAAAGTGTTACAGTAGCTGAACTTGAGCAATTGGTTATCTTGCCGTCAGAGCAATATCCGACTAGAGGGCCAAATTCGATAGACTTAGTTCCGTACCAGACGCCGAACTCGCAAGAAGCGTCGATAATCACGTCCTTCACCAAAGCACCTGTCCCAATAGCCTGAATGAAAGGCACATCGGTTTTCAGATTCAATATCCTCTTCCCGTTTCCGTTGAGAGTTCCGGCAAAATATTTGGCCTTTCCATCAGGGGACTGCTTCGCTCCGTCACGAAGTCCCAATGTGACAAATTTATCGGCGTTAACTGACGAGAAATTCAAGTCGGCAGTAATAGTCGCAATCTGTGAATCAGGATATTTGCCTGCATTGTAAGCCGTCGCGAAGGAGTTCCAGTCCTCCGGCGTGGCAATCTCCACACCCTTGTCTTCAGAATTAGGAACAAATTCCAATTCCGGCATGAGCATCAATTTTCCGGCTCCGAGTTCACGGCTTCCCTTGATGCTCCTTACCATTGCCCGACCATTTTCATCCACGACTTTTACCTGGAACCCGTCAGAATACACGCCGGCAGGAAGAATCACATTGAACGTATTTGCAGAGCCTGCAGGAAAAGTCTTCTGAACTTCCATTCGTATAACATCAGCATCTTTCGCTTCAGATGAAAGCGTACTGTTCTGGAAATCCACTGAAAAATCACCGCATACGGGTTCTCCTCCCAATGCAGCAACCTCGATATAGCGGATAAGGTTGGCCTCCGTTCCCATTTTCAGTCTGATTCCCAGTATTCCGCAAACCTGTTTCATCATGACAGATTCCGTGGTGGAATAACCTGCCATCGGCATTGAACCGGAAACTATATTGTCACCGGATGCAGCTTTTTGCTGTGAGGGCAGAGTGATGACTGAGCCGCCATTCTTGACCATCCCGACCGGGTAAATTATTTCATACGGTGCTGACACTTGCCCACTTAACACAAAGTCGGCCTTGAGGACATCACCTTCTACATCGAGAGGGTCGGAGACTACTCCATTGACAGAAATCTTGTCTCCTTTGCACCAAAGGACCGGACGCACTCCGTCCTGTGCATCGCCGAGAACAGTCTTGGTGGTGCCAGGCAATTCCAGTGTCAGCACTGTACGGCTATCATTCTGATATTCAAGTTCATTCGAGCAGGCAATTGCCCCCATCAGGCAAAATGCCGCCAATATCGTCTTTTTCATAGGCTTACCCGTTTACTAATTCATCATCCCACATCCAACTGTCGTCAATTTTGAATTCCTGAGTCTGGGAATAGCTGGCAGGATTACATATATCAGCTTCCAGCGACAAGTCGAAGCCGGTAATGACCGGTGCTTCATACTTAGGTCTTAGTGTCTTGATTTGTGGTTTCATATTCTAGTGATTTAATTGTTGTCTCGATGATTTTTTGGAGATGTAGTATTCGCCCTTGAATTCCGTGACGGAGAGTTCGACAGGAGATGTCATTGAAATCAGCCTCAGGGCGTCCTGCAGGGATTCATGGTCAAGACATCCGTCATAGACAATGTCTTCAATCGAACTGTGGACATTGATTTTCACGTTGTACTTGTGTGACACCTGGTTGGCGACATATTTAAGCGGCAGTGACGAGAAAGACAATTGTCCGCTGTCCCTCCACTTCGCCGAATTGGAAATGTCGACCGTCTGCTTGGTAATCTGGTTCATGTTCCTGTCGATTCTCAGTTCGTCGCCAGGCTTCAGCATGATGACATCGTCATGAACCCGGGCTTCAAGACGTCCGGTATGCAGTGTCACGATGGAGAATCTGTCGTTCACATATGAGGAAACATTGAAGGATGTACCGCGTACGATATATTCATTGTCACGACAGCACACGATGAACAGTTTCTCCGGATTTCTCGCGACATCGAAGAATGCTTCGCCGTCCAGGTCCACGCGACGTTCAGTTTCATTGAAATCATCCGACAGCATCAATTTCGCTCCGGAATTGAGCATGACCTTCGTATTGTCAGGAAGAATCACGGTTTTCTTTTCACCGGCAGCGGCCGTGTAAATGAGCGATTCCTTGCGGGCCGGGGCCGCAGTTTCCTGTGTCTGCACCTGCTCGGCGACAATGTCCTGCTCCGGGATGTCTTTCTTGTCAATGTTCATGACCAGGATTGAGACAGTGACGATGACCGCAAATGCGGCGGCAACAGCGCCGGCGTATTTTGCCCATGAATTCCTGAAGGTCTTTTTGGAACCGGCATTGGCCGAGAATTTGTCTTTCGCGAGGCGATTCCAGAATTCGACAGCATCGGAGGTCGTAGTCCGGTTTTTCTCCATGTCACGGACGGCATTGCGGAACAATTCAGCATTGTTTCCGGACATTTTTATCCATTTGGCAAGTCGCACGGCTTCCTCATCCGACAGAGTCCCGCTGACATATTTGCTTACTAGTATTTTGATATATTCATTCATCTTCCCAATGGCCGGCATCTGTTTTCCGGACTCATCATAATAGACACGACATTTGAAAATCCCGAACCTGTTTTTTTCAATTTTTTATATATTTGCCGACAAATTTGAACTATGGACACGCGGTTATTTACATATTCAGAAGATGAAGTGAGTGATCTCGTTCTCAAGATCCACCCGCGTATAGTGCCGTATATCAATAGTTTACTATCCAGAGGCGGACGACAATGCTCTGCCTCGAACAATGCCGAAGACATTTTTTACGATGTCCTTTGCGCATTTCTCGACAAGCGGATTGAAATCAGTTCGGACAAGGTTCCGGCATATCTTTTCAAGGCCGTAAGGAACAAATGTTTCAATATCATCAGCCGGAACAAGGAAGAAAATTCTGCAATACGATTTGATGAACTGCCATTGTCGGCAAGGGAAATAATCGCGGCTGCCGATTTCGGAGACGAGAGTGACATCCCCGGCGAAAAAGTTCAGCAACTGCCTGACATAACGGACGTTCTGGATTTCTCGAATTTCCTGCCGGAGCGTACGAGGGACATCTTCTACATGAGCCGCATCGAGGGCATGACACACAGCGAGATAGCCGAGATTCTCGGAATCTCCACCAGAGCCGTGGAAAAGCATCTCCAGAATTCAGTCCAAGAGTACCGCCGCCATTTCGGCATTCCCGACAGCCATCACACGCCGTCATAAACGCAAAAAATCCAGACATCCGTTACAGATATCTGGACTTTTTATTTATATGTTCCGTCGATTATTCAGCTTTGCCGTCTGAACCGAGAACATCTTTGATCTTGTGCTCGTAGAGCTTCTTCATCTCGTCACGTGCAGGTCCGAGGTACTTACGTGGATCGAACTCACCCGGTTTCTCAACGAATACCTTGCGGATGGCAGCGGTCATTGCAAGACGTGAATCTGAGTCGATGTTGATCTTGCAGACAGCTGACTTGGCAGCCTCGCGGAGCTGCTCCTCAGGAATACCTACTGCATCCGGAAGTTTTCCGCCATGAGTATTGATGATATCTACATACTCCTGTGGTACTGAAGATGATCCGTGGAGAACGATAGGGAATCCAGGGAGCTTCTTCTCGATCTCGTGAAGAACGTCGAATGCGAGCGGTGGTGGAACGAGACGGCCTGTCTTAGGGTCACGTGTGCACTGCTCAGGTTTGAACTTGTATGCACCATGTGAAGTTCCGATAGAGATAGCGAGTGAATCGCAGCCTGTACGGGTAGCGAAGTCGATAACCTCCTCAGGTTTTGTATAGTGAGATTCCTCAGCAGCAACCTCATCCTCAACACCTGCGAGAACGCCGAGCTCAGCCTCTACAGTAACATCATATTTGTGAGCGTACTCTACAACCTTCTTTGTAAGAGCGATATTGTCCTCGTATGGAAGAGCAGAACCATCGATCATCACTGAAGAGAAGCCCATATCCACGCAGCTCTTGCAGAGCTCGAAAGAATCACCGTGATCAAGATGGAGAACAATCTGCGGATGCTCCCAGCCGAGTTCCTTTGCATACTCTACGGCACCCTCTGCCATATAACGGAGAAGTGTCTGGTTCGCATAGTTACGTGCGCCCTTGGAAACCTGAAGGATAACTGGAGATTTCAATTCAGCTGAAGCCTGGATGATAGCCTGGAGCTGCTCCATGTTGTTGAAGTTGAAAGCCGGAATAGCGTATCCGCCTTTAACAGCCTTTGCAAACATTTCTCTGGTGTTTACAAGGCCCAATTCTTTATAAGAAACCATTTTCTATAAAATTAGTAATTATTTTCAATGTCTTCGGGTCCCTTGCCGCCCAGGCCAAGTACCCTGCATCCACACTCTTGCGGAACACCTTTTTCCATACAATAATTCTGCCAATCGTCAAAGTTCCGTCAAATTGACATGTTTTTTCCTAAAAGCCGCGCAAAATTAACTATTTTTGTGAAAATAATGAAAAGAGATGAGCAATAAAGTAGTCATTTTTTCCGCACCATCCGGTTCCGGGAAGAGCACGATAGTGAATCATATCCTTAAACTGCACCCTGAAATGGAGTTTTCCGTGTCTGCCACATCACGCTCACCGCGAGGACAGGAGAAAAACGGAATCGAATACCATTTCTTCACAGCCGATGAATTCAGGAAGATGATTTCAGAAGACAAATTCGTAGAATACGAGGAAGTTTACGCCGGTTCATTCTATGGCACCCTCAAGTCAGAAGTGCAGAGAATATGGGACAAGAACCATGTCATCATCTTCGACGTCGATGTGAAAGGTGGCGTGAACCTGAAAAAATACTTCGGAGACAAGGCATTGTCAGTATTCATACAGGCTCCGTCAGTGGAAGAATTGCGCAAAAGGCTGATTGCCAGAGGCACCGACAGCGCCGAGGCCATCGAAAAGAGAGTCGCAAAGGCTGCCGAAGAAATGACTTACGCCGACAAATTCGATTATATTCTTGTCAATGATGACCTACAGAAGGCCTACTCGGAGGCCGAAGTCATCGTAGACAGATTTTTGTTCGAATAACTGATAATCTCCAAAAGCGAAACTTGAGCAAGCCATGCGAATCGCCGTATACTCAGGGTCTTTCAACCCTCTGCACATCGGCCATCAGGCCATCATGGAATACCTGACCAGGGAAAAGAAATTCGACTGGGTATACCTTGTCGTCTCGCCCAAGAACCCGCTCAAGGACAGCATCAGCGCAGATTCCGGCCGGGACAGGTACAATGCTGCAGTAGAAGCGGTCAAACGGCATCCTGACCTGCACGTATGGGTGGACGACATTGAACTGAACATGAATCCCCCGCATTATACGATAAGGACGCTGGACGAACTCAAGAGACGCGAGCCGGAAAATGATTTCACGCTGATAATCGGGGCCGACAATCTCTCGTCAATCCACAAATGGCGGGATTTCCCGCGCCTGCTTGCAGAATATGGCGTGGCTGTCTATCCGCGCACCGGATATGACCTGGCGGGCATCAAGAAAAAGCTGATGGAAGAATGCATGGAAAACCCTGCCATCTACGTTCTTGACGGCGCATATTCCGACCCTGACAAATTGACACTTGAAGATGCGGAACGGCATCTATACCACATCCAGATTCTGGACGCCCCTACCGTAGACATTTCCTCAACAGAAATCCGCGACGGTCTTGCACGTGGCGAAGACATGTCGCGGTTCATGATGTAGGAATCTGCAGAGGAATCAAATGACAGTGAAGCCGCCCTTGAGCTGAGCTTTGGAGTCATGACCGATGAAGACTTCGTACTCACCAGCTTCCTCGCCCCATTTGTCATCAGAACGGAAGAATGAACGGGCTTCCGCCGGAATCTCGAACTCGACTGTCTTCGATTCTCCCGCCTTGAGGGCAATTTTCTCGAAGCCCTTGAGTTCACGCTCCGGGCGTGTACGGCTGCCGATTACATCTTTGAGGTAGAGCTGGACCACCTCCTCGCCGTCACATTTTCCGACATTGCTCACTTTTACGCGGACCTTCACAGTCTCTCCGAGCCGGGCTTCCGGATTGAGGACTTCCAGATCGGAATAAGCGAACTCTGTGTAACTGAGGCCCTCACCGAATGCAAAGAGAGGCTCGTTCGGAGTGCGCATATAGCGAGATACATACTTGGCATTGTCTTCCGGACCTCTGCGAGGGCGTCCGGTGCTCTTGGCATTGTAATGAATCGGAACTTGTCCGAGACAGAGAGGGAAGGTCATGGTCAGACGACCGGACGGATTGAAATCTCCGGAAACGATGTCCGCGAGAGCCGTTCCAGCCATTATCCCGGGATGCCATGTAACAAGCAGTCCGTCAGCATCTTCGCATTCCTCGGCGATAGTCATCGGACGACCAGTCACAAGCAGGATGACCACAGGTTTGCCTGTGGCTTTCACTGCCTTGAAAAGGGCCTTCTGTGCAGCAGGAATGTCAATATTTGCCATTGATGCAGCTTCTCCGCTGTATGAGTTCGGAAGTCCGAGAGTCATGAAAACGACATCCGCTCCGCGCGCGGCAGCGACAGCCTTTGCAATGCCTCCGTCAATCGGGTCGAAGAAATCGCAGCCTTTTTCGACAGATATGGCATTGTGAGGAAATCTGGCCTTCAGACCCTCATAGAAGCTCACCGGTTTGGAATAATCGGCAAATCCTGCCCATGAACCGGTCATTTCGGATCTGGAATCAGCAGCCGGGCCGACAATCGCGATTTTCTCCCCGCCTTTGAGAGGCAGAACTGCGCCATCGTTTTTAAGAAGGACCATTGAACTGCGGGCGACCTTGCGGGCTGTTTCAAGATATTCTGGAAGCCATGTTTCCTTTTCCCAGCGTCCTTCCCCGCCATAGCGGAACGGGTCGTCGAAAAGCCCGAGCTTGAACTTCATGGTCAGGATATCCTTGCATAGCTTGTCTATCTGCGCCTCGCTTACACGACCTTCCTTTACAAGTTCTTCGGCAAATTGATAATAGCTTCCATCCACCATATCCATATTGAGACCTGCGTTGAGAGCAAGACAGGCAGCATCTTTCTTGTCCGCAACGACACGGTGGTTTATCATTTCGCTGATTGAGTTATAGTCGGAAACGACAAATCCACGGAAACCGAGTTCGTCTCGGAGCAGGTCGGTGAGGAGCCATTTGTTGCCGCTTGCCGGAATGCCGTCAAAATCATTGAACGAAGACATCACACTGAGTGCCCCAGCCTCGATTGCAGCCTTATAAGAAGGCAGATGACGTTCCCTGAACATCATTTCAGACATATCCACGGTGTTGTAGTCCCTTCCCGCCTCAGCGCCGCTGTATGCCGCAAAATGTTTCACGCAGGACAGAATAGTGTTGCCGGCAGAAAGGTCGTCTCCCTGATAGCCTCGCACCATCGCTGCAGAAAGTTGTCCCGAGAGATACGGATCCTCTCCCGAACCTTCCGAAACACGTCCCCAACGAGGGTCGATTGCGACGTCGCACATAGGAGAAAAAGTCCAGGCAATCCCGAATGCCGTAGCCTCTGCCGCAGAAATCCGTGCGACTTCCTCTGTCATTTCCCTGTCCCAAGTGCATGAGATTCCTATATTTTCGGGAAAGGTGGTGCGACAGCCGTGTATAATGTCGTGTCCGAAGAGAATCGGAATTCCAAGACGGGAACTGTCAACAGCAAGTTTTTGGTATTCAATCAATTCTTTCGGCGACCATACATTGAGCATAGATCCGCACCTTCCGTCTTTTATCACATTCCTCACTTCAACAGGACTATCGTCCGGGCCTGTGACAACTGAATTTTCGGGAACAAACTGGTTCAACTGGCCGATTTTCTCGGCAAGCGTCATTTTCGCCATCAGTTTCTCCGCCCTTACCACATCCGCATCCTTGTTTGCCTTACAACCGGCTGCAAGAACTGCGGCCATGGACATAAATAAAAGTATCTTCTTCATTATGATAGATTTTTTCAACAACTCGGTAAAGTTAATAATTTCCTGGCATAAAACGGTGCAACGATATTATATTTAGCTGACAAGATATGCGTACAAACAAAAAAATTCCGGACAATGACTTTAAACATCATTGTCCGGAATTTTATTGGTAATTCATACTTACTGCTCGTCCGGGCCTTGGTTGTCAGGACCGTTCTGTGGGCCGCTCTGTGGGCCATAGTTACCGCCCTGAGGACCCTGAGGGCCACCCTGTGCGCCACCCATCTCAGCCATGGCAGCCTGCCATGCTTCTTCGAGAGTCTTGGTATATGTCTCGATATCAGCGAGATTCTGATTCTTGACAGCCTCTTTCAAGCTTGTGAGAGCAGCATTGATAGCATCCCTCTTCTCTGCAGGAATCTTGTCGCCGTAGTCCTTGAGGTTCTTCTCGGACTGGAAGCAGAGAGCATCGGCATTGTTAATCTTGTCGACTCTTTCCTTCTCAGCCTTGTCGGCAGCCTCATTGGCCTTGGCCTCATCACGCATTCTCTGAATCTCATCCTCACTCAATCCTGAAGAAGCCTCGATTCTGATGTTCTGCTCCTTGCCGGTAGCCTTGTCCTTAGCGGAAACATTGAGGATACCATTGGCATCGATATCGAAAGTAACTTCGATCTGAGGGATTCCTCTCGGAGCCGGAGCGATACCATCAAGATGGAATACGCCGATCTGCTTGTTGTCCTTGGCCATCGGACGCTCTCCCTGGAGCACCTTGATTTCTACTGAAGGCTGATTGTCCACAGCGGTAGAGAACACCTCTGACTTACGTGTAGGGATGGT
>FR882204.1:68441-78725 GCA_000434935.1 Bacteroides sp. CAG:709 | reverse complement strand
GGATGGTGGTGTTGGAAGCGATAAGCTTGGTCATCACACCGCCAAGTGTCTCAATACCAAGTGAAAGCGGAGTTACATCCAAAAGAAGGACATCCTTCACGTCACCGGCAAGCACACCGCCCTGAATAGCTGCACCGATAGCTACAACCTCATCCGGGTTAACGCTTCTGTTAGGCTCTTTTCCGAAGAATTCCTTCACGATTTCCTGAACCTTAGGAATACGGCTTGAACCACCTACGAGCAGGACTTCGTCAATCTGTGACGCGCTCAAACGGGCATCCTCAAGTGCCTTGCGGCAAGGGATGATGGTTCTCTGGAACAAGTCATCGCAAAGCTGTTCGAATTTAGCTCTTGTCAATGTCTTTACGAGGTGTTTAGGAACACCGTCTACAGGCATGATGTAAGGAAGGTTGATTTCCGTAGAAGTCTGGTTGGAAAGCTCGATCTTCGCTTTCTCGGCAGCATCCTTAAGTCTCTGAAGAGCCATAGGGTCTTTCTTCAAATCAGCGCCGCCGTTCTCTGCAGCAAATTCCTGTGCAAGCCAGTCGATAACCTTCTGGTCGAAGTCATCACCGCCGAGGTGAGTATCACCATTCGTGGATTTCACTTCGAACACACCGTCACCGAGTTCCATGATGGAAATATCGAATGTACCACCACCGAGGTCGAACACAGCGACTTTCATATTCTTATTTTTCTTGTCAAGACCATAAGCAAGCGCAGCTGCAGTAGGCTCGTTGATGATACGCTTTACATCAAGACCCGCGATCTTGCCGGCTTCCTTGGTAGCCTGACGCTGTGAATCTGAGAAGTATGCAGGAACTGTGATAACTGCCTCCGTTACAGGCTGTCTCAAGTAATCCTCAGCTGTCTTCTTCATCTTCTGAAGAATCATTGCTGAAATTTCCTGCGGTGAATACTGACGTCCCTCGATTTCTACACGAGGCGTATTGTTCTCGCCCCTTACGACAGTGTAAGGAACCCTCTCGATTTCTTTGTTTACCTGATCATAAGTCTCACCCATGAATCTCTTGATGGAGAACACGGTGTTCTTAGGATTGGTGATAGCCTGACGTTTTGCAGGGCTACCTACTTTTCTCTCACCACCTTCGGTGAATGCAACTACTGAAGGGGTCGTTCTCTGACCTTCGTTGTTGATTATGACTGTTGGCTGGTTACCTTCCATCACTGCTACGCAGGAGTTGGTCGTACCCAAGTCGATTCCAATGATTTTTCCCATAATATTTATCTCCTATTTTTTTATTATCGTTTGTAACACCCGGACCATTTGTCCGGACCGCTGCCTGCCATCCGGCCGACAACGCCTTGACATTTATCCAATGCCGTGCCAATGCCCATAGCGCAATTATTTTATGACAATTTGTCATATTTTATCTAACTTTAGCCCCGCAAACAAACAATTTGACATTACACATATTTCTGACATGGTTTACAGAACATTACCGGAATACGAATATAAAGACCTGGAATCCAGAATATTATACGAAGACAACCACATTCTCGCCGTCAACAAGAAGGTCGGCGAAATCGTCCAGGGCGACAAGACAGGAGACGAGCCGCTCGGTGAAAAATACAAGGCATTCATAGCAATGCGTGACTCCAAACCGGGTCAGGTCTTCATGGGCATACCGCACAGACTGGACCGTCCTGTCAGCGGCATAACCATTCTTGCCAAGACATCCAAGGCTCTGGAACGCCTGAATGCCATGTTCAGAGAAGGCAATGTCCACAAGACCTACTGGGCACTGGTATGCAACAAGCCGGAGCCGGAAGAGGCAGACCTGGAGAATTGGCTGACACGCAACGAGAAGATGAACAAGTCATTCATCAGCCGCACCGGTAAGGAGAAGGAGGCCAAACTTGCAAGACTCCACTACAAGCTCATTGACAGGACTGAAAGATACTATCTTCTGGAGGTTCTCCTGTACACAGGCCGCCACCATCAGATCCGCTGCCAGCTGGCAGGAATAGGATGCTGCATAAAAGGCGACCTCAAATACGGCGCTCCCAGGTCCAACCGCGACGGAGGCATTTCCCTCATGGCCAGACATATCAGTTTCATTCACCCGGTAAGCAAGCTGCCGATAGAAATCACAGCGCCAGTTCCTGAAGATTGGAAAGGTCTTTCCCTTCAATAGCCGCCTTGTCCCTGATTTCCTTGCACCAGACTCCTGGCGTCACTTTATAGAACAGCTTGAACGCCATATTGAACGACACCGAGGAATGGAATCCTGACAAATCTGCCAATTCGCACACTTTCAAGTCATTGTCCGCCAAAAAGAGTTCCCGCGCATGGTTCACCCGGTACTTGTTGATCAGCTGGCTGAAATTCAGCCCCGTGCAGATATTGATCAGCTTCGACATATAAGATTTGTTGGAGAACAGCGCCCTAGTCATGTCATCCAAAGAATATTCCGGGTCCAGATACGGCTGTTCCTTCTCCAGAAGTGCCAGCATCTTGTCATACATATAACTGAAATCTTCCTTGAACTTGGACGGATGCAAGACGCAAGAATAAACGTCACGTTCACCGAGAGGAATGCCCGTATCCGTATAATGAAGTATAGGAGAAGATGTTATATTCCTGAGATAGATCAACGCATAGAAAAAACCGGCGAAAAGTATAGCCAGAATCCGCACCCACCACCTGGCGAAGAGCATGGCGCACACGGATGTCAGCAGCCCCACGGACATGAAAGCCACCAGAAAACACATCTTGATGAGACATAACATTATCTCCCAGCCTGAAACCTTGGTCACCAGATAGTTCTCATCACGCATTGCCTTGAAAGTTCTGGAAATCAGACATGCGCATAGCGGAATCATCGAGCACAGGACATATAGTATGATGCACAGTTTTTCTCCGATCAGATCCATTCCCAGCAGCAATGACGCGAATACGGACAGCGACATCGTAAGCGCTGAATTCAACACGGATGACCTGTAGTCATTATACTCGTCAGGCACCATGAACAATATGGAAGCCGAAACATTGAGTCCGAACAAGGTCGTGAACAAGGCTGAGCCAAATCCCGACAACGCCCCGGCAAGAGCGGAAAGAATAAGATTTATCAATGAAATCACACGCACCGTAGCCCTCGGAGAGACGAATAGTTTTTCTAAAAACAACATAACAATTCTGGTCTTTTAGTTTTATAAAACACACTTGGTGTTCAGTTTTTATGCAGCACAAAATTAGACAAAAAGAACTGCTTTCGGAAGAGTCCGAAAGCAGCCGGGTAAATTAATATATGTTTTTTAAATTTAAAAATCTTCCATTTAATGCCTACTTCAGTCACCTTTTCATCCATTCATGTCCTTTTCTGCCTTCTTCTTTTTCTCAATACCCGTCTTCAACTGGTCGAAGCCCTCGCCGTAAACGCTGCTTGCAGGAGAAACACTCACGAAAGCCTTGTCGTCGATATGCTTGATGGCCTTGGACAACTCCGGCATCTGGGATTTTCTGGCAACGATGAGAAGCACGTTCTTGTCCTGTTTCGTGTACCAGCCGACCGCTTTCAGCGCAGTCACTCCCCTATGCAGTTTCGCCATCATATAGTCCGCCATCTCTTCATATTTCTGCGTAAACACGAGCACCTGTACGGTAGACTTGCTTCCTAGCAATACGAAATCCAGCATGAACGAGAATGTAATCATGGAAAGATAACCATAAATCATGTCCTCGAAAGTCTTGCCTGGAATCAGCAATACAGAAGCAATGATGAATATATCCGAATAAAGATACACCTTTCCAGGCGAGATAGGCCAGAACTTGTTCAACACCAATGCCGCGATGTCCGTACCTCCGGTACTGCCGCCACGCTGGAAAATCAATCCTACGCCGACAGCCTCCAACAGACCTCCGACAATCGGTATCAATGCCCTGTTGTCAATGAACAAGAAATTTCCAGGTACCGCCGCAACCCAGTCAAATTCAGGCAAAATCTTGAACAAGACAGATGACAAGACCACAACATACACTGTCTTGATGCCGAAAGCATGGCCCAACACGATGACGCCCATGACAAGCAGAGCTGCATTGGCAATGAAGGTGGAATAAGCCACAGGAATAAGTCCGTTGGTCGCGAATTGCAGAACGGTACATGCTCCCGTCAAGCCACCGGCAGCGATTCCGTTAGGAATCAGGAAAGCATCCCATGCCAGACAGAACATCAATGTTCCGAGTGACACGATAACATAGTCCAAGAGGACTGAAAAGATTTTTTTTGCGGAGATCATATTGCTATTTAACTACGATATTCACAATTTTTCCAGGAACGACAATCACTTTCACAATGCTCTTTCCGGCAAGATACTTTTCCGTCGAAGGATTGCTCCTCACATTACTTTCCACCTCGTCCTTGCCCATCGCCTTAGGAAGTTCCACTGTAAATCTGGTCTTGCCGTTGAATGAAACTGCGTAAGTACAGTTGCTTTCAACAGTATAAGCCTCGACATATTCAGGGAAAGAAGCCTTGGAAATGCTTTCCTCATGTCCGAGTGCCTCCCACAATTCCTCGCAGATATGCGGTGCGAACGGAGAAAGAAGCACAGCCAGAGGCTCAAGGATTTCGCGTTTTGCGCATTTGCGGTCTGCAAGGTCATTGACGGCAATCATGAACGCGCTGATGCAGGTATTGTATGAGAATGTCTCAATGTCGGCCTGCAGTTTGCCTATCAGCTTGTGCAATGTCTTGAGCTCCTCCGGAGCCGCTTTCTCGTCCGTGACAATGAACTTTTCGCCTTCGTAATACAATTTCCAGAACTTTCTGAGGAAACGGTTCACGCCGTCGATTCCCTTGGTATCCCATGGCTTCGACTGCTCGATAGGGCCCAGGAACATCTCATAAAGTCTCAATGTATCAGCGCCATAGGAGTTGCATATATCATCCGGATTCACGACATTGTACATGGACTTGCTCATCTTCTCTACAGCCCAGCCGCAGATATATTCGCCGTTCTCCAGAACGAACTCGGCATCCGCGAACTCAGGTCTCCACTTCTTGAATGCCTCGACATCAAGCCTGTCGTTACGGACAATGTTGATGTCCACATGGATTTCCGTAGTCTCATACTGGTCTTTCAGTCCGACGGAAACGAACTTGTTCGTACCTACGATACGGTATACGAAGTTCGAACGGCCCTGGATCATACCCTGGTTGACAAGCTTCTTGAACGGCTCGTCCTCACATACATAGCCCAAGTCGTAGAGGAACTTGTCCCAGAAACGGGAGTAAATCAAATGGCCTGTAGCATGCTCTGTACCACCGATATAGAGATCGACATCCCTCCAGTATTTGTCAGCCTCGCAGCTCACGAGCTCCTCATTGTCATGAGGGTCCATGTATCTGAGATAGTATGCGCTGGAACCCGCAAAGCCAGGCATTGTGCTGGTTTCCAGAGGATAACCGTTATATGTCCAGTTCTTCGCACGTGCAAGAGGCGGCTCTCCGCTCTCGGTAGGCTTGAACTGGTCGATTTCCGGAAGGGTGAGCGGAAGTTTCTCATATGGCAGCGGTGTCGCAATGCCATCCTTATAATATATAGGGAACGGCTCGCCCCAATATCTCTGACGTGAGAAAATCGCATCACGAAGTCTGTAATTGACTTTTCTGTGGCCAATGCCCTGTTTCTCAACATAATCCATGGCTGCAGGAATTGCTTCCTTCACATCCATGCCGTCCAGGAACCCTGAATTGCACATCTTGCCTTCCTTCGCATCGAAGCTGGACTCGCTCACATCGCATCCCTCGATGATAGGAACGATAGGCAGGTCGAATTTCTTGGCGAATGCATAATCCCTGCTGTCATGAGCCGGCACTGCCATGATGGCACCAGTACCGTAACCCGCAAGCACATACTCTGAAATCCACACCGGAACACGTTTTCCCGTCAGCGGATTCTCCGCATAAGAGCCTGAAAATACGCCGGTTACGGTCTTGGTCTCGGAAATTCTCTCGCGCTCCGTCTTCTTCTTCACATAAGCAAGATACTCCTCGACGGCAGCCTTCTGCTCCTCTGTGACAAGTTCAGGAACAAGCTCACTTTCAGGAGCCAACACCATGAAAGTCACACCGAAAATCGTGTCCACGCGAGTGGTGAAGATGGTGACATCTTTCCTCTTGTCGCCATTGAAAGTCTTGAAAACCACCTCGGTACCATAAGAACGGCCGATCCAGTTCCTCTGCATTTCTTTCAATGAATCCGTCCAGTCCAGTTTGTCCAGACCGTCCAGGAGTCGTCCGGCGTATGCTGACACCCTGAGCTGCCACTGCATCATCTTCTTCTGCTCCACAGGGAATCCTCCACGTACGGAAAGGCCTTCCTTCACCTCATCATTGGCAAGCACCGTACCGAGTCCAGAACACCAGTTGACTGATGTTTCTCCCTGATATGCAATACGATAGTTCATCAGGACCTCTGCTTTCTTCTTCTCGTTCCAAGACTTCCATTCGCCGGCGGTAAAGGTCAATTCCTCTGTGCATGCCGCGTGAATATCCCTGGTACCGGACTGTTCGAACGCATCTTCCAATTCTGTAATAGGACGAGCCTTGTCCAATTCCGTATTGTAATAGCTCTTGAACATCTTGATGAACGCCCACTGAGTCCATTTGTAGAATGCAGGATCGCATGTGCGGACTTCCCTGTCCCAATCGTAGGAAAATCCGATTCTGTCAAGCTGCTCGCGATAACGGGCTATGTTCTTCACGGTAGTCACCTCAGGATGCTGTCCCGTCTGTATGGCATATTGCTCTGCCGGCAGACCGAATGCATCATAACCCATAGGATGAAGGACATTGAATCCCTTCAATCTCTTATATCTTGCATAAATGTCACTTGCAATGTAACCGAGAGGATGTCCCACATGAAGTCCTGCACCTGACGGGTACGGGAACATGTCCAGCACGTAGTATTTAGGCTTCGACGGATCCTCTACCGCACGAAAAGTTTTCTCGGCCGCCCATCTGGCCTGCCATTTCTGCTCAATTCTTCTGAAATCGTAATCCATAGCTATTTTTTAATTCCGAATTTACCTTTTTTAGAGAGGCGGAAATCTACCGCCACTGACATTATCGTATTGACTTTCATACCCTTGACCTGCCCCGGCTTCCATTTGGGAGATGCCTTGACGACTCTCACCGCCTCATCATCGAGGAGCTGGTCCGCGCTTCTTGCCACACGCACATCCGTGACATTGCCGTCCTTGGAAACGACGAACTCGACGATCACGCGCCCCTGAATACCGTTGGAGACCGCAGCCTTAGGATATTTGAGATATTGGTATACCCATTTCAGCAGGAATGCCTTAGGGTCTGCACTTCCCATGAACGAAGGACGCTTGTCACAATCCGCATAATCATAAAGCTTGTCCGTAGACTTAGGCAGGACCTTGTCCTGACGGAACAACGGCGGATTCTCCACATTGGAAATATATCTGGTGAAATTATAGACATATTCCAGTTCTCGCTCCATCGGCTCATATTCGATGATACTCTCCACATCCTTCACCGTACCATGCTCCGGATATTTTCCGGTCGTGAACATCACGGACGGTATCTCCTTGGAATAGAACGCCCTGTTGTCAGACGGATACGGCTCTTCCGCCGTAACTTTCGGCAGGACCGGCTGAAGTTCATTGGAAACATTGGACAGGATCATGTTCATGTCGGCATTCGAAGATGTATACGCGTAAAAGCCTTTGCTTCCGGTACCCAGCATGTCCAGGTCGATCATCGCGTCGATTTTCCCGGCATCTCCAAAAGAACGGTTCAGGAAATACCACGCTCCCGCAAATGTCTGTTCCGATGCGCCGAAGGCAATGAAAAGCACTGAACGTCTGAACATTATGGCGTTCGAGCTGATCATCCTGGCCAGTTCCAACATGACGGCAAGTCCGGAAGCATTCCCGTTCGCACCGTTGAAAATCTGCGTCTGCGGTTTCCCGTCCACAGTCAATATGTTCGTACCGATGTTGTCGAGACGGGCTCCTATGACAATGTATTTGTCGTACATTGCCCTGTCATAACCTTGCACGAAACCAACTACGTTTCTGGAAGTCAGCGTATCGCCGTTTTGCTGCGCGACACCGAACACGTCTCCGTCATCACCGCTCAACAAATCCACGCCGTATTCGCGGAACACGTCCCTGACATACTCAGCAGCAGCTTTCTCACCTTCCGAACCAGCCTTACGGCCGCCAAGCTCATCAGACGCGAGATATGAGACATGTGATTTCAATGTCTTCATGACATCACTGTCACTGAGTTCCGAATATCCTGAAATGACCTGAGCCTCACATGGCATAAAAAACAAGCCGAAGGCCAATGCCAAGAGCAGGGCTCTACTTATTAAACTTCTCATAATCAATTAATTGACTAGCATCCAAACGCCATCCGGGCAAAATGATTCCGCCTTGATCTTTTTCAGGTTGTCATAAGCATTGACAATACTGTCCGCAGGACAGACGCCCACTGCGGTAAAGCCGTTCCTGAAATTTATCAATGTCACCGGATAGCCTGCCTTTTCCACTTTTCCTTTCAGATATTGTGCATTGCCGGTATCCATGAAGCAGCCGAGTATCAGGTAGTAACGATGTGTCAGCACCCCTGATTCCAGACCGCCCATCGACTTGGGTTCCAGCATTGTCTCATTCATGTTTTTGAGGGAATCCAGCACGGCAAGTGAATCGGCAAGCTGCTTCTCCACCTTCGCCAATGAATCCATACGAGCTTGATGTTCAGCTTCTTGAACAGCTTCAATGGCAGCCCTGCGTGCTTCAATGTCAGCGGAAGTCGGGCGTCCGGCAAGTTTCCGGAACGCATCGCATCCCGAACACAGAACCGTCGCCGCGCACATCGATATGATGAATAATCGTCTCATAATACATAAATTCCTACAAATTTAATAAATATAATTATTTTTGTAGCGAGAACATAAAAAATACGCCATGCAGTTAATACAAAACATCAAGACTTTTCTGAAGGAAGTGATTGACATCAGAGCCACTATCGACACACAGAAAGCCGACGAATCCATCAGAGGGAACATTTATTTCAAAGGCCCCAACGTATGGATTCTGGTTTGCGCCATCGTCCTCGCTTCCGTCGGACTCAATGTGAATTCCACTGCCGTCATCATCGGTGCAATGCTGGTGTCCCCTCTCATGGGACCTATCTTCGGAATCGGTCTCGGCCTCGGAATCGATGATGCCGACCTCATAAAGTCCGCGCTCAAGAACTTGGCTACCATGGTGATTATAAGCCTCTTGGCCGCATCATTGTATTTCCTGCTCACCCCATTGAAACTTGCCAATCCGACTGAACTGATGTCCAGGACCAACCCGACAATCTACGATGTGATGATAGCATTGTTCGGCGGTCTGGCAGGCATTTTCGAGATGAGCCGCAAGGAAAAGGGAACGGTCATTTCCGGCGTCGCGATTGCTACCGCATTGATGCCTCCTCTCTGTACTGCAGGCTACGGCGTGGCATCGGGAAGCCTGTTCATATTCCTCGGTGCATTGTATCTGTTCTTCATAAACTGCATCTTCATCATCCTGGCCACATATTTGATGGTCAAGTACTTGCACTTCCATGAAATCGAGATTCCGGACAAGGTGAAGGCAAAGAGGACGAAAACATGGATAACTGTCGTGGTGATTCTGGTGATTGCGCCGAGCATCTGGTCCGCATTTACGATGATCCGCGAGAACAAGTTCAACATCAATGTCGAAAATTTCGTGGCAGAGAACAAGAATCTCGAAACCGGATATATTTACGACCACAAAATCAGCTACCGTAAAGGCTGCAGCGTAGAATTGTTCATTGCGGGAGAGCCCCTCACCGCCAGCGAAAAGTCCAGACTCATCGAGTCCGCGGCAAGACATAAGATCAATGAGAATCAGCTGAAGTTCTCTGAAAGGGCGATGTACGAGTCCGACAAGGCATCTGAAAAGATAATGAAGGGCATCTACGAGCGTACCGATTCCGAGATTGCAAAGCGTGAAGCCAGGATCAAGGAACTGGAAAAAGCACTTGAAAATTATAAACTTGGAGAAATTCCTTTCGAGCAGATTGCCAAGGAAATACACAGCCAATATCCGCAAATCGGAAAAATGTTCATCGCACGTGGAGCAGAGGTGAGATGCGACAGTCTGTCTTCCACCAAAGGCCTGGTACTCATGACGGAATCCGCCAAACCGCTGCCTGCCGACGACATCCGGAAACTGGAAAGCTGGCTGAAAATCAGGCTCGGCGATTCTAC
>FR882204.1:57833-68414 GCA_000434935.1 Bacteroides sp. CAG:709 | reverse complement strand
TACTGCCGTAGTAATCAGCAAGTAAGCACTGTACGTAATGACATTGGTCCGGAACGCATTAAAAATCATTCTCGCAGGAGTCCTCGGAGGCTCTGCGGCATTTCCTCTGCGCGCCCCGGATTTCCGGCATTGTTCCGAAGAAAGGCTGGCGCCCGCGCGTCCGCTGTTCGGGCCTGCGGATACCGTTTCAATGTTCGTCATCGGCGATGTGATGCTTCATGAACGGCAGATGTCCTATAGCTACGGGCCTTTCCTTGAGCATGTCAGCGGCCGGATGAAGGCTGCGGACATCACTGTCGCGAACATGGAATTCCCACTCGGCGGCAAGCCGTATTCCGGCTATCCGGCATTTTCCGCGCCCGATGAATATGCCTGCTACATAAACAGTTGCGGAGCCAATGTCTTCCTGGCAGCGAACAACCACATTCTCGACAAAGGTTACACGGGAATTGAACGGACAATTCATGTCTACGACAGCCTGGAGGCCGCAGGCGCCATCAGATATGCGGGCATAAGCGCTGATTCCCTGGACAATGCGGGGCGTTACCCGCTGATTGTCAATGTGCGAGGTGTCCGGATCGCCCTCCTGAATTTCACATACGGGACCAACAATCCCGTGAAACGGGGAAAATGGCCGAAGGTGAATCTCTCCGACACGACCGACATCGCAGAAGCGCTATCGCGGGCGAAAGAGCGGAAACCGGATTTCATCGTGGCGCTCCCGCATTGGGGCGAGGAATACGAATTGCGCCATTCCTCCCGACAGGAAAAACTGGCCAAATGGCTGGTAGCCAAGGGGGTCAATGCCATCGTAGGGACCCATCCTCATGTGGTGCAGGATTCGTCGATGATTGCCGGCGTCCCGGTTTTCTATTCCCTGGGCAATGCCGTGTCGAACATGAGTGCGGCAAACACCCAGCTGGAGCTCGCTGTGGAACTGAAGTTCGCACGTTCCACATCAGGTGACATGTCAATGCTGCCGCCGTCTGTCACTTACCTATGGTGCTCACGTCCAGGCAAATACATGGACAACTACACCACGTTGCCGGTTCAGGATTTCATCGGAAAACGCGAACTTTGGCAGGCCCCTTTCGACTATGACAAAATGATGTCCACCTATCACCACGTGAAGGCTGTCACCGGGGTCCGGTAAATATTTTTGCGGAACGCGATTATAGATGTAACTTTGTGGATTGGCCGCTCGGGAAATCCCGTGAACGGCAGGATAAAGATATGAGAAAAGACATTACATTGGAAGCTATGGACCCCATAGAAATTTATGGGGCCGGAAATAAGATACTGACAGAATTCTGCTCCTATTTTCCTGGATTGAAAGTAGTTGCGAGGGGAAATCTGATTATGCTGGACGGAAGCGAGGAGCAGATAGAGCAGTTCAGCACAAAACTGGACGAACTCATCGAGAGGCGCCGTCACAAACTGAATCTTACGAAATTCGATGTGGAGGATATATTCGACGGAGAGACTTCGCCGGACAGTTTCACATTGAACGGAGATGCAGTCATAGTCCACAGCACGGACGGCAAGCCGATAAGGGCGAGGAACAAGAAGCAGCAGGAAATGGTCAAGGCCTACTTCAGCAGCGATCTGGTTTTCGCTGTCGGGCCTGCCGGCACAGGTAAGACATACATCGCTATCGCATTGGCTGTCAGAGCATTGAAAAACAGGGAAATAAAGAGGATTATCCTTACCAGACCTGCCGTGGAAGCCGGGGAACGTCTGGGATTTCTGCCTGGAGACCTGAAGGACAAGCTGGACCCGTACCTGCAGCCGCTTTATGATGCACTCGGGGACATGATTCCGACGAAAAAGCTCCAGGAATTCATCGCGGAAGGCACCATTCAGATAGCGCCGCTGGCCTATATGCGCGGACGTACACTTGACCGCGCATGTGTAATTCTGGATGAGGCGCAGAACACGAATCTCGGACAGCTGAAAATGTTCCTTACCCGTATGGGACCGGATGCCAAATTCATCGTGACAGGTGATGCCAGCCAGGTGGATTTGCCGCACAAGGAGGATTCCGGACTTGTACGTGGAATAAATATGTTGAAAAATATCAAGGGCGTCTCAACAATCTTTTTCACTAACGAAGACATTGTAAGACACCCGCTTGTGACGAAAATCGTCAAGGCTTTCGACAGTGCTGAGACACAGGAAGCGGAAAAATAAATGCAAAAAATATTTGCATATTAAAATCGAATCTTCTAACTTGCATCCCGAAAAATAGAAACGGAACTATGTTTATGATGAACAACAATTCTTGGTGGTGGCGCTCTTACTACTCTGACAGTCGTAGGAGGCTATAGCCGTATGTTGTTCTGAATCATTCAGATAACTCAAGCCCCGCCGCGACTGCGACGGGGCTTTTTTTCGTACAGAATCGTAAAACAACTTAAATTATAAACATTATGGAACAGAAAGTACCTTACAAAATCTACCTCGAAGAAAACGAAATCCCTAAAGCATGGTATAACGTGCGTGCCGACATGAAGAACAAGCCGGCTCCGCTGCTCAACCCTGCGACATTGCAGCCGATGGGCATCGACGACCTGAAGGGCGTATTCTGCGAGGAGCTTTGCAAGCAGGAACTTGACAATGACACTGCATACTTCCCGATTCCGGAGGAAATCAGGGACTTCTATAAAATGTACCGTCCGTCACCGCTCATCCGGGCATATTTCCTCGAAAAGGCATTGGGAACACCGGCTAAAATCTACTATAAGTTCGAAGGCAACAACACTTCCGGAAGCCACAAGCTCAATTCTGCCATTGCGCAGGCTTATTATGCCAAGAAACAGGGGCTCAAAGGCGTGACTACCGAAACAGGAGCAGGACAATGGGGCACGGCATTGAGCATGGCATGTGCATACTTCGGCCTTGATTGTCATGTATTCATGGTAAAATGTTCGTACGAGCAGAAGCCGTTCAGACGCGAAGTCATGCGTACCTACGGGGCACATGTCACGCCGTCTCCAAGCATGCAGACAGAGGTCGGCCGCAAGATTCTGGCGGAGCACCCGGGAACGACCGGCAGTCTGGGATGTGCCATTTCCGAAGCGGTGGAATCTGCTGTCACTCATGACGGGTACAGATATGTTCTCGGCTCCGTCCTAAACCAAGTACTTCTGCACCAATCAATTATCGGTCTTGAAGCAAAAGCGGCGCTCGACAAATACGGCATCACACCGGACATTGTCATAGGCTGTGCCGGAGGCGGTTCGAATCTCGGCGGTCTGATAAGTCCGTTTGTCGGAGAAATGCTGCGCGGCGAGAAACAATACCGCATAATCGCAGTAGAGCCTAAATCCTGCCCTAGCTTCACGCGTGGAAAATATGCCTACGATTTCTGCGACACCGGTGAGATTTGCCCGCTCTCTAAAATGTATACTCTTGGCAGTCAGTTCATTCCGTCAGCGAACCACGCAGGCGGTCTCCGCTACCACGGAATGAGCAGCATCCTGTCACAGCTCTATGCCGACGGCTACATGGAGGCCCGTTCCGTCGAGCAGACTTCCGTATTCGAGGCGGCGGAATTGTTTGCCCGCACGGAAGGCACGCTCCCTGCACCTGAAAGCAGCCACGCGATACGTGCAGCCATTGACGAGGCCCTGAAATGCAAGGAAACGGGAGAGGAAAAGACCATTCTTTTCGGTCTCACGGGAACAGGTTATTTCGACCTGATGGCATATGCGCAGTTCAATGACGGAAAAATGACTGACACCATCCCGACTGACGAGCAGATCAGGGAAAGTCTCAGTCATCTTCCTAAAGTCGACTAGGGCCTACAGGAACGCGATGCGATCCGGTATGTCTCCAGTGCGGACACTCCATTTATGCTTGCCGGAACCGGTATAGCAATGGAGGGTTCCGCTGGAGACATAATCTTTGGCATCTGTCACATAGATATCTCCGTTTCCCGGATTCACGGTCACCGTATAAGCTGTGGTGATGTCACTTTCAGTACCGTCGGTTATGAAACTGCCGGATTCCAGTTTGCGGGTCTTGGCATTGACAATATTATATGTAGTAGTCGGCTTCCATGTAGTAGGATTATAAGTCGTACCAATTACATAAATCTTGTCTCCGGCCAATGCCATGCTTGAAACCGGCACATTCACAGAGCCGCCAAGCTCATACTTGTCACCTTTCTTGACAAGATAGTTGAGAGTACTGCTGACATCGCTGAAATTGCCTTGCGATGAAACCCAGATTGTCCCCTCGGCGTCCACAAGCATAAGTCCCAGATTTATAGCGACTTTAACATCGTATTCCACTTTCATTGACTTCAAATCCACGACAGAAACTGTATCGTCATATCCTGCGACATATCCTCCGGAATTGGCGATATAAGCCTTCCCGTCCATGATTACGAGCTGCTCCGGCTGATAGCCCACGGTAACCTGCCCGGTAACCTTATATGTGTCGAGGTCAATGCGATACAGCGCTCCTTTCTGAGTTTTGAGGGCTTCCTTATCTTTCGCCACGTATGATGTCACATAAGCACTGTTTCCGTCAAATGCGATGAAACGGCAGTTGGGAACATCCACCTGAGCCAGACGCTTCATGGAATATGCGTCCATGATTTCGACTTTGTGCGAGCCATTGACGACAACAAAAACCTTCCCCTTGTAAACTTGGACATCATTGCCGGTATCGCCCAGTCCTTTAACGACTTCCGGGTTATACTCCGTGAACACATCCCTGATATAGAAACCGTTATGGAAATTCAGGAAATCCAGCCGAGCCTTGTTGCTGCCCTGGTTACCCTGATTGACAATGTAGAATCCGGAAGGTTCGGCCGCTGCATCGACAGCAGCGTCAACGACCTCATAATCAGACGGTTCCCCATTCTCACCTGGAAGGAATCTCAATGTATCCTCCTTACGGCAACCTGCAGCCGCAACCAACGCGATGGCAAGCACTACCTTGCCGAAATTTTGAAAAATTCTTTTCATAAAAATATTTGTTTAAAGTTCAATGCTGACCGACAGTCTGAAATTCGTCTTGGGCATAGGATAATTCAGGACCACCTCATAATCCTGACCGAAAAGATTATTGATTTCAGCTGTCGCTTTCAATGTCTTCTTATTGATATTCAATGTTTTCTGCAATGACAGATCGCTGGTATACCAAGGCTGGACATAGTTCCGCCACGTGTTTTCCTTACTACTGTACCTCTCGCCAGTATATATGAAGGAATAATTCAGCCCCCATCCCTTATAATATATGGAAGCGACGGCTGAACCGCTATGCTTCGGCACATACGGAATCTGATTCTTATAGAAGGTGTCTGATTTGTTCGTGATATCTATAGCTCTCTGCCATGTATATTGGAGTTTCACAGCTGCTTCGACCTGGCCGAAACTGAAAAACGCATCACATGAAGCGTCCACGCCCTTGATATCCACCGTTCCGAGATTCAGCATCGTCCACCTGAACTGCTGTCCGCCCGGATAGGCTATAATCTTATCCTTCACCTTGTTCCAATATCCGTCCGCGCTCAGGTTCAATTTCCTGAAGGGACCGGCATGGAGATAATTTCCGGAATACGTGAAACCGGCATTGGCCTGCCAAACGGTCTCGGGGCGAAGGGCGGCACTGGCGGAGTTCGTATAATACAAATCATTGAACGTCGGCATCCTGAACGAGCTTTTGGCGAAAGCCCTCACGAATAAATCATTGTTCTTCAGCACCTTGTATGAGGCATAGAGCGCAGGGGCCGCCTTGCTCCGGCGGGAGTCCGATGAATTTTTGCGCGCCTTGTCATGTATGAAATAGCCCAGCAGGCTTGCCTGCATCTTCAACCTTCCAAGGTCCAATGCAGTGGCGGCAGACACCATCTCCGTGAATCTCACAGGCTGAGGGAACGGCAGGTCACCCGACATGTAGTTGTCGGCGTCGAGATAGTTCCATTTGAAGTCACAAGAAAGGGAAACATCCCAGAAATCAGTGATGCTGAACAAGTTGGCGCATGAAGCAAACAACTCTTTCTGTCTGTATGTATTGCTCACATAAAGCCTGCGCATGTCCTTGTCCTCATAGAAGGTATAGTCATAGGCGAACTTGGCATTGAACATGGAGCGCCACCAAGGTGTCCAAGCGTTGACTGCCCTGCCCTGAACGAACAAGTTATTGTCCCTCATGCGCTCGCCATTTGTAAAGACATTGCTCACGACCGCCCCGGGGATTCCCCTGTCGGAATGATAGTTATAGGCCTTTAGCGTCCAGCTGCCATGTCCCAAAGCCCCATAGAACGCAGCCTCCGTCCGCAAAGCGCATACATCACCATTGCGCCTGAATGCTGTAGTGTCATAGGCAAGATTTCCTCGGGAATCATAGCCCCGGCAACGGAATTTATATTTGCCGGAAGCATTGACAAAACCCGCAGATACGCTTCCCGAAACATTGTCTGATATTTTATATTCCGCTCTGAGAGAAGGATTTACAAGGTCAAAGGAGCCTCCTTTCAGCGATGCTTTGAGCTTGAACTTTCTGCCGTCATCAAATCTCGGCCTGGAAGTGTTGATATACACGACGCCGGATGCTCCGAACTCTCCGGCTGATTGGAAAATATCACTTTTCTGCCCGTTGTACAGCGATATTTCCGCCACGTCATCTAGCGAGAAACGTCCCAGGTCCACCTGCCCGTTCTGCGCATTGCCGAGTTGTATACCATCGATCAGCACAGCCGTATGGTTGGTCCCCAAGGATCTGACATTCACGGTCTTCAATCCACCGATTCCGCCGTAATCCTTGATCTGGACACCGGAAAAAAAGCGCATTGCATCAGCGACAGAAAGGGTATTCAGCCTCTCAAGTTCTTTTCCGCCAAGGGTTTGCGCTGGTATAGTCTCCCGGTATCCGAAGCCGGAAGCATATCCCAATACCATCGAACTGTCCAATTGGCGGTTCAATGCCAGACTATCGGCCGGTTCAGCATACGAATTTCCGCTGACGGCAAAAACCGCCAGTGCCACGACAATGATATACTTAAAGATTTTCATCCGGCCAATTAACTGTCAATCAATGTAATACACACCGATTCAGCCACAGTTTCCCGGACTAATGCACAAGAGACCCAGCCAACGCCGCCCGTCCTCCGCAGGCAAGAACCGATGGTACCGATGAATGCAGGCATTCTGACTCACCTCTTCATTGAGGTCTCACAGTAGCGGGAACTGCCCGGGAATCTCACCCGGTTTCCCCACATTCATTTCCGGCGTCAAATATACATCATCAATAATTATCTGACAAATAAGAAATCGGATAAATCAATTTAGAGGCGCAACATCAGCGAAAAAGGGCCGGCCGGTAACCCGATCAGCCCCTGTCAGAATCAAATTCCAGCTACGGATTTTATTCAACCTTGCCGGCAACTGTGATCTTGGAATATTTCTCGTAACCTGCCATGTACTCAGGTGATTCCTCACGGAAACGGTAGTAAGCATTCTTAAGGTACTCAGCTACACCGACTTTCACATTCTCCGCCTTGGTGATTTCGAATGCTTTCTCGAACGGAGCGATACAAGACTTGAGGTCTGCCTCGAACTCTTTCACGAGAGCCATATACTTGGCATCGTCAAGTTCTTCCTGTGCCTTGGTCTGCACCTCGATAGCCTTGTTATAGAACATTGTACCTTCTCCGATATAACCATACTCATACTCAGGATTGATCTCTGCGCATTTCTCGTAAGCTACGACAGCCTTGTCGAGGTCACCGAGCTGTGCGCGGATATTTCCTTCCACATAGTAGAGAGAAGCATTGTTAGGCTCATTTACCTTAGCCTTGTCGAGCAGTTCGAAAAGTCTGTCAGTGCTCTCATTGGCCTTCAGATAGTAGTTGATGAGACCGATGAGGATGCTCTGGCTCTGCGGGAATTTCTCGAAACCTTCCTCAAGATACTTCTTGGTGTTAAGTGTATCTACGTCAGCGAGTTTAGCGAAAACCTCACCACCTTCGTAGTAGTAACCGAGGTTATAGCATTTCTCGAAGAAGTCCTTTGCCCTTGCATTGTCCTTGCTTGCCCAAGCTGTGAAACCTGCATTGTAGATAGCGCTGGTATCAATCTTGGAAAGCGGTGCAAGTGCCTCGACATCAGCAGCTTTCTCGAAGAGCTTGCTGGCAGCTGACAAATCGCCGAATGTGTACTTGTTGAAAGCCTCGTTCATGTATTTGTCTGCAATCTGCTTGTAAGCCTCTGCGATATCCTTGGCCTTGGTCTGCTTGGTGTCGATTTCATAAGCTTTCTGATATGCATCAGTAGCTTTTTCGAGTGCATCAGCATATACAGGCTTTGTAACCTCGATGATTGCAAGCTGGCCTTTAGCATTGAAGTAGAGGTTCTTGTCAGCATATACGTTCTTTTCGTACTGCTCACCATTGATGGTAACGACCTCTGTAGACTGAGCCTTTTCGGAACCCATCATAAGTGAAAGTTCCGTCTTGCTGGCTCCCGGAATAATGCTTCCGGTAGGAGCATCATACGCTTTTACATACTCCTGACCGAGCTTGATCCATGTAGCGACCTTGATGGCCTTCTTTTCATTTTTTGCAGCAGCCTCGGCAGCCTCCACAGCCTTCTTGGCATCTGCAGCAGACTTTACCTGTGCATCAGCTACCTGTATTGAGGTAAAAATCGCCAATGCGAGAAGAATTTTTTTCATATCTTATAGAGTTTCAATGTTTTAATTCTCAGTTTTTTCCGTTTCAGCCGGAGCATCCGGAGCGGTCTCGCCTTCAGCAGGCAATTCTTCTTCATCACTCTTCGCCACTACTGACACTGAAGCGATGGAATCATTGTCCCTGATGTTTATAAGCTTGACTCCCTGGGTATTACGTCCAGCCTGTTTGATATCTGCAACAGCCATTCTGATGATAAGACCGCTCTGGGTAATGATAAGCAGGTCATTCTCCTCTGTAACATTCTTCAGTGCTACAAGTTTTCCGGTCTTGTCAGTAATGTTCATGGTGCGGACACCCTTGCTGCCACGGCTGGTCTTGCGGTATTCCTCGAAATCAGTCCTCTTTCCGAGTCCCTTTTCTCCGATCACAAGCAATGTATGAGCTGCAGCATCCTCTGCCTCAGGTTCATAGCATACCATGCCGATAACATAGTCATCCTCATCAAGATTAATGCCACGGACGCCGGTCGCTGTTCTTCCGAGCGGTCTCGCATCGGTTTCGTCGAACCTTACGCAACGTCCGTTGCGGCTTGCGATGAGCACCTCAGACTTGCCGTCGGTAAGGATTGCTTCGAGAAGTTCATCGCCCTCACGTACATTGACAGCATTGACACCCTTGGCACGAGGCCTTGAGTATGCTTCGAGCGAAGTCTTCTTGATGATACCTTCCTTGGTGGCAAGGATGATGAAGTGACTGTTTATATATTCCTCATCAGTCAATGTCGGAACGTTGATGATGGCCTTGATCTTGTCGTCCGGAATGCTGAGGACGTTCTGGATCGCACGGCCCTTGGATGAACGTGAGCCCTCCGGCACCTCGTAGACCTTCAGCCAGAAGCACTTGCCCTGCTCCGTGAAGAACAGCATCGTACTGTGCATATTGGCCACATACAGATGTTCGATGAAGTCTTCATCCCTCGTAGCGGTTCCCTTCATGCCTACACCGCCTCTGTTCTGGGTCTTGTATTCTGCAAGAGGAGTCCTCTTGATATATCCGAAATGAGAAATCGTGATGACCTCGTCATCATCGGCATAGAAGTCCTCAGGATTGAACTCTTCTGCGTTAGGTACGATTTTCGACCTTCTTTCGTCACCATATTTGGCCTTGAGCTCCATGGTTTCGTTCTTGATGATTTCCATCTGCATTGCAGGATTTGCAAGAACATCGTTACACCATGCGATGAATTTCTCCAACTCGTCGTACTCTGCCTGGAGCTTCTCCCTTTCGAGTCCGGTGAGCTGACGGAGTCTCATTTCCACGATGGCCGAAGCCTGTGCCTCAGAGAATCCGAATGTGGTCATGAGAGTATTTCTGGCCTCGTCCACAGTCTTGGAAGCACGGATAATCCTGATGATTTCGTCGATGACGTCGATCGCCTTGATGAGGCCTTCGAGGATATGTGCTCTCTTCTTCGCCTTGTCCAGGTCGAACTTGGTCCTGCGGATAATGACTTCGTGCCTGAAATCCACGAACACTTTCAGGATGTCCTTGAGAGACAATGTCCTAGGACGGCCCTTGACAAGCGCGACATTATTGATGGCGAAGCTTGACTGGAGCGGGGTGTATTTGAACAAGGTGTTCAGCACGACATTTGAATTGGAGCCCTGCTTTACCCTGAAGATGACTCTCACGCCCTCGCGGGAAGTTTCGTCGTTCATGTAGGTGATGCCCTCAATCTTCTTGTCATCAACCATCTGGCCGATCTTTTCGAGCATCTCCTTCTTGTTCACCATGTAAGGAATCTCGGTAACGACAATGGTCTCGCGGCCGTTGTTGTCCACCTCGATTTCCGTCTTCGCACGTACCACTACCTTTCCGCGGCCGGTCTCGTATGCATCCCTGATGCCCTGGATTCCCTGGATGATACCTCCTGTAGG
>FR882204.1:4748-57814 GCA_000434935.1 Bacteroides sp. CAG:709 | reverse complement strand
GTAGGGAAATCAGGACCTTTGATATAATGCATCAGACCGTCAGTGTCGATGTCCGGGTTGTCAATGTAGGCGCAGATGGCATCGCAGCATTCGCCGAGATTATGCGGCGCCATATTGGTGGCCATACCTACGGCAATACCTGCCGATCCGTTCAACAGCAGGAGCGGCGCCTTGGTAGGCAGCACTGTAGGCTCCTGTATCGTATCATCGAAGTTCAGCTGGAAGTCTACGGTATCCTTCTCCATATCGCCGAGGACATCATTGGCAAGCTTTTCCAACTTGGCCTCGGTGTATCGCATGGCAGCGACAGGGTCACCGTCCATGGAACCGAAGTTTCCCTGACCATATACGAGAGGATATCTCTGGTTCCAGTTCTGTGCAAGCCTTGCCATCGCATCATATACGCTGGAGTCGCCATGCGGGTGGAACTTACCCAGTACCTCTCCGACAATTCTCGCCGATTTCTTCGTCTGTCCCGAATAATCCAGGCCCAGACCTTCCATTCCGAACAGCACACGCCTCTGCACAGGCTTCAGACCATCCCTGGCATCCGGGAGCGCACGGGAAACGATCACGGACATTGAATAGTCAATGTACGCGGACCGCATTTCCTCGTCAATGTTCACCTCCTCGATGATGCCTTTCATTTCTGTCCCCTCTTCCTGCTGTTCAGCAGCGTTCTTGTTCTCCTCATTCATATCCATTTTCTAATGTGTTTTTCTGTTACATATAACATACAAATTTACAATTTTTTTGGCATAGCACCAAAAATGAATGAAAAAGGTCTTAATTTTGCCAGTGGAGAGGCGTCGCCGGATGCACGGCGGCGGGAAATGAAAGGACACGGAATATGGAAATCAAGATATCAGAAGAACTCAACAGCATAATCAATTACGCTCGGGAAGAAGCCATGAGGACAGGCAGTTACGGCATCGGTCCGGACCACCTGTATCTAGGAATCCTCAGGCATCATGACAATGCGGCATGCGGCACGCTTGAGAAGCTCGGAACCGACACGGACTCGATGAAAAGATTCATTGACAGCAGAATTTTCACGAACGAGCACATCCCGTATTCCGAGATGGAGAACATCACCTTCTCCAGGGCGTCACAGAATATTCTCAGCCTTTCGATAATGGAAGCCGCCAAGCTTCGGTGCGGGGAAGCCGCGCCACAGCATCTTCTGCTGGCATTGTGCAGATCCACAGGAAGTTACGGCACCACTTATCTGAGAAACATAGGCATTGACTATAGCAGGATATTGACCTACATGGAGAAGAACGGGCTGCTCGCGACGGACTCCGGACAGAGCGATGACGGGGAGGAAATCAGCGACGGCGGCACGGAGGCGGCAGGCAAGGAGCAGGAGACGGACATCATTTCGGAATTCGGCATTGACCTGACCAAGGCTGCGGCCGAAGGCAAGCTGGATCCTGTCGTCGGCAGGGACAAGGAAATTTCGCGCGTGATCGAGATTCTGGGGCGACGGAAGAAGAACAATCCGATGCTGATCGGTGAGCCGGGCGTGGGAAAATCAGCCATCGTAGAGGGCATTGCAATGAAGATTGCCGACGGCACGATTCCATCGGTGCTGAAGAACAAACGCATTGTGTCACTGGACATTGCGTCAGTAGTGGCAGGCACCAAATACAGGGGCGATTTCGAGAAAAGGATCAAGGCGATAATCAAGGCGGCAAGCAGCGATCCGAATCTGGTGATGTTCATCGACGAGTTCCACACGATCGTCGGGGCTGGTGGCGGACAGGGCAGTCTGGATGCCGCGAACATGCTGAAACCGGCGCTTGCGAGGGGCGAGTTGCAGTGCATCGGCGCCACCACGATGGACGAGTTCACCAGAATCGTGGAAAAAGACGGGGCTCTGGACAGGAGATTCCAGAAAATCGTCGTGGAACCGGCCGATGTGAAGGAGTCCGTAGCAATACTGGGCAAGCTGAAGACAAATTATGAAAAATTCCACAATGTCATCTACACGGACGCGGCGATTGACGCTTGCGTGAGGCTGACTGACAGATACATACCGGACCAGTTCCTGCCCGACAAGGCCATCGACGCCATGGACGAGGCCGGTTCAATGGTCAGGCTGAAAAGAGGCGCGGGAAAACAGGAGAGCATCGTCAATGAAAATGACATCTCGACAGTCGTCTCGAAAATGACCGGAATCCCGGTGAACAAGGTCGCCGAGTCCGAGGGAAACAGGATAATGAAAATGCGCGAGCGCTTGAGAGGACGCATCATAGGCCAGGACAATGCCATCGACACCATCGTGGGGGCAATCCAGAGAAACAGGGCCGGGCTCAAGGATCCGGGCAGACCGATCGGGTCGTTCATGTTCTTCGGGCCTACCGGTGTCGGCAAGACGGAACTGGCCAAGCGTATCGCCGAGTATCTGTTTGATTCTGAAGATAATATGGTAAGAATCGACATGAGCGAATACATGGAGAAATTCTCCGTTTCGAGACTCATCGGCGCGCCTCCGGGATATGTCGGCTACGAGGAAGGAGGACAGCTTAGCGAAAGGGTCAGACGGAAGCCGTATTGTGTCGTGCTGCTGGACGAAATCGAGAAGGCGCATCCGGATATTTTCAACTTGCTGCTGCAAGTGATGGACGACGGACGTCTCACGGACAGCGAGGGAAGGACGGTAAGTTTCCGGAACACCATCATCATCATGACTTCCAATGTCGGAAGCCGTGACATTCAGGAATATGGGAAGGGAGTGGGTTTCAACACTGCCAGCCGCAATGTGGAAATCAACCGCCAGATGGTTCTGGAAAAAGCCGTAAGAAAGGCCTTTCCGCCGGAGTTCATAAACAGGGTGGACGAACAGGTTTTCTTCAGGGAACTGGATAAAGATGATATCTTCAAGATTGTGGACATCGAGCTTAAAGACCTGAAAGCCAGGGCAGAGGAAGCGGGCTACAAGCTTACGGTGACTCCGGCCGCGAAGAAGTTCGTGGCAGAGGCGGGTTTCGACCCGAGCTACGGCGCAAGACCGCTGAAGCGCGCAATGATGAGGTACATCGAAGACCCGGTATCGGAATTCATCATAGCAGACAGGGTCAATGGCGGTGACTGTCAATCCCTTACAGNNNGTGACTGTCAATCCCTTACAGCCATAAAAGTCGGATTGTCCGCCGACAAGCTCAAGACGGAAGTAACGAAGGCTCCAGTTTCGGGAGCCGGTAAAAAACAGAGTTTTTATGACAAAATTGGTAATATTCGACCTTGACGGTACATTGCTGAATACAGTCGAGGATTTGGGACATGCGACAAACCACGCATTGAGAGAATGCGGATTTCCGGAGAGGCCTATCAATGATTATTATACATTGTGCGGACGCGGAATATATAACCTGTTCCGTGGCGCGGTGCCTGAGGGACAGGACAATGAGGCCGTAATAAACAGGATGGCGGAGCTTTTCCTCGCCTATTATGACGCGCACATGTGCGACTGCACCGTCCCTTATCCGGGCATCACGGAAATGCTGCATAAAATCAGCGCGGCAGGTGTGATACCGGCATTGGCCTCCAACAAGTATCAGGAGGGCGCGGAGAAGCTCATCAAGCATTTCTTCGGCGACATCGGATTCCTGAAAATCTTGGGCCAGCGGGAAGGACAGCCTATCAAACCGGACCCGGCAATCGTCCACCAGATCATGGCGGAAAGGCCTGACATCCAATTGGATGAAGTAATGTATGTGGGTGATTCCGACGTAGATATGAAGACCGGGGCCAATGCTGCCGTACGTACGGTAGGCGTAACCTGGGGATTCCGTTCCAGGGAGGAACTTGAGGCAGGCAAGCCATGGAGAATCGCTGACAATGCCGAGGAACTGACAAGCTTTATCTTGCAAAACGATTAAAAAAGCGTTATATTAGCATTTTCAGTGAATTTTAGGCCGCCGCTTATCCCGGCGACCCCAAAGCGGCCAGGCGCATTGAAACCCTTTAAATGACGTTGCAAGGACCTGGATATCCTCGCAGAAAGATATTTATTATGGCTAGAATACCAGAATCAGAGTTAATCATCAATGATGACGGATCCGTTTTCCACATTCACCTTAAACCGGAAGAGCTTGCAGACAAGGTGATTCTCGTAGGTGACCCGGGCCGCGTGGATATGGTCGGAGAATTTCTTGAGGATAAGGAGTTCAGACATGCTTCAAGAGAGTTCGTTTCCATCACCGGAAAGTACCATGGAGAGCGCATTACTGTTCTTTCCACAGGTATCGGAACGGACAACATTGACATTGTCCTGACCGAACTTGACGCTCTTGCGAATGTTGATTTCAAGACCAGGGAGGTCAAGCCGGAGCACAGGACATTGACAATCCTGCGAATCGGCACGAGCGGCGCCATCCAGCCGGACATTCCGATCGGTTCATTCATTTTCTCGGAGATTTCAGTAGGTTGCGACGGCCTCCTCAACTGGTACGCAGACCGCGACAAGATCAATATTTCCGAGATGGAGGATGCTTTCAAGGTGCACACACGCTGGAACAGCTACCTCGGTTCTCCATATTTCGTAAAGGCCGGTGACAAGCTCATCGAGGCGTTCAAGGATTGCACAGTAAGAGGCGTAACCATTTCAGCACAAGGCTTCTACGGTCCTCAGGGACGTATCGTAAGATTGCCGTTGGCAATGCCTGACATGCTGGAGAGATTCGAGTCTTTCCGCTTCGGAGACTACCGCATCACGAACTTCGAGATGGAGAGTTCTGCTGTCACAGGTCTGTCGGCTCATCTCGGACACCAGGCCGGAACAGTATGCTGCGCCATCGCCAACAGGTATCTCCAGAACAGCAATCCTGACTACAAGCCGATGGTCCGCAAGCTGGTAGAGCTCGCCCTCGGCAAGATGGCGGCCATCAAGTAGCCGTGGAGCTGAGCCAGCGATACACGCGCCGTGGAGCGCAATAGCATAGTAATCAATAAATTAGCCACTTTCAGAGTTCAAGAAACTGCGACTCTGAAAGTGGCTAATTATTTGAGTCATAGCAACTTACGCACCACGCCATCTGTATTATTTGCAAGATGCCGGACATTTTTGTAACTTCGAATCAAACTAAAAAGATAACTACATGAAAAAAACTATTTATCCGGCCTACGTGCCGGTCCATTTCTATTCGAAATCAATCGACGGGCAAGGGCTATTCTACAAGCTGGAAGACATGCTGATCTTTTACACGATGTTCAGTTGCGCGGCCAGGAGCCACAAGCTTGAAGTAATGTCATTCTGCCTGATGTTCAATCATTTCCACCTGCTCATAAGAGTTAAAGATTGCAATCAGACATTGAAGGTCATAGCGGAATTCAAACGGGAGTTTACACGCCAATACAATTTGAGATATAACCGCAATGGCAGACTATTCATGGCACCGACGGGGTGGGCGGCAAAAGACACAATGAAAAAACTACGAAGCTGCATTATTTACATCTGCAATAATCCGGTGACGGGGTCGTTATGCAAAAACGCATCGGCATATCGTTGGAATTTATTGGCCTTCAAGATGAATGGGAATCCATTCTCGGAACCTGTCAGAAAGAGACTTTGCAGAAAAAAATTCAGGGAGAGCATTGATCTTGTCAACCGGCAACATGCATGCGGAAAGCCATTGAACTACATATTGACGGGCAACGTATTCAAAGGTCTGGACAGAAAAGAGTCGCAGCAGCTGACGGACTATATCATCGACAAGTATAACTTCCTGGATTACAATTCATTCTTGTCTTGTTTCCGTGATTGGGAAAGCGCGATATCCGTTATCGAATCCACACAAGGTTCCGAGTATGATTTGCGGGAAGATTATGAAGACTACTCACTATATGAAAGGATGCAGGAGATAATGAAGCAATTGGGATATGATGTTGACTGTAAGACAATTGACAATCTTTCAGATAATGACATCAAAAGATGCACAATGAAGATATATGGCTATCTCAACCCTCCGAGAAGGCAAGTTCTGAAATTTTTACATCTGACAAGGAAGTACAAGGAGTTAAGGTAAGTACGTCCGTGGAGCGCAATGGCATAGTAATCAATAAATTAGCCACTTTCAGAGTTGTGGTTTCTTAAACTCTGAAAGTGGCTAATTACATGAACAGTAGCGACTTACGCGCCACGCAACTTATTCCTTCGGAATCAGTGCGAAAGTAAGTTCGCCTTTGCAGCAGAGCTTGCCTCCGACTTCCAATTTTGCTGAGCAGAAATAGAGTGAACCTCTTTGTTCGATCAGGCGGGCGGTAATTTCGCATACGTCGCCTGGCTTTACAGGGTTCTTGAAACGGACCTTGTCAAGACCTGCGTAGAGCGTGAGATGACCCGGAATGTCGTCCTTTACCAGAATGGCGCAGCTCTGGGCCATGATCTCGCACTGGATTACTCCAGGAACTATAGGATTCCCAGGGAAGTGCCCTCTTGTAAAGAACTCATCCTCCTTGATGGTGTATTTGCAATGCGCTACACCATTCTCATCGATTTCAGCCTCATCCACCAGAAGCATCGGCTCCCTATGTGGAAGGAATTTTTTTATGTCTTCTTTATTCATTTTATTCAGGTTTTAGTACATTTAAAGTCGACTATTCTTCGTATTTTCTGAATGCTATGCAGGCATTGTGTCCTCCGAAGCCGAGAGAATCGGAAATACCGAGTGTAAGGTCGGTCTTGACAGCGGTATTAGGTGTGTAGTCAAGATCGCACTCAGGATCCGGTGTGTCCAGGTTGATTGTCGGAGGAATGATTCCGTTGTTGAGTGCAAGAATCGTGGTGATAGCCTCTGCTGCACCCGCTGCACCGAACATGTGTCCTGTCATACACTTGATGGAACTGATATGAGCCTTGTAAGCGTAGTCACCGAGAGCAATCTTATATGCCTTGGTCTCCGCAACGTCGTTCAACTTGGTACCTGTTCCATGAGCATTGATATAAAGCTTATCAGTATCCTTGTTGAAACCGGCCTCTTCGAGAGCAAGCTCGATACACTTGGCCTGGGTGATTCCGTCAGGCCTAGGCGCGGTTGCATGGTGTGCGTCACAAGTATTGCCGTAACCTACGATTTCAGCGTAAATCTTGGCTCCACGTGCTTTGGCATGCTCAAGTTCCTCAAGTACGAGAATTCCGGCGCCGTCACCCATTACGAAACCTGCACGGTTTGCATTGAACGGAAGAGACGCGTATTTCGGGTCCTCGGCACGTGAAAGCGCCTTTGCATTGGCGAAGCCTGCGATTCCGAGAGGAATTGTCGCATTCTCGCAACCTCCCGTAATGATCGCGTCAGCGTAGCCGTGGCGGATAGCGCGGAGCGCCTCACCGATGTTGTTAGTAGATGTGGCACAAGCCGTTACGACATCGATGCAAGGTCCCTGTGCGTGGTTCTTGATCGCGATATGTCCAGCAGCGATGTTGGAAATCATTGTAGGAATGAAAAGCGGAGAAATCCACTGGCCTGAAGGGTCCTCGATCATCTTCGCAGTCTCGCGGTACTGAATTTCAAATCCGCCGATTCCGGAACCGACATAAACACCGAGCCTGAAAGGGTCAATGTTCTGTCCTTCGCCCTCGGAGATCAGACCGGCCTGATTCATAGCCTCGTATGCCGCAGCTACACCATATTGTGTAAAGAGGTCCTGTTTCCTGCTGAAACCTTTGTCCATTCCGTAATTCTCCGGATGGAAATCCTTGACCTTTCCTGCGATTCTTACAGGAAGATTTTCTGTCGGAAACTCCTGGATATAATCTATACCGCAAACGCCGTTCACGAGATTGTTCCAGAATGTCGGCACGTCATTTCCGATTGGGGAAATGACACCCATTCCTGTTACTACTACTCTTTTTGCCATATTATTTTATTTTTTATTCAAGGTTTTATTAACCTACTATAAGTGATGGAGCGTTTTTAAGCAACTTCTCAGCGCCGCCCATGATATCTTCAACTATATCTTTTGCACTTTCCTTCTTCTTGATCATGCCGGCAACCTCACCTGCCAGGTAGCTTCCCATGTTGTCTCCATCGAAAACAGCCTTACGCATGGCACCCTTGCCGAAATCCAGCACTTCCTCCTTAGGAACAGCCGGGTCGTACTCCATCTTGAAGAACTTCTTGGAGAACGGAGTCTTGAGGCAGCGGACTGCATCTCCCATCGACTTGCCGGTCACTATTGTGCTGACATCAGAAGCTTTCAACAGTTTCTCCTTGTAGTTTTCATGGATGAGACATTCGTCTGCAATCAGGAAACGGGTTCCCACCTGCACGCCCACTGCACCGAGCATGAAAGCCGCAGCCGCGCCGCGACCATCGAAGATTCCGCCGGCAGCAAGCACCGGAATATCCAGTGCGTCAATGATTTGAGGCACAAGCGCCATAGTGTGGTTGTCTCCCACATGTCCGCCGGACTCTGCACCTTCGGCCACGACAGCTGTCGCTCCGAGTTCCTGCATTTTCAATGCGTATGCAACAGATGCCACGACAGGGATGACCTTGATTCCGGCAGCCTTCCATTTCTCCATGTAAGCTGCAGGTGAACCGGCACCCGTGGTGACGATTTTTACACCTTCCTCGATAATCATATCAGCCACTTCACCTGCATTAGGCGCTGCAAGCATGATATTGACACCGAAAGGTTTGTCCGTGAGTTCACGACATTTTCTGATTTCATTGCGGACGGCTTCTGTTCCGTAATTGATTGAAGAAATAAGGCCGAGACCGCCGGCATTGGAAACAGCTGCAGCCAGATTGGCGTCAGCAATCCAAGCCATTCCTCCCTGGAATAATGGATATTTTATTCCGAGAATATCACAAATAATACTTTTAATCATAGTAATATGTTGTTGTTCAATCTGCAAATATAATAATTTTTACCATTCAAGTACCGCCGCGCCTGACAGCAGACCTGCACCAAACGCACTGAAGACTAGAATATCTCCCTTTTGGAACATTCCTTTACGATTACACTCATCCAGAAGAATCAGGCATGATGCGGAAGAAGAGTTGCCATGGTCAGTGATGTTGACAGGGAATTTTTCGTCCGGTTCATTCAGATATTTCTTGATGGCATCGATGATGCGCTGGTTCGCCTGGTGTACCATGTAATAGCTGACATCGTCCTTGGAAAGACCAAGTTCGCGCAACAGTGACTCCACTTCCGTAGTGGAAGCATTGACCGCGAACTTGAAGACCTCTTTTCCCTTCATCTGGAGAGGCGCCTCGGTCTCCTCCTTGGTTATATAAGGAGTAGGCATCAGTTTGCGCTTCTGCCAGATCTTGTCCGATGCCGGCTGTGAATGGAGGCGGATCCCCTTCATGTTGTCCCCCTCTGTAAATACGGCAGCACCGGCTCCGTCACCGAAAAGCACGCATGTCGCCCTGTCAGTCCAATCCGTCATCCTCGTCGGCTCTTCCGCACAGACGATAAGCACGTTCTTGACTTTTTTCGCAAGGAAATGGCATTCGGCAATGTCCATGGCATAGATGAAGCCCGGGCATGCACAATTGATGTCGACACAAGGACATTCAAGTCCGATTTCTTCCGCGATTATGCAGCTCAATCCCGGCGTGATATATTCGTTGATTACGTTCGAGCAGATGAAATAGTCGATGTCTTCCGGTTTGAGTCCGGCCATTTCCAATGCTTTCAACGCTGCCTGCGCCCCCAAATCTTTAAGTTCCTCGTCGCTGATCACGTGCCTGGTGTGAATTCCGGTTCTCGGGACAATCCATTCGTCACTGGTGTCCAGAAATTCAGAAAGCATCGCGTTCGTCACGACCTTTTTCGGAAGAGCGCTTCCGGTTCCGATAAGTTTCATAATAATTCAGTTCAATGTTCAAGTACATTTTTTGTCGTCGGAGAATACCCATACGACACTCGCGCTGCAAAGATACCCCTTAATGATACGTCCGGAAAAATTATGTGGTGAACTCGCCGCACTTCTGGCCGATATTTGGCGAGATTGCTCCATAAGTGGCGAATTTGTTCTACTTTTGGCGCATTTCGCATTAAATTATTATATTTGTCTTGATAAAAATGCAGAAACATGTCAGAAAAATATAAGTTGCCGAGCTATTTCCGACAGAAGTATCAGCTGATAGCTACTGTCACATTTACCGCATTTTTCTCGCTGGTGTTCATGCTCGTCAGCATACCGTTTTCACACAATGTGTGGTTCGAGATAGGCGCATCCAAAGCTTTCTTGTTTACAGCTGCCTTCTTCGTGATAGGCTTGTTTATAATCATTCTCAGCAAGCGGCTCATGTATGCCACCAGGATGGAAAGCATGAACTACCTGCAATATGTGATTTGGAATTTGGTGGAGGTCATTGTAATCAGCCTCCTCTATACATTGTTCTCGATAAAGGGAGATGACCTCGGAATCATTTGTCTGCAAGACAGGTCCTTCGCGCACATCTTCCTGAATGCATCCCTGTATTGCTTCGTGTCGCTGGTCATACCTTATATAATAGCGGGAATGTATTTCGCCATCATTGACAAGAACAATACTATCCGGCTGATGAATTATGCCAATGTCGTTTCCGACGAGCCGATTCTCCCGAAAGATGAGCAGAAGATAACATTGTTCGACAACAGCGGTGTGCTGAAAATGTCATTGCGCCTGTCCTGCCTGTATTATATTGAGTCTGATGACAATTATATAATTGTGTGGTACACCGACAGCAAGGGGGAACTGCAGAAATACATGCTCCGTTGCCGCCTGAAGACTGTCGAAGAGAGTTTTATGGGCAGCAGCCTGATACGCTGTCACCGCAAATACATTGTCAATATGGACAAGGTGAAAGTGCTGAGAAAAGAAAAAGACGGGTACGAACTGAACTTGGACAATGATGTTATCCCGCCAATCGCCGTTACCCGTACTTATGTCGAAAATGTCCTTAAATATCTGAAGAAAGATCCGGACAGCTTGCCGGCGAACCAGGATTAGGAACGTCTTTTCCTGTTCTTCTTGTCAGTCCTGAGCCTGTAAGTGCTTTCCACCAGCAGTTGGTCAGCGAGAATTCCTCTTGCAGCAAGGGCGTCGAGAATCACACAGACTAGAGGAAAAACGACATTGATCTTATATATCAGTCTGCTTCCGTCGCTGCCCGCATGGAGGTTCACGAAGAACTCGATGGCAAGCCAGATCTGGAAGCCGAGGGTTACGAGTCCCGAAAGAACCGCTGTCCTGTATTGGAATACCCTGAACTTGTAAGTGGTGAGAGCCAATACGTTAAGCAGCAGAATCACTATGATGAGTATTGCGTACGGAATGTAGGACAAATATTTGAATGTCTCGATCGTGGTGCCGTCCGCACCTGGTACAGTAGCTTTTACGCTGAAAAGCATAACCGCCATGAGAATGGTGGAAATCGCAAGATATAGGGTCTGTATTCTCTGCCACATGATTTCAATGTTTTTTGTAAAGGACTGCAAATATAGGGAAAAATCATCTAACTTTGGAAAAATTGCTTCTCGTATATGGAAAAAGAAAGAGGAGTCGACAGATTGTCGCGTTATATAATATATGGTGCAGTTTCGGCTGTGGTTCTGACGGCGTGCTGGTATTTCAGGAGCGTCATCATCTATATGATATCAGCTGCGGTCATGTCCCTTCTGGGCCGTCCGATCATGCGGATGCTCCGGAAAATCAAGATCTGCAAGAAGCAAATGCCTGAGGCGTTGCTTGCCGTGATTACCATCTGCATCATACTGATACTGTTCCTGTTCCTGTTTACGCAAGTCATCCCTGTCGTAGCCCGTATCATCCAGAACATTTCGGACAATGTCTCTTCGTCCGGATACTCGCTCCCGGTGGATTCCTTCATGGCCACGGTCAACAGCATAAATGCCTGGTTCATATCGCATTTTCCTCAATTCGGACCGGACTTCCGGATAGAAAATGCCGTCGGCTCATTCATCAGGAAGACATTGGATCTGGGATCATTGTCCTCGCTCATCGAGTATGTGGCTTCGTTCTTCGTGTCCATAGGCGTCGGCATTTTTTCCGTGGTGTTCATTTCGTTCTTCTTCCTGAAAGACCAGATGCTGTTCCGCAAGATTATCGGAGCGCTGGTGCCTGACAAGATTGAAAGCCGCGTAATTGCCGCTATCGGTGACATCGAGCACCTTCTTTCCAGATATTTCGTGGGCCTGATGGTCGAAGTGATGGGCGTGGCGTTGCTCAACTTCCTGTTCATGTGGCTGATAGCCCGTATCGGATTCAGCGCGGCGATAGGAATAGCATTCATAACAGGCATCCTTAACATCATTCCTTATGTCGGTCCGCTTGTGGGAACCGTGCTCGGCACCATTCTGGCTACTGTCTTGAAATTCAGCGCAGTAGGCGTTACTGCACATTTCTGGGGCTTCATAATCCTTCTGGTTGTCCTGTTCGAATTGACACAGCTGGTGGACAATTTCCTGTTCCAGCCTTATATCTACTCGACCAGCATCAAGGCCAGCCCTCTGGAAATATTCATTGTCCTGCTGATTGCCGGAAATCTCGCAGGCGTCATCGGCATGCTCGTGGCAATTCCGGCCTACACGGTTGTCCGTGTGATTGCCGGACATTTCTTCGCGGACGTCAAGGCTATCCGCCGCCTCATCCCTGATTGTGAAAATACTCTAAATGAAGAATAATATGAAAAGGTTGATAAAATCAGTAATTTGCTCAGTAGCAATGATATTGGTGTCAATGTCATTGCAGGCGCGCAACAAATGGGAAGCCAAGGGCGTGGAAAAGGCGACCCCGACTTCCACCCATCTTTTCGTGCAGCGCGACTCTGCCCTCTACCTGGATTTCTACAAAGCGGCAGATGGCAGCGTACGTGAAATCGACGGTAAGAAAAAGCCTGCCGTCATTTTCGCTTTCGGTGGCGGATTCATGGGAGGACAGAGGGACAAGACCCATTATCAGCAGTGGATCAAACTCCTGAATGACAATGGCTATCCAGTGTTTTCCATTGATTACCGGCTTGGCCTCAAGGGTGTAAGCGTGAAAGGCGTGAAGATGATAAAGGCTATCCGCCATTCCATCGAAATCGGTGTCGAGGACATGTTCGCAGCCACGTCTTTCATCATTGACAATGCTGACAAGTTCGGCATTGAACCTGACAATCTGGTAATCAGCGGTTCTTCCGCCGGGGCAATCATCTCGCTCCAGTCTGAATACGAGCTTTGCAACCATTCGAAGCTGGCGTCCGTCCTTCCTGACGGGTTCAAGTATGCCGGCGTGATTTCATTTTCCGGTGCAATCTTTTCGACACATGGCCGTGTGAAATATGCCGATGCCCCTGCTCCGCAGCTCCTTCTGCATGGAACGGCAGACCGCGTGGTGACCTACAAGTCCATCCGTGTATTCAATCTCGGCCTCTTCGGGTCCTCCAAGATTTCCAGACAGCTGGACAAGTTCGGATATCCTTATACGATAGTTCGTTACAAGAATCACACGCACGACATTGCCGACCTCATGTACTACACTTTCCCGGAGCAGCTCCGTTTCCTTGAAGAATCGGTAATAAAGAAAACGGGCCGTACCGTAGATATCCTCATGGATGACCCGATAGTGCCGGTCGACAACACTCTCCGTACTCTCGGAGACCTCTACAAGTAGTACTAGGCTGTAAACTTTTTTCAGGACGATACAAATTGTGTGGCGCGTAAGTCGCTATTGCTCAAATAATTAGCCACTTTCAGAGTCGCAGTTTCTTGAACTCTGAAAGTGGCTAATTTATTGATTACTATATCATTGCGCTCCACGCACGTTGTATCGAATCCTGACTCTACTCGTGTGTGGCGAAGCGTTGTTCGGCAAGTTTTTCGTACTTGGTGCCCGGACGGCCGTAGTTGGCGTATGGGAAGATGGAGATGCCGCCGCGCGGGGTGAAGAGGCCGGTAACTTCGATGTATTTGGGATCCATGAGCATAATCAGATCCTTCATGATCTTGTTGACGCAATCTTCGTGAAAGTCGCCGTGGTTACGGAAACTGAAAAGGTAGAGCTTGAGACTTTTGCTCTCAACCATTTTGATATCAGGAATATAGCTGATACGGATTTCAGCAAAATCTGGCTGTCCGGTGATAGGACAAAGACTTGTAAACTCAGGACAGTTGAAGCGTACCCAGTAGTCGTTCCCCTGATGCTTGTTCACGAAGGTCTCCAGGACTTCCGGAGCGTAGTCCATCTTATAATCTGTCTTGTGACCAAGGGACTGCAATCCCTCCTGTTCTCTTTCTATGTTGCTCATTGTCAAATAAATTATTAAAGATTCCGCAAGCCGTTAAACTTGATGTAGGTTCTCTCTCTCGGAGGTTTCAAGCCCAACGCTCTTTATCACGTTACCCTCTCCCTAATCCCTCCCCTCGGGGTAGGGACTTACCATCGCCCTCACGGGCTCTAGCTTAAATATCCGACAGGCGGAAGGGGTTGTATGAAATATTCTCGTCGAAGGTGTCGATGCCTTCGATGCGTTTGAGAGCTTTCACTACCTGGATGGTGACAGGGAGGATGACGATTTCGTAGCAGACCTTGAAAGTCACCTGCGCGGCCAACATCATTGCCAGAGACTTGACATCGGCACCCCAGAACACTATCGGCATGAAAATCAATGAATCAAGCAGTTCGCCGGCCACAGAAGAAATGATGGCCCGGCCGGAAAAGCCCTTGCCATTGGTGGCGACTTTCATCTTGCTCATCACGAAAGCATTCAACGTGGAACCTGCAAGGAATGCAAGCAAGGATGCGAAAGCTACGCGAGGTGCCATGCTGAACACATAATCGAAGTGCTCGCCGCCGTCCCAGAAGGATGCAGCCGGGAGCCATGACACCAGTTGTCCCATGATTGCAACGAAAAAGTTCATGGCGAAAGCGGTCCAGATGACCAGTCTCGCCTTGCGGTAACCCCAGACTTCTGCGAAACAATCATTGAGAATGTAAGAAATCGGGAAAATGATTACCGCGCCCGGCAACGTGATGTTGCCCATGGCGAATACTTTGGTTGCGAAAAGATTTGATGCTATCAGGCAGACAATAAAGAGTACAGCCATCAGCATGAACACAATTGATACTTTTTTGTTCATTGTTCTTGTTTTTTTAAGTGGTTTCCTAGAATACACTCGGCGAAGCCGACCTATCAGTCGGCTTCGCACATATAAGTATTTTATTTATTCTTCTTCGCCGGCAGCTTTGAGACGTTCAGCGTTTTCGGCTATCTGGAGCTGGTCGATGCACTCCTGGATATCTCCGTCCATGAAGGCAGGGAGATTGTACATTGACCAGTTGATACGGTGGTCGGTCACGCGGGACTGCGGATAATTGTAGGTGCGGATCTTTGCGGAACGGTCACCTGTAGACACCATGGTCTTACGCTTGGCAGCGATACCGTCGAGGTACTTCTGGTGCTCCATGTTGTACAGACGCGTACGAAGTTCTTCGAGAGCACGATCCAAGTTCTTCAACTGAGAACGCTCCTCCTGGCACTGAACCACGATTCCGGACGGAATATGGGTCAGACGGACAGCGGAATAAGTCGTGTTCACACCCTGTCCTCCAGGACCTGAAGAACAGAAGGTATCCTTGCGGATATCATTCATATCCAGGTCAATATCGAATTCGTCAGCCTCCGGGAACACTGCCACGGAAGCGGCGGAAGTCTGGATTCTGCCCTGAGTCTCAGTCTGAGGGACACGCTGTACACGATGCACTCCGGACTCATACTTCATCGTACCGTAAACACCGTCAGCGCATGACAATTTGAACACAATCTGCTTGAAACCGCCTGAAGTACCCGGAGCCTGATCGGAAATCTCAAGTTTCCAACCCTTGCGCTCTGCATACTTGGAATACATCCTGAAGAGGTCACCGGCGAAAATGGCAGCCTCATCGCCACCTGTACCGCCACGGATCTCGACCATTGCATTCTTGCTGTCGTCAGGATCCGACGGAATCAGAAGCAATTTTATATTCTGCTCCATCTCAGGAAGTTTCGGCTCGATCTCGGCAATCTCCTCCCTGGCCATCTCCTTGAGGTCCTCATCCTTTTCATTCGCCATGATATCCTTGGCGGAAGCCAGTTCATCGACCATCTTCTTATAGTCGAGACCTGCCTTGATAATCGGCTCAAGTTCCTTGTAATCCTTATTCAGCTGCACATACTTCTTCATGTCCGACATCACTGCCGGGTCTGAAAGCTGGTTCTGCAGCGAGGCGAACTTATCCTGAAGGCTAAGCACCTTTTCAAGCAATGTATTTTTCTCTGCCATATATATTAGTTTTCTTTTACAGCGTTTTTACGTAACAGCGGCGACGCATGAACAACTCATGCTCATATTTTCCCCAGACATTCACCGCACTGTTTGTCTCTATCTGAGGATTCGAGATGGCAACCCTCGTCCGGGCCTTCTGGTATTTGTCGGACATTGCGCAATGATAGATTGCGCTCACGCCCTTGTTCTGCCACTGCGGCACGGCACCGTTGAGCATCAGGTCCACCGCCTCGTAGTTGTGCATTGCCTTCAGCAAATGATACCAGCCGAACGGGAACAGGCGTCCCTTGGCCTTCTGGAGAGCCTTCGACATGTTAGGAAAAGCTATGCCGAACGCCACAAGCTCATTGTTCTCATCCAGGACAATGCTGCTGACCTTGTCATTGACAAACGGTATCGACACTTTCGCTTCGTGTGCTATCTCCTTCTCTGTGAACGGTATGAAGTTATACACGGCTGCGGCGAAACTTTCATTGTAAACCTTGAAAAAATATTTCACCATCTCCTTGTCCTTCTTCAGTTTGTTCAACGAGCCCTCATGGAGATTGTACCTCTCCTTCAACATGCCGGCAATTCTCGTCATCTTCTCCTGCACGCCCTGACACGCATCCATCTTGTACTGAAGCCAGTCGCACTCCTTCTCATAACCCAATGCCGTTACCAGGTCATTATAATATGCGAAGTTGTAAAGGCAATTGAACGGCGGGATATTCTCAAATCCCTCTACCAACATTCCCTGTTTTCCCAATGTATTGTAATACAACGGGCCATGCACCTCATTCATACCGTTTTCCCTGGCCCAATCCTCGGCAGTCCCTATAAGAAGTCTGGCAACCTCGATGTCATTGATGGTATCGAACCAGCCGAAGCGGGCTCTTTTCTTGCCATACAGCTCGTTATAACGAGGATTGATCATGGCGCAGATACGCCCGACCACTTTGTCGCCGTCAAGCACCATCCACAACTTGTGACTGCAATAATCCAACGCAGGGTCTTTCGTAAGACTGTACACCTGATCCGAATGAAGAGCAGGCACATACTGCTTGCAATCCTTATACAACTCGTCAGGAAACTTTATGAATCTCTTCAGATTTTTCTTGTCCTTGACCTCAACGATATTATAATTTGCCATAATTCTGGTTTTAGCACATATGCCATCCCCGGCACAATCTGCAAATTTAACAATAATTGGCGAAAAAATGAAAACGGCTTGCTTTTTGATGCAAGTAATAAAAAAAACAAACAATGACTTCTTTAAGACTGCTAGCCATTGCGGCACTCATCGCATTGACAGGATGCGGCACGAAAAAATATTGCAACACAGTAAAAACCGAGGGCGACGACGAGCGCACAATCATTGAAAAGGCAGCCAATGTCATACCTACGCGGCAGCAGATGGGAGCTCTTGACAGAGAGTTCATTGCATTCGTGCACTTCGGGCCGAACACATTCACCCGCAAGGAATGGGGCGACGGGTTCGAATCCCCCGAAATATTCGCATTGAAAGAAGCCGACACCGACCAATGGTGCAAAGCGATGAAGGATGCGGGGATGACAATGGTGATTTTCACCGCCAAACATCACGACGGCTTCGTCTTGTGGCAGAGCAGATACACCAGACACGGCATCATGTCCACAGGATTCCGGAACGGGAAAGGCGACATCATGAAAGACCTTTCCGAGTCATGCCGGAAATACGGGCTGAAGCTCGGAGTCTACCTCTCCCCTGCCGACCTCTACCAAATCGAGAGCCCCGACGGCCTCTACGGCGACCTCAGCAAACCGTCGCTCAGGACCATACCGCGCGAAATCGAAGGACGCCCGTTCGCGAACAAGACGACTTTCCGGTTCAATGTCGATGATTACAATGAATATTACCTGAACCAGCTTTTCGAACTGCTCACGGAATACGGGCCGATTTATGAAATCTGGCTGGACGGCGCACATCCTAAACAGAAAGGAGGACAGACCTATAATTATAAAGCTTGGAAGGAACTCATCCACACATTGGCCCCGGAAGCCAACATTTTCGGGCGCGAAGACATCCGCTGGTGCGGGAATGAGGCAGGCAGGACCAGAGACACGGAATTCAATGTCGTTCCATACATGGAAAACCCTGACACTCTTTCGCAGTTCAAAGACATGATGGCAAATCCGCTTGCCGGACGCGGGGAGCTGTATCAGGGCAAATGGCTTCATTATCAGCCGACTGAAGTGAACACATCCATAAGAGACGGATGGTTCTACAGGGACGACGACCACCAGATGACAAGGAGCGCGGACAACGTTTTCGACATCTACGAGCGCAGCGTCGGCGGCAATGCCATCTTCCTCCTCAACATCCCTCCGAACCGCGAAGGACGCTTCGCACAAAAAGACGTGGAAGTCCTCGAAGAGACAGGCCGCAGAATCAGATCCACCTATGGCAATAACCTTCTTGCCGACGCCACGGGAGCAAGCGAACTGCTTGACAATGACAATGATACATATATCTCGCTTGAAGACGGCGACAATTTCATAATCACGCTTCCGGAGAAACGGACAATCAACCGCATTGTCCTTCAGGAAGCAATCGCGACCGTAGGTGAGCGCGCAGAAATGTTCGCCGTCGACGCATTGCAGGACGGCGTATGGCACGAAATCGCCGCGTCAACCAACATCGGTCACAAGAGGATTCTACGTTTCAATGACATTGAAACAAATGGCCTCAGATTCCGTCTCATCGGCTCCAGGGCTCCGGTGGCAATCAGCGGAATTTCAGCACATCATTCGCAATGGGCGCCGTTCGACGGGCTGGCATTCAGGGCTCCGCAGATGCTGGAATATGATGCGACAGCATGGAAAAACGATGGACAGTACCATGAAATCGACCTAGGCAAAGCATTGTGGCTCAATGGTATCGTATATTCTCCGCAGGGAGTGACCGGCAACATCAAAGGCGAAATCAGCGTGAGCAGCGACGGGGCCACGTGGCAGGCCATGTCCAGCTTCGAGTTCGGCAATCTGATCAATGATCCGTCACCGAGGTATGTGCATTTCCATAACGGAGTGAATTGCCGCTACATAAAAATAAAGTCCGACGCATCCATAGAAGACAGCATCGGACTATTCTAAAGACAATCAGCATTATTCCGGTTTGTAGGAATCTTTCAGCGTGGTCGTCCTGTTGAATACAGGATGCTCAGGCGTGCTGTCAGGATCCTGGAAATAATATCCGACACGCTCGAACTGTACGGCGATTCCGGACTTGTCTTCCAGCAATGCCGGCTCGGCATAACCTTTCGCATGGACCAGAGAATCAGGATTCAGGAAATCCTTGTAGTCCTTGTCCTCAGGAACCTGGCTCATATCTGCCAGAGTGAAGAGCTTGTCATAGAGACGGAGGTCGATTTCTTTCGCATGTTCAACTGATACCCAATGGATCGTGCCCTTCACGCTTCTCCATTCGCCGCTGCCCGGACGTGTAGAAGGGTCGAAAGTACACTTGAGTTCAACGACATTGCCCTCGGCATCCTTTACAACTTCATTGCACTTTATGATATAGGTATATTTGAGGCGGACCTCGCCGTCCGGTTTGAGACGGAAGAACTTCTTGGGAGCATCCTCCATGAAGTCCGCGCGGCTGATATACAGTTCTCCGGTGAAAGGCACCTTACGTGATGCACCTTCAGGGTCGGCAGGGTTGAGCGGGCAGTCGAACCATTCCACCTTGCCCGGCTCCCAGTTGGTGAGGGTCACCTTTATAGGGTCCTCAACCACCATGTAGCGGTTCGACCTTGCGTTAAGGTCCTGACGCACGCACCATTCAAGAAGCTGGATATCCATCAGCTGGTCACGTTTGGAAACACCGATCTTCTCGCAGAACATTTTCAATGCCTCTGCGGTATAGCCTCTTCTCCTGACACCGCAAAGCGTAGGCATACGTGGGTCGTTCCACCCGCTTACGAAGCCTTTCTGGACGAGTTCAAGAAGCTTACGCTTGCTCATGAGGGTATATGTAAGGTTCAATCTGGCAAATTCATACTGGTGTGACGGATAGATGCCGAGTGTCTGGATAAACCAGTCATACAGAGGCCTGTGCACGTCGAATTCCAGTGTGCAGATTGAATGTGTGATATGCTCGATGGAATCGCATTGTCCGTGAGTGAAGTCATACATCGGATAGATGCACCACTTGTCACCTGTACGATGATGTGAAGCATGCTTGATACGATAGAGAAGCGGATCGCGGAACATCATGTTCGGGCTCGCCATATCAATCTTCGCCCTGAGGACTTTCTCGCCGTCAGCATATTTGCCGGCTTTCATATCACGGAAAATCTGGAGGTTCTCCTCTACGCTCCTGTTTCTGTAAGGGCTTTCAACGCCCGGCTTGTCGACGGTGCCGCGTCCTTTGCTGATTTCTTCCTGAGTCTGGTCATCGACGTATGCCAATCCCCTCTTTATCAGGTCTTCAGCCCATTCGTACAGCTGGTCGAAATAGTCAGAAGCATATCTCTCCTTATCCCACTGGAAACCAAGCCATTGGATATCTTCTTTAATAGAATCCACATACTCGGTGTCTTCCTTGGTCGGGTTGGTATCGTCGAAACGCAAGTTTGTCTTGCCGCCATATTTCTGAGCCAGTCCGAAGTTTATGCAGATACTTTTCGCATGTCCAAGGTGCAGATATCCGTTCGGCTCCGGAGGGAAACGGGTCAAAATGCTGTCCATTTTCCCGGACTTGAGATCAGATTCAATGATTTCTTCGAGGAAATTCAGCCTCTTTGGCTCTTCAACCTCTTTCTTGACTTCTTCCATCATACGTATAATCAGTTCAATTAATCCATTTATTTCACAATCTACAAACTTACGAAAAATCCGTTCAATTCTAAAATATTTCGTATTTTTGCGGTCGGTTAACGAAAATGTAGTATGATAAAGTCAATGACAGGATACGGCAAGGCCGAGGCCAGCCTGAAAGCAGGCAAACTGACCATAGAAATCAGAACGCTGAACGGCAAGACTGCTGATGTCAACATCAAGTCCACCCTTCTGCCTAAGGATAAGGAACTTATTGTACGCCAAATGCTTGCAGAAAAGCTGCACAGGGGTACAATCGATTTCTTCGTCACATTCGAGGCCAATGCAGTATCTTCTGCCAAGCATATCAATGCTGACCTCGCCGAAGAGTATTTCCGTCAGATAACGACATTGGGCGACAAGCTGGGAATCCAGGTGGACACGGCATTGTACATGAACTCGATTCTCCGTTTCCCGGATGTCATTGACAATACCCGACAGGATATAATCACGGAAGAGAATTGGCCTGAGGTAGAGGCTGCGATAGAGAAAGCGATCGAGAACACAAACGAGTTCAGAGCTCGCGAGGGAGTCGCTCTGTACAAGGATGTTACGGGCCGCGTCAACAATATTTTGAAACTGGAAGACGAGGTGGAGTCCTTCGAGGGAGAGCGCATTGCCGCTGTACGTTCGAAGATCGAGAAAGCCATTTCCGACCTTCTTCTCAAGCCTGACCAGAGCCGCTTCGAGGAAGAAATGGTATACTACCTCGAAAAGCTGGACATCAATGAGGAGAAAGTCCGCCTCCGCCAGCATTGCAAATATTTCATGGATACCATCGACGGCGAAGATTTCCCCGGAAAGAAACTTGGATTCATCATCCAGGAAATGGGCAGGGAAATCAACACCACCGGTTCAAAGGCAAATCATGCCGGAATACAGAAAGTCGTAGTCCGCATGAAAGATGAGCTGGAGAAAATCCGCGAGCAGTCGATGAACATCCTGTAACTAACCGCGGGACACAGGGACGATTGTCACCTCAATGCCCTGCTCCTGAAGACTTTCCAGATAAATCTGAGGGATTTTATCGTCCGTGATGATGCGGTCGATTTCTCCCACGTCGCAAATCTTGCTGAATCCCTTCTTGCCGAACTTGCTGCTATCGACAAGGAGCACGGTCTGCTGTGACGTGTTCATCATCATCATCCTGTTCAGGTTCGCCTCCATCATATTGGTCGTGGTGACGCCGAATTCCAGATCGACGCCGTCAGCTCCCATGAAAAGCAGGTTGCAGTTGAAATATTTCAGCATATCTTCCGCGAACGACCCGACCACCGAAACTGAACTTTCACGCACGATGCCACCCAGCTGGACGACATCAATGTCCTTGTTCTGCGAAAGCAATGAAGAAGCTGATACAGAAGCGGATATGACCGTAATGTTCTTCTTCTCCACCAATTCTTTGGCAGCGTAAAATATCGACGTGCCGGACGCCATCAGGATAGAGTCGTGTTCATTGACCATAGAGGCTGCGACCTTTCCGATAGCCCTCTTTTCCAGAACGAACTGTTTCTCTTTTTCATTGATATGACGGTCGCCTATATACGGGCTGATAGGAATGGCGCGGCCATGGGTGCGGTAAAGCTTATTCTGCTTCTCCAGCGCAGAAAGGTCCTTCCTGATGGTGACTTCCGACACCTCCAGACGCTCCGCAAGGTCAGAAACGGACACACTTCCCTGAAGCTGCAAAATATCCAGAATGGACTTATGGCGCTCCGCTAGGGAGGTCAGCTCGGTCTCAGGAGTGTTATTCAATTGAGCCATAATGTGTTGGTTTAGTTTTTATATACGTCCAGTTCTCCGACATTGAGCCCCCAGCAGCCGTTCTGCACGATAGGGACCTCCTTGCCGTCGAGATTCTTCCTGAACTTTACATCGTCGAGGAACGTATGGGAATGTCCGCCTACGACAATGTCTATGTTCCTGGTATTTTCCACAAGGTCCGGATCACAGATCGTGCCCTCATCGAAGCCGATATGAGTCAATGCGATGACCATATCGCAATGCTTTTCGTTCTTCAGATAGTCCGCCCATTTGTTGGCAGCTTCATAAGTGTCGATCTTGGGGATTCTGTCGGCAGTTTCACGGGCAACCACACGGGTAATATCTGTAAGGAGACCGAAGACACCTATCTTCATGCCTCCTTTGTGCACAATGGCATAAGGCTTCACATATTTCCCGAGTTCGAATGAAGAAAAATCGTAGTTGGCACATACCACCTTGCATTTCAATGACTTCATACGTCTGGAAAGTTCTTCGATACCATTGTCGAACTCATGGTTTCCGAGAGTCACAACATCATATTTCATGGCATTGATGACCTTGATTTCAACATCTCCGTTCAATTTGGTGAAATATGATGTCCCCTGACTGAAATCACCGGCATGGAGAAGAAGCACATTGCGTTTTCCATTCGCCGTACGGATACTGTCCAGACATGCCGCGCGCTCGATGACGCCGCCGGTACCCTTGCCAGGTTCGCTGGCGCGAATCGGCTCCAGATGGCTGTGGGTATCATTGAAATGAACAATAACCAAGTCCTGTGCGGACATTGATGCTGCGGCCATAACCAACGCCGCCATAAATGTCAATATCTTCTTCATAAGCTATTCCACGATTTTGATTCGACCATCAGTATGATACTCAATAGGTTTGCCTTCCGCTGTAAGTTTCTGCACGTATGGAAGGACAATGTCTATGACATAGCCGTCCAGAACCTGGACAGACAGCGCATTTTTCTGGACATGGAGGCCGTCGCCGCCATTGAGAAGAAAATCCAGAGTCGTCACGCCATAAACCTTGTCATCATCCAGCGGCTCACCGCCGATTTCAGCGGAAATCAGACGTCCGTCCTTGGAAATCACGCATCTGGCACCGCCCACGACCTGCCATTTCTCGGCTGCAAGCTGCTCGAATATTGCCCTGACATCCTTTCCTTTGATTTCAAGATAGCAGAGTTTGTTGCGGAACGGGAACATCGACATGATATCGTCACGCAGTACATTTCCCTTAGGCATGTCTACGCGGATTCCTCCGAAATTCACGATACCGACATCCACCCGCTTGCCGGTAATTTCAGCGCATTGTCCGATGAGCAGGTCCACAAACCAGTCGGACAATGCACTTTCAGGATATGCCGCGCTCATCGCATTCGTGGAATAAGCCACAACCTGCTTTACATCAGCCATTTCCGGCTGTACATCCAGCATCACCCGCGCCACCTTGGGTGTGACGCCTTTCTTGAACACCTTTCCGTTCGGGGCATAATACTTGGTTCCGCGCATCTCTCCCATCGACTCCTTCACATCGTCCGCGCTTGCTATCTTCACACCTGTCCTGGAAGCATCCATCATCGTCTTCTTCCATTTCACGGTGTACTCCTGAGCCTGAGACAACGTCAGGGCAAGGAACATGGCAGCTACAGCCGCAGTAAATTTCATTATCCTCATAATTATTTCATTTTAATCCATTTCCACAAATCTTTAAACGTCGACTTCTTGCCGAACATAAGTATTCCAACCTTGTATATCTTGGCAGAAAGCCATGCGCAAAGCACGAAGGTCAGTACAAGTATGCCTATAGAAAGGGCGATCTGCCAGGTCGGTACGCCGAAGAGCACTCTGGTCAGCATCACCATAGGCGACGTGAACGGAATCATTGACCCCCAGAACACCAAGGCGCTGTCAGGCGACTTGTACGCGAACATTGCGATGAAGAATCCTATCATCAGAGGGATTGTCAGCGGCAGCACAAGTTGCTGGCTGTCAGCTTCATTCTCGACCNTGGCTGTCAGCTTCATTCTCGACCGCCGAGCCGATGGCTGCGAACATTGACGCATAGAGCAGGTAGCCGAACACGAAGAAAAGCAGGAACACTATGACAAGTTCCACGTAGTTGATGCCGCCGAGGGTCGACATGACGGCGTCAAGTTCAGTAGGCATTGCCATTCCGGCAGCGCCCATCTGCTCCGGGCTTACACCCATGCCAGTGGCCATCATGGTCATCTGGTCAGCGGATCCGCCGGCGCTTTCGAGAAAGCCGGTTCCGGCAATGCCGCCTACGACTGCAAGTATCAGCAACGTCAGGGCAATCCACATGAAGAATTGGGTGAGAGCCACCAATGCCACGCCGATAATCTTGCCGAAAAGGAGTTCCGTGGCTTTCACAGATGAAACCAGGACTTCCACCACGCGGCTGGACTTTTCTTCTATGACACTGGACATCACCATGCCGCAGAACATTGATATGAACATGTAGATGATCATGCCCAGAATCATTGACAAGAACATGTAAATCGCTGATTCATTGAGCGTTTCCTTGCCGGATTCGTCCATCTTGTAAGAGACGAGCGTGATGTCCGGCTTGACGCTTTCCATTATCTTGTCGAGGCCTTCTATGTCGTAGCAGTTCACGCGGTAATGTTCGACGGCATCATTGATCTTGCCCTGGATGGATTCTGTCATGTCCATTCCCAGCGGTTTGGAGGCATAGGAAACGGCGGTGACTGTCCTTGCGGCGGTATCCAGAGGCGAAATCACCAGCAGGGCATCCATGCCGACGCTGTCGAGCTGCCTTTTGAACATGTCCGGATCCACATCGCCGAACTGCTTGAAGGTGGTCGTTTCCGTGTCTTTCAGGAACGGCATCACGATGCCGGACTGGTCGACTACGGCTATTTTCTTGGCCTCTTCTTTAGCCATCAGCATGATCAATGACGGCAGCATACAGAGGGCAGCGAAGAGAATCGGCACCAGGAAAGTGGTGATAATGAACGACTTCTTCTTTACGCGGGTAAGATATTCGCGTTTGATGATGATATTTACAATATGCAGGTTCATGTCTTGTCCTCCCAGTTATGCAGTTTCGGTTACCAGTTTAATGAAGATATCGTTCATTCGAGGGAGCAATTCCTTGAATGAATTTACGGCCACGTTCTGTTTCAGTACTTCCGTCAGCACATTGTTTCCAAGTCCTTGACCTGCAAGCGACAACACTGCCGTGTGGCGCCCCGCATCGTTCGTGTCGGAGATGATGGAGAACAGTCCCGGAACAGCTTCCAGAGGGGTTTCTCCGGTGTAGACAAGTTCGACATTGTTATTGCCGTATCGGCGTCTGATATCCTCGACCCCGCCTGTGATGACCAGATGCGACTTGTTTATCAGGGCAATGTTGTCGCAGAGTTCCTCCACGGATTCCATGTTGTGCGTGGAGAGGATGACGGTCGCCCCCTGCTCCTTCAGTTCCAGGATTTCCTTCCTTATCAATTCAGCATTGACAGGGTCAAATCCAGAAAACGGCTCATCCAATATCATGAGGGACGGTTTATGGACGACGGTCGTGATGAACTGTACCTTCTGCGCCATACCTTTCGACAATTCCTCGACTTTCTTTTTCCACCAGTCCTGTATGCCGAATTTCATGAACCATTTTTTCAGTTCCGCACGGGCGTCCTTCTCGCTCATTCCTTTGAGCTGAGCCAGATACATTGCCTGGTCACCGACTTCCATCTTGCGGTACAGGCCGCGTTCCTCCGGAAGATAACCGATTTTTTCCACATCTTTCTGGGTAATCGGCCTGCCGTCAAACAGCACTTCTCCGGAATTCGGTATCGTGATTCTGTTGATGATTCTGATCATAGTGGTCTTTCCCGCACCGTTAGGTCCCAGGAGTCCGAAAATCTGCCCTTTCGGAATATCCAGGCTCACATGGTCCAGAGCCACTTTTTCACCGAAGTTCTTGCAGACGTCTCTGCATTCTATCAATGCCATAGTTATAAGAATTTAGATCAATATCTTGTTTACAAGTTCCAGAAGAAGTTCGTCCTGACCGGCTTCACCGCTTCCGCCGCCTTTTCCCTTGAAATCGTATTCTTCCAACAGGGACATCACCTTCATGCACCGCCTTACAGGAAAGTTCCGCGCCGCCACATCGTATTCTTCCAGGAAATACGGATTGACTCCCAGCAGCTTGGCCTTTTCCATCTTCGGCATCCCGGGATTCTTCATGAGCGCGGCTTCATATTTCAGGATGCGGTAGAAATGCGTGTAGAGCGGCGCCACGGCCATCGGCATCGCGAATTTCGGCCCCGAACCGATGTAGGCAGCTATTTTCAATGCTTTCGCGGCATGGAGATATGACAGTTCCTTAGTCAGTTCGAAGATGCTGAATTGCCTGCTGATGCCCACATTCTTCTCGATGTCGGCGGCCGTGACGCGCGTCGTTCCTTCAGGAAGATTCTTCTGAAGTTTCTCGGTTTCCACGGCAATCCTGTCGAGTTCCGTACCCGCCGATTCGGCAAGCAGCGCCGCAGCGTCCGGGTCAATCGCCAAACCTCTGGACTTATAGAAACCGGTAATCCACCCCGGCATCTCGTAGTCGCGCAGCGGTTCCGATTCCAGGACAATGCCTTTCTTCGAAACGTTCTTGTACAATGCTTTACGCTTGTCCGCCGATGCTCCGTGCATCAGGATTACCAGCACGGTAGTGTCCATCGGTTCTGCCGCATAGACTCCCAGGCCTTCCAGTGTCTTCATGCTCTGGGCTTCTTTCAGCACCACAAGCCTGCGTTCCGCCATCATAGGATAGCTGCGGGCTTCCGAAGCGACTGCATCGGCGTCAGTATCAAGGCCATAGTAAACTGCTTGGTTGAAATCCCGTTCATCGTCCTGAAGCGCATATTTCATTATAGCGTCGCAGACCATGTCCGGATAATACGGTTCCCCGCCCATCAGCAGATACACCGGCGCGAAGACACCGTTTCTGGCATCCTCAACTATCTTCCGACATTTGCCTTCAATTTCAGTATATTTCGCCATCCAATAATTTTTCTTCTAAATCTTCCAAATTTAATCAATAAATTTAAAAGAAGATGTCATTTCGACATGAGGCGGGCGATAAAGGTCAATATTGAGCCGGCGGCATCCTTGCCTGGAATCGGAATCCGGAGCTCCTGCTTGCCGGTCTCAGGGTCGGTATGCACCAAGGTATTCACCAGACGGGCGGACGCTTCCGGCGATTTCAATGTCTCCGCAAGTCCATGGAGGAACGTCACTCCCTGACGGATAAGTTCATCAGGCTCAACACATCCGTCCTCTTTCTCCGCATCGGTCAAATCCTCCACAAGGCCTATATCATCACCATTATCAGTACCTTCCGCCACAGGTTCCGGGTCATAGATTTCCATCGGTTCAATGTCAGCGTAAGGCAGATCTGACAGTTTTTCATTGCCCCCAACTGGTTTCTGAGTCTCTTCCTCCACATAACCGGCGACAGCATCCATGATGTGATTCATGCGGCTGTCATCAATGATGACGGTATCATCTCCGCCATCCAGCACGCCCTCGAAAAGCGACGACTTGAAATCCAATGTCCCAAGCATCCGCTCCTCGAACGAATCCTTGGATATCATATTGATTACCTGGATATTGCGGTTCTGCCCTATACGGTAGATCCTGCATATCCTCTGTTCCAGCACGGCGGGATTCCATGGCAAATCCAGATTGATGACCAACGATGCCGCCTGCAGGTTCAGTCCAGTGCTTCCGGTATCCGTGGACACGAACACGCGGCAATCCGGATTGTCACAGAAATCATCTATCAGGTTCTTCCGCTTTTCCGAAGGCACCGAGCCGTTCAATGAAGCATAACCCACGCCCATCTTGTCCAGTTCCGCAGCAATCAGCCTGGTCATTCTCTCCCATTGGCTGAAAATCACGATTTTGGCATCACCGCTTTCCACGACATTGCGGACGATATTGACAGTTTCATCCACCTTGGTGTCGTATCGCGTTTCCTGGTCGAGAATGTAAGTACTGTCACAAACCATCCTCATCTGACTGAGCAGCAGTAACATACGTTTCCTGTCCTTGTCACTGAGAAAATGCATGCGCTTCCATTTGGAGACCAGTTGGGCGACATTGACCTTGAACTCATCGTGCAACTCTTTCTGCTGCGGAGTCATTGGCACGAACAGATTCTGGTCGGTACGGTCCGGGAGCTGGATTGCGACGTCGGCCTTGCGCCGGCGGAGAAGCCGCTTGGATATGCGCTCGCCTATCTCATTCAAATTCCTGTAGGACAATATCTTGCCGCTTCCGTCCTTCACCGTGGCATCATCCATGAACTTGTAATATGGTCCCAGGCAATATTGGTCCACGAATTCCATTACGGAATAAAGTTCATCCAGCTTGTTTTCCAGCGGAGTTCCGGAAAGGACCACGGCATAGTCCGCCTGTATCTTTCTCGCGGCCCTGGATATCTGGCTGTTCCAGTTCTTCAGCCGCTGCACTTCGTCCATTATCATGCATTCCGAACAACCCGGCCCGAAGACCTTGATGTCATTGCTCAACGCATGATAGGAGACTATCTTGTAGAACGCCTGCGACTTGTAGATTTCCCTGCGCTTGTTCTGCGGTCCCTCCACGATTACCACGTCGGAATCCGTAAAGCGCTCGATCTCTTTCTTCCATTGGTATTTCAATGATGCCGGACACAGGATGAGCACGGATGAAATCAGACCTGCCTTGCGCATGAGCTCCGCGGTGCCGATTGCCTGCACGGTTTTTCCGAGGCCCATCTCGTCCGCCAGGATTGATTTCCCCTTGCTGAATGCGAATCTGATTCCTTCTTTCTGGTACGGATACAGCTTGGTTTTCAGGAGATTGTCGAGATTTTCATCTGTAACAGCGGAGATATACCGTTCCCTGTAGCCCGCATCCTTAATCTCTGCCAGATAATCAGTTACATCAGAATAGCATCGGAAATCCGGGTCGATTTCCTTCGCGCGTGCGATAAATTCGGACAGTCCAGATATCTTATCCGGCAACACCTTGCCGTCCTTGTCGAACCAGCCTTTAGCAAGTTCCGTCATTTCCGGCCAATTTGCGCTTCCGACCCTGAGGCAGATGCATCTGTCTCCACGATATGAGATATACAGGGAGGAATACGGCGGGTTCAGCACCGGCACCTTCTTATGCCTCTCGTCCAGCCAGATACGCACGGCTTCCACATGCTTGCAAGTGCCCAACTGATTGGTCTTGAAGTCCATACAGGAGCAATAGTTCCAGAGGCTGTCGAGCCCCCTGTACACGACCTTATATATATTCTTCGTCTTGGGATTCCTGACATCGAAGACCCCATACACCGCCTCATCGCCGCGCGGCACAATCGAAAGCACCTCCTTGACGGCAAACTGACTGCGCAGCTTTTTCTGCCATTCTTCAGCGCTCATGCCCTCCGGCTTCACCACATTAGATAGTTTCTTTTCCATAAATTCAGATTTAGAGTAATGATTTGACCTTTCTGAAAAACTTGTAAGGCATATATCTGAACGGCAGGTCAATCCACGTCGGGGATATGATATTGGACCTATAATGCGTGAACGCATCGAAGCTGAGCTTGCCATGATAACTTCCCATGCCCGACATGCCGACTCCCCCGAAAGGCACATTTTCATTGGCAATATGCATGATCGTGTCATTCAGACAGGAGCCTCCTGACGTGGTATGTTTCAGGACATTATCGCCATCATTGCCGAAATAGTACAGCGCCAGCGGCTTTTCCCTCCCGGTCACGAATTCCACGACGTCCGCAATATTCCGGAATGTCATGACAGGAAATATCGGTCCGAAAATTTCCTCCTGCATGACAGGCGCATCGGGGCTCACATCCTCCAGAATCGTCGGTTCAATGTACCTTTCAGTCTTGTCCGTGCGTCCGCCGAAGACGATTTTTCCGTCTTTCAGATACCCCGTGAGCCGGTCGAATGCAGCATCATTGACAATGCGCACGAAATGCCTGCTCTCCTGCGGATTCTCGCCGAGCAACCCGGTAAACGCCCGCCCGAGCGCCGCCACGAATTCATCCTTGATGTCCTCATGTACCATGAGATAATCCGGGGCAATGCATGTCTGTCCGGCATTGAGGCTCTTGCCCCACGCGACGCGCTTCGCAGCGATCTCGATATCAGCATCCTTGTCAATGATACAAGGGCTCTTGCCCCCGAGTTCGAGCACGACAGGTGTAAGATTTCTGGCGGCCGATGCCATCACGACGCGTCCGAATGCAGGGCTTCCTGTAAAGAAAATCATATCCCATCTTTCTGCAAGAAGCGCTGTATTGGTATTCCTATGTCCTTGTATCACAGCGACATATTCTTCAGGGAACGTATCCGCAATCATGTCTTCGATGATTTTCGACACGGCAGGAACGTAAGGCGAAGGTTTGAGCACAGCCGTGCAGCCCGCCGAAATCGCACCGACAAGCGGCGTAAGCAGCAGCTGCACAGGATAGTTCCAAGGTGATATTATCAATGCCGTGCCGAGCGGTTCGCTGAGAACCCTGCTTTTGGAAGGAAACATCTTCAACGGCGTGGGTTTCCTCACAGGTTTCGTCCACTTCCCTATCTTGCGTATATGTGTACGGAGTTCACCGAGCAGGATACTGATTTCCGTCAGGTAAGCCTCCTCATAAGATTTATGCAAATCGCTCCACAAAGCATCACAAAGCGGCTTTTCCCATTTCAGAACAGCCTTTTCCAATGCCTTCAGGTTCGCTTTCCGGACCGCCGCATCCAACGTGGCCCCGGAATGAAAATATCTTGCCTGTTTCCCGCGTATTACACGAATGCGTTCAGGCGACGTGTCAATTAGTGTCATATCGTAAATATAGCACTTTTTGTGGAAAACTCGGATGCGGATTCGTATTTGGTCCAATATTCGACATGCCGTGAGTAAATCCGGTCATTTTACGCACGACATGACATTTTTTCACCACGATGTGCGTAGAAAACGTTTTAACACGCACGGGGAGTTACATTGCATGGAAATGATTATCAGTAAAGACCCTGTGGCAGAGAAGCCCCGGCGGGGGTTTTCGTCAAAGCCCAGACGGGGGTGGGGCCTCTGGAGGCATGGTCGCCCATGACCTTGTGAATGGGTGGCAGGCGACAGCCTGACGGGATGAGCGAAGCGAACCTCCAGAGGTTCCACCCCCGCCGGGGCGCGTCCATGGGCGACATATACATCACCATGATTACCTCCGGAGCAAACTGTCGGGACGCGGCCACGGGGCATTTTGTAACTAATTGATAATCAGATGGTATTTTAACAAGAGCGTGGAAACGCAGGCTTTTTATGGCCACGTTTCCACGCCCCGTTTTATAACTCTTTGAAAATCAACGCCCCCAGAAACGAGGCGTGGCCGCGTCCCGCCAAGTTACGTAAGCGTCTCCAGAGTTACCCTGTAGACGTTCACGAAATTACCCGGGATGCCAGGACAAAGGCTAGTACTTGAACGAGAATTCGTCCAGGTAGAGGACTGTGCCGGCGGCTCCTGTGAAGAAATCTCCGTGACGACTGGAGGCGGCTACGATTGCCACCATGGTAGGAGTGCGGTCACTGCGATAGGTAATCGGAATGTCAAACTCCTCGTAGGCATCCATCCAATTGCTGAATTCGAAATTGGCGTAACCGATGATTGCGGGATCATTGTCATAATCCACGAACTGACTGTCAGAATTTATGACATGGAAACGGCCCTGGTCGTCGATGGCGCCTGCAGGATAATTGCTCCATTTGTTCTTGTCCCAGTCTGCAAGGATAATCTGAATCTGGCCGATATCGGTCTTGCCAAGCATGGCCTTGTGCGAATCATCCGCATAGTCAATCGTTTTTGGCTGATAGCAGAAATATCCATGGAGAGACTTCGGTCTGCCTGTGAACGGCACACCCCAAGCCATGTCCGCACCGCTCATACCTATCAATTTGCAGAACTCTCCGGTGAAAATGTTGCCGGAGCCGAACTTCATGACAATGTATTGGCTGCTCAGCTTTGCAGCCTTCTTTCCCGGGCCCGGAACAGCGACAAAAGTCTCTTCAGGCTCGGTAGTATTTCTGCCTAACGATGCTGTTCCCTTGTTCGCCGTAGCCCATATCTTCTTGTCCGCATCAGGAACAGACTTGCCGAAAGGATACCAACCCTTTCCAGCCATGGACCAATCATCGAAATTCATGTTGTACAACTGAGGCTCACTGCCCGGTTTCGGATCATCCTTGCCGGCATTGGAAGCAATCAGTTTCCAGGTAAAATCCCTGAACGCATGAAGAGTGACACGGTTCGTGTCTCGCAAATCCAGAACAGACCCGCGGGCCATCAATGTCTCCTGGAACTTGGTAGCATCGGTGTACTTGATCTTGGAAATCTCCAACTGGTCCAGACTGACACCGTAAGGCATTGTCACAGAGACAGTAAGCTTCGCGGTATTGATGGAAGAGCTCAACTGTCCCTCAATCTCGAAAATCTCGTAGCCCGCCACATCACGCGGAATCATCATGTCATTTTCAATGCTGCACCCCGCCATCATGAGGACGGCGGCGCAGAAAAGCAATCCTTTCTTCATAAGCCCTCCGGATTAACGTTTTCCTACCTGGAAATAATACATGATGGAGAAGCCCACACCCAGAAGGTTCGGCTTGAATGTCGTCCCGAAATGGGAAAGGGAACTCGTATATACTTGGTTCTTAGTCTGTTTCGTATAAGAATAATTACATTCCAGCACGCTGATGGAAACCTCGAATGAAAGATTGTTCGTCAGAAACATAGTAAGACCAGGGACAATACCGATGGTCAGGGCATAGGACTCGGAAAATGTACCGTTCTTCTCATTGCCGTCGTACTGGAAGGATTTGCCCTGTCCGCGGCTACCGCCGATACGGATTCCCCCCCCCCCCCGCCGATACGGATTTCATTGAACATTCCGAAGACGCGGCTTCCGAAAAGCGGAACGTAATTACGCACAGCAAACTGTCCGGAATAGCTCTGGCTCTTCACATAGTGGTTCGAGAGGTCGAATTCGTCGTCGGTACCAAGGCTGATGGAAGCGCCGTCCAGATTCATTGAAGTATAAGAATATCCGAATCTGGCACCTACGGCCGTATTTTTGCCGATGAAATAAAACGCGGCAGGAGAGATCTTTACGGTGGACAATGTTCCTTCAAGACCGGTGATAAGTGACATGAGTTCATAACCCACATCTCCGTTTCCGGCTGAATAATGACTATATGATATGGATGCTCCGGCGGTCATCATGCCCTTGGGCACGAAAACGGCACTCGCATCGCCTAGACCTCGGTCGAACTTTTCCTGATTCCTTGCAACTGCCATTGTTCCAATGGATAACAGCATTGCGGCCAATAAAAATTTCTTCATAAAACTCAAAATACAATTCTGCGAAATTATGATAATTTTTTTTCCTATCAAAATGCCCAAATATTTTTTGTAATTTTGCAAGGGTGAGGGTAACGTAACTAAAGCCCGCAAGGGCCTTCAACCTCGAACCCGCGAAAACCTTGGCAAGCCTGAGGGCGCACGAAACTTGAATAGGTAACAAATAATATATGGCAGAACAGCAATATGATGGCAGTTCCATCAAGACACTGACGTGGAATGAACATATCCGCCAGCGCTCCGGAATGTATATCGGAAGACTTGGCAACGGCGACAATCAGGACGACGGTATATACATACTGCTCAAAGAGGTGGTAGACAATGCCATAGACGAATTCACAATGGGATTCGGCAAGCAGGTCCAGATTACCGTCGAAGACGGCATGGTAACCGTACGGGACTTCGGACGAGGCATTCCGCATGAGAACGACAGCGTCATCCGATGCGTAAGTTCATTGAACACGGGCGGCAAGTTCGACGACAAGAACTTCAAGAAATCCGTCGGCATGAACGGTGTCGGCACCAAAGCCGTAAATGCATTGTCCTCATACTTTTACGTCGAATCTTTCAGGGACGGCAAAAGTTCGTGGGCGCAATTCGAGCGCGGTAACCTCGTGGATTCCGGAATGAAGGAAAACGTGAGCGAGAAGAATGGAACCTTCGTAAAATTCAAACCGGACAGCCAGAAATTCGGAGACTACACATACAACATGGACTTCGTCGAGACCATGGTCAAGAACTACTCTTTCCTGAAGAAAGGCCTGACCATTGTCCTCAACGGCACCCCGTACAAATCGGAAAACGGACTGCTCGACCTGGTAAACGACAGGATGAGCGAGACCCCGCTTTACCCGCCGATACACCTTGAAGGAGAAGACATTGAGATAGTCCTTACGCATGGCAACAGCTATGGCGAGAACATCTCGTCATTCGTCAACGGACAGAACACCAGGGAGGGCGGAACCCACCTTGCAGCGTTCAGGGAGGCCATCGCGAAGACATTGAAAGACTTCTTCAAGAAGGACTACGACCCGCAGGATTGCCGCCAGGGCGTCGTCGGCGCCATCAGCATCCAGATCCAGGAGCCGCAATTCGAGGGACAGACCAAGACGAAGCTCGGCTCCACCTACATGTGGGACAAGCAGATAAAGGACGAAAACGGCAATACCGTCAACGACAAAGGCCCGACCATCAGGTCTTTTGTCAATGATTTCGTATCCAGGAATCTCGACGATTATCTGCGCATACACAAGGACATTGTCCCGGTCATCGAAGAGAAGATCAAGTCGTCCAAGAAGGAGCGCGAGGAGATTTCCGGAATCCAGAAAAAGACCAGGGAGAAGAACAAGAGGGCGAATGTCTACAACAAGAAACTGCGTGACTGCCGCTATCATTACTGCGACAAGGTACCTAAGGACAAGGAGGAGGAGAAGGAGAAGTCAAGCATTTTCATCACCGAGGGTGACTCCGCGAGCGGAACCATCACCAAGGTGCGCAATGCGAACAACCAGGCCGTGTTCAGTCTCCGAGGCAAGCCGATAAACTGCTACAAGGAAAGCAGGAAGCGCGTGGCAGAGAACGAGGAACTGAATCTTCTCATCTCCGCACTGGGAGTGGAAGAAGACCTCAACGACTTGAGATACAACAACATAATAGTCGCAACCGATGCCGATGATGACGGAATGCACATCCGCATGCTGGTTCTGACATTCTTCATGAAATACTACCCGGATCTCATCAGACGCGGGCACGTACATATTCTCCAGACCCCGCTTTTCCGTGTCAGGAACAAGAAAGAAACAAGGTATTGCTACAATGACGACGAGAAGGCGAGCGCGATAAAGGACCTCAAGAACGGCGTGGAAATCACACGATTCAAAGGTCTCGGAGAAATTTCTCCTCATGAGTTCGTGGACTTCATCGGTGACGGCATGAGACTAGACACCGTAAATCTGGCGAAGGACGAGTCCATCTCCAGCATCATGGAGTTCTACATGGGAGACAATACGATTGACAGACAAAACTTTATCCGTCAGAATCTCCGCAGTGAGGAGGAACTGGAGGATATAAACATTTAAGCAAAGATGGAAAAGAAACGTTCATGCTGGGCAAGGTTCTGCGGATTCCTTCTCAGAAAAATGGGATGGACCACGGTAGGCGGTCCCGCACCTGAAGCAAAGTGCGTATTATTGGGCGTACCTCACACATCGGCATGGGATTTCGTAATCTCGTACTTGTTCTACACCCAGTTCGACAAGACCGCGCACGTAATGATAAAGAAGGAATTCTTCAAATGGCCTGTGGGAGCCTTCCTCCGCAAGGTGGGATGTATCCCGGTAGACAGGTCCAGCGCAAGCGCAATGCTTTTCAGCCTCATCAATGAAATGGAAAAGGTCGACACCTTCCATCTCGCAATCGCTCCGGAAGGCACACGCCACGCCGTAAAGAAGTGGAAGACAGGCTATCACATGATTGCGAAGAAAGTGGGCTGCCCGGTATATATGGGATATTTCGACTGGAAGACCAAATGCGTAAGCATCGGCAAAAGGGTGGAACTCACGGATGATGCGAGAGCAGATACCGACAGGATCCAGGCTCTCTATGAAGAGATGCACATGCGCGGCAAGAACCCTGAAGGGTATGTGACGCATTAGAAGAGGGGACGTGACAAGACAATAGATACATCATGAGCAACAGCTTATACAGAAAATTGACGACAAACAGGGAAAACTACATCACTACCCTGTCGCGTCTGTTCGATTATGCAACGACCGCCTACGCTAAAAGGCCGGCATTGACATTCGTCGACGGCAGCCAAAGCTATACATACGCGGAATTCAGAAAGAAAAGCATTGAACTGGCCCATCTTTTCTCAAGATACGGGCTCAATGCAGGCGACAGAATCGCGATCTTGTCCCAGAACATGCCGAACTGGACGGTTTCGCTGTTCTCCATCGTCGCGTTCGGTCGCGTGGCAGTGCCTATTCTTCCGGACTCGTCGGAGAGCGAGGTCACCAATATCCTCAACCACTCCGAGTGCAAGGCCATCTTCGTATCGCAGAGAATGGCCGGCAAGCTGTCGGATGAAGTGAAGAAGAAATTGACCCTCATCATTGACATGGACACATTGGAAATCATACAAAGGGACGACGCGGAATTCACGTGCGACGGCTGGGGCAAGGAGCCTTCTCCGGATGATCTGGCGATGATCATCTATACCTCAGGGACGTCCGGCAGGGCCAAGGGCGTGATGCTGAGCCACAGGAACTTCTGTCACAATGTCATCGAGGCATGGCATGCGCAGAAGGCGAACAAGCGCGACAGATGGCTGTCCATCCTTCCGATGTCGCACACTTACGAGATGAGTTTCAGCGTATTGTACCCGTTGTTCGTCGGCGGATGCGTATATCACATCAAGAAACTCCCTACCCCGACGATTCTCATCGAGACCATGAAGAAGGTGCGCCCTACCATCATGTGTTCCGTACCTCTTATTATAGAGAAGGTCTACAAGGCCAGCATCGTACCGACCATCGAGCGCAGCCGCGTGCTCTCATGGATGCGGAAAAAGACACCGAAACTGCTGTACTTCCTCATCGGAAAACGTCTGTACAAGACCTTCGGCGGCAAACTGAAATTCTTCGGCATCGGCGGTTCCAAGCTTGACCCGGTAGTGGAAGATTTCCTCATCAAGGCCAGATTCCCGTACGCCATCGGCTACGGCCTCACCGAGACCGCACCGCTAATCACCAATGCCTGCGTAGGCAAGACCAAGGTCGGTTCAATCGGCGTCCCGGCCTACAACGTACAGGTGAAGCTGGACAATGTCAATCCGGAAACCGGTGAAGGTGAAATATTTGCGAAGGGCGACAATGTCATGCTCGGCTATTATAAGGACCCGGAGCGCACGCGTCAGGTTCTCTCCGACGACGGCTGGTTCAGGACCAATGACCTTGCATGTATGGATGAGAAAGGCCGTTTCTATATCAAGGGCCGCCTGAACAACATGATTCTCGGACCGTCCGGCGAAAACATCTATCCGGAGGAAATCGAGCAGGTCATCAACAATTTCGGCGGAGTGAACGAGTCATTGGTAATGGAGCGCGACGGCAAACTGGTGGCGCTGGTCAGGTTCGATGACAATGTCCTCAACTGGAATCAGGAGACAGAGGACAAGTTCTTCGAGAATCTCCAGGCGAAGAAGAAGGCCGTGCTCGACTACGTGAACAAGCACGTGGGCAAGTCATCCAAGGTCAACAGCGTGGAGGTGGTCAAGGAAGATTTCGAGAAGACCGCGACCCACAAGATCCGCAGGTTCAAATACCAGGATGCCCACGGCGATGAGCCGCAGCAGCCTGACAGTTCCAAGACTGAATAAAATGGGCGAGCAGAAATCTGCTCGCCCATTTTATTTTTCACTGTTCGGAAAGGCCCTAGAGATAATTGAGGATTTCCCGTGAGATGTAGAAGTTCTTGTTCTTCGGAACATATACGGAAACGCTGGCGAGTTCCTTTTTCTGACCGTCAACTTCTATATACGAGCTGTTGGCAGGAACGCGGACTTTGCCGTCAATCACGAGCACGGGAGCCTTTTTGTCGCCCTCAACTGCTGTTTCATGTCCCGCGAGAAGGACATCATACTTGACGAATATCTGGGATGTAAGCTCATCCAACGAGCCTTTCACGCCGAGCAGGCCATACATATAACCTGCAAGGTCAGTACCGTCAATCCATCCCATAGGAACTTGTCCGTTAGGATTGTAAACAGCAAGGAACACATCTTCACTGGTATGGCAGCCGCTTGCATATCCGAAATGGACATGGGCATTCAAAATCTTGGTTACCACACTCTTAAGATTCCTTGACAAAGCCACTTCCATATAGTCCTTCTCGATATTGGCCATCGACTCCCTGACAGCCTTCTCCTCCGCAGGAGTAAGGTCAATGCCTGTGTACTCTTTGAATATAGGACGGATCCGGTCCACGCCTTGCGCCAGAATCAGTCCGGTAAGGCCCTCTCCGGTACGTTTATATTGAGGAAGCATGGCCATTGCTGTATCCAGGCCCTTCTTATAATAATTCTTGTAGTCATTGTTTCCCATGGTCATTCCGCTGTTTCCATGGTCAGGAACCACGATGACGGTGGTGTTTCCATCTTTCTTGGCGAAATCCATGGCTACGGCCACGGCCTTGTCGAAAGCATCATACTCGGAAATAATTCCCATCGGGTCATTGCTGTGAGCCGCATAATCCACCTTGCTGCCCTCCACCATAAGGAAGAATCCGTTCTTGTCCTTGGAAAGCAGCGACAGTGCCTTCTCCGTCATTTCACAAAGAGACGGCTCCGCAAGAGTATCCCTGTCCAGGTCGAAAGCCATATCCTCGCCGGCGAACAGCGCCCATACAGGAGCCTTCCCCGCAGCCCTGAACGCAGGAACATCCTTTTCAATGTAAGTGATGCCGTTGTCCTCCAATATGGACTTCACATCATCATCCATATAATCCACGCCACCGCCGAAAATGACATCCACGCGGTTGGAAGCCATCTGTCTGATAATATCGTGATGCTCGCTTCTGGAGACGGTATGCGCCGTAGTTGCGCCCGGTGTCGCATGTGTTGCGGTGACGGTCACGACCAGTCCCGTGGACTTGTGTCCGAGAATCTTGGCGGCTTCCATTACCGTGGCAAGAGGCTGCCAAGTGCTGTCTGCATTGACATTGACAAGATCCTGACCCTCATTTTTTGACGGATATACCGACATATTCGAGCCCTGCACCTTGTAACCGGTCATAAATGAGGTCATTGCAGCAGGAGATGCCGGAACCGGAGAGTCCGAGCAGCTCTGGCGGACCATTCCGCAGAGATACGGGTCCGTCGCCAATGTCGCCGTGACATTCTGTGGACTCTTCTGCTGATTGTACCATCTGACCAAGGAAAGAACGCTGGTGGACACTCCGTCCGGAACCATAAGTATCACATTCTTGGTCGGTTTGACCTTCTCCTGTCGCGTGCAGGAAACCGGAATCATCGCTATAGCCAGCAATGAAAAGAAAACTATTCGTCTTACTGATTTCATATATATGGTTTTATAGTATTATCATTCCCGACGGAGTCTGACGAGGAAGGGCGCGGAGGTTTACAGTGCCGTCCTCTACACCGAGCTGGCGCAATGCTTCCAAGGCGGAAGCGTATGCCAGTTCCGGAGTGTTGTTGTGGTCACTCAGATGGCAGAGGAAGATGTTCCGCAAGCCGTCGTGCCAGAACTGCCTGATGGCGAAGGCGCACTCATCATTGCTCAGATGGCCGTGTCCCTGGCAGATACGCATCTTGAGTTCGTGGGTATATGGCCCGGAGATGAGCATGTCCATGTCATAATTCGACTCCACGACCACGGTATCGGCTTCTGAAGCGAACTGCAACGCCTCATCGGTCATTCGGCCTATATCCGTCATTATCACGAACTTATGGTCGCCGGCAATGATATAGTAGCCCACCGTCTGCGTCGCATCGTGAGGGACAATGAAATACCTCACCTTGAAGCCGCAGATTTCATTCCACTCGTTCTCGACGAGGTCCTTACGGCATTGGCCCAGGAAAGGGGAACCGAAAGAATGTGCTGCCATGGCGGAATGGAGGGTCGCGGTAGCGTAGACAGGTTTCTGGAGTTTCTTGCAATATGACGCCAGACTGCGGATATGGTCTATGTGGTCATGTGTCACCAGTATCGCACTGAAAGAATTCTCGTCAAGTCCGTTGTCCGAAAGTATCTTCTTCAAGCGTCTCAGACTCACGCCTGCGTCGATTATAATGGCATGTTTGCCTGAAGCATCTTCATATTCAAGATAATAGCAGTTGCCGCAGCTCCCGCTGGAAAGACTCATAAATCTGGGCATCACCCGTTTTCCTCCAAAATTAATTATTCCCCGTTGTTTGTTTCACAATACTTCTTTATGACGCCGTAGGCATCCTCGATGCCGAGTTCTCCGGCATGAGAAAGGTCAATGCAGCCTTTTTCCTTGTCCTTCAGATAGATAAGTACCAGTCCCCTGTTGAAATACGCATCTCCCATATAAGGATAGAGCGATATCGCCTTGGTGAAGTTTCCTATCGCATCCACATAGGAAGACGACAGGCACTGCAGATTCGCCAGATTGAAATAAACATATGGCACGTCACCTACTATTTCCACAGCCTTCAGCATATCCTCGACTGCATCCGAATAATCATAGCTGCGGCTCACCTGGTCCTTGACCCTGGCACGCGTCGTACCCTGGTCATCCATCGTGAGCGTCTGGACATTGTTCTCAATAGAAGAAATGAAATCTATCATGTCCGCCCTCAACACTGCCCTGTTCATATAATAGAAGACCTTGTACAATTTCGCGTACTTGTCCGAAGCATCCGAATCAATCGCATTGTCATAATGGACCTGCGCCGAATTGAACTGCTTGTCTGCAACATCGGCGAGAGCTTTCTGGAATTCAGCCACGCCTTTCTCCCTGTGGCCGGAATATATTGCCTGCATGAATTTGTCCGTGCCCGAAATTCTGACGGTATCGGAATTGGTAATCACTACAGGGACCGCCATGCCATTCAAAAACTTGTCTATCAACGGATTCTCATATCTGTTCTTCAATGCATACTGCACATTGTCCCTCTTGTCCGAGAGCACGAACCTGAACAGCGGGCGGAGCTTTATGTCCACATCCCTATGCTGAAGCATCTCGTCATCGAAATCTTTCTTGGCGAAATCCGCGTCGAGCGACAGCAGGGAACTGTATTTCTTGGTCGTGTCGGCAAACGACGCTTCGCCGCTTCCTGTCTTGTCCCTGTAATCGTCAATCTTCCTGCGGGCGATGTCGTAGTCACGCTTGGACTCCTTATTCAGACCGAGACGGCTCTCCACATAGGACCTGTTCATATATGCCTTGGCGAAATCCGGATAAAGTTCGATCGCCTTGTCATAATCCACCAAAGCATCCTGCCACCTTTCCATGTTCACGAAGAACGATGCACGGTTATAATACGCAAGCACATTGCCGGGATTGATATTAATGACACGGTCCATATCGTCCAGCGCATCAGCATAATTCCCGACCTGCGCACTGATGAGACTTCGGTTGTACAGGGTCAATGCATTTCCCGGCTCATCCTTCAGCACACGGTCCAGATCCGCCATCGCAGCATTGTAATCACTTTGCTCATAATACATTATCGCCCTGTTGAAATAGGCGAAAGTGTTTGTGGTGTCGAGACTTATGGCCATGTTCATGTCGGAAATCGCATCCGCATACTTATGCTGCGACGCGTACAGCCGCCCTCGGCGGATAAAGCCTTCCGGCTCGAACCGGTCCAATGCTATCGCCTTGTTGTAGTCTGCCAATGCTTTAGTGGTGTCCTGCAGAAACAGCCTGCTGGCTCCCCGGTTAAGATACGCGGACGGGTCTTTCGGTTCCTTCCTTATATATTTGTCGAAATCAGAAACGGCCTTGTCGAACTGCTGTGCAAGGAAATATGTCACGCCACGGCTGAAATACAATCCGATATATCCCGGCCTGAGGTCAATCGCCCTCTGGAGGTCTTCCAATGCCTTGTCGTAATTCCCGAAACGGCTCTCCGTTATCGCCTTGTAGTGGTACCCGGAAGTGAAGACCGGATTCAGGCGGACAGACGTGCTGAAATCTTTCTGCGCACCGCGCAGGTCCCCGAGATTATATTTGGCAATGCCCCTGTAGAAGAATGTCCAATAATCCGTCGTGTCAATGCGCGAGAGGACATTGAAATTCTCGATGGCCTGGGAATACTTGCCGTCGGCAAGAGCCCTTCTTCCCCTGAAGAAGAACACATCCTTGTCATATTGCGCAAATACCCCCGTGCATGGCAGCAGGAGAGCGATGACTATAAATATATGTTTAAGTTTCTGTCTCAAATCCGAGTCTATATTTCCGAAATTCATCAGGAATTTCTAATTTTGAAGTTTCTTCGGAAAAACGGGCAAGGAGCATGCCCTGATGTCTCCGAAGTTTACAAAGATAATCAATTATCGTGCTCCAACTGATAAAATGGCAAAAAAATTATTCAGCATAGTCTTTCTCGCCCTGTTATGCGCGGGCATGTCGGGCCAACAAGTTCCGTCAATCGGAGCGATAAGCGGCACGCAGGCTCATAATGTAATATGGGAGAGCAAGTTATACCGGCAAGTGGAATTTCTCTCGGACTCATTGTGCGGAGGCCGCGCCACCGGGACACGTGGCGGCACCGAAACGGCATTCTGGCAGATCCGCCGTTTCAGGCAGCTGGGACTCACTCCGATAAACGGGCATTGGTCCACACATTTCTACGAGCCCTTCGGCAGAAACGTAATCGGCTTTCTTCCAGGCGCTTCCAAGAGACATGATGATTCGTACGTCATTGTCATGGCGCATTACGACGGCCTCGGGACATTGAACGGAATATTGTATCCTGGAGCCGACAGCAATGCTTCCGGAGTGGTAGCCATGGTCAGCGTCGCGGAAATGTTCTGCACCATGCGCAACATCGGACGCGCTTATGACAGCAACATCATTTTCGTGGGGCTGGATGCCAAAGCCGCCAGCATGAAAGGTTCGCGGGCATTGTGGAAGATGATTGAAGACGGGCTTCTCACAGATCCTGTCAGCGGCGATGCCGTCACTGCCGACAAGATAAGGATGGTCGTGAACATTGACCAGATCGGAGGAACGATGAGCCGCCTGAAATCCGGGCGCAAGGACTTCATAATCATGCTTGGACGTGAAGCCGCAGGAGACGGTTCCGCAAGCCTCCTGAGCACTTGCAACCTGAAATACGGCACCGGTCTGGAACTGGGTTACGACTATTTCGGAAGCAATGATTTCACCGACATCTTCTACCGAAAGGTAAGCGACCAGCGCGTCTTCCTGGAGAACGGCATACCGTCCGTCATGTTCACTTCCGGCATCACGATGAACAACAACAAGCCCTACGACAGCGTGGACACCATCGACATGTCCATTCTCAAGCGCCGCATCTGGCTGATTTTCCACTGGCTGGAACGGATAATGTAAGGTTCCGTTATAATTAAGTAACATTCAACCAGAAGTCACGACTGCCCGGACTATATGAAGATAATCAATTCCAGAAAGTAATCATAAAAATTGTTATCTTTGGGAATGTGTAAAGTTTTGGATTATGGAGACGACGATCAGAAGATTCCCGATTGGGATACAGACATTTGATAAAATCATTGAGGGTAATTATCTGTATATCGATAAAACTGGATATATCGAGGATATTGCAAATAAATACCAGTATGTTTTCCTGAGCCGTCCGCGCAGGTTCGGCAAGTCGTTGCTGTCTTCTACTTTCCATTACTATTTCGAGGGCAGGAAGGATCTTTTCGAGGGGTTGAAAGCGGGCGAGGTGAAGAAGGAATGGACGAAACATCCGGTTTTTCATTTCGACATGTCCACGGCCAAACATTTGAATGAGGAGCAGCTGGTACGCACCCTAGGATATAAACTGGAAGAATATGAGGCCATTTATGGAAAGCTTCCGAATGTGGATGACGTTGATGTAAATGCGCGACTGGAATTCCTGATCAAAGCGGCTTTTGAGCAGACCGGGCAGCAGGCCGTCATCATCATTGACGAATATGACGCACCTCTGTTGGACGTGATGAACGACAAGGGCAAGTTACCGGTCCTCAGACAGATAATGAGGAATTTCTACAGCCCGATAAAGAGCATTGACCCATACCTGCGGTTTGTTTTCCTTACCGGAATCAACAAATTTGCACAGCTCAGCATTTTCAGCGAGTTGAACAATCTGAAGAATATCTCGATGATGCCGCAGTATTCCGCCATTTGTGGAATTTCCCAGACGGAACTGGAGAGCGACATGAAGCCGGAAGTGCAAGCACTTGCAGACGAGCAGGGTATCACATTCGCAGAAGCAATCGGCCACTTGAAAGCCAATTATGACGGATATCACTTCTGCGGCAAATCCGAAGATATTTATAATCCATACAGCCTTCTCAATGCATTGTCAGACAAGAATTTCGGCAGCTACTGGTTCGACACCGGCACCCCGACCTATCTTGTCGAAAGGCTTCGTAAAAACCCTATCGATGAAACCACGCTGGACAACATCCCGCTCGTTCCGCAATCGGATTTCGATGTCTCGCCGGAGATTTCGGACAATTCATTGCCAATGCTGTATCAGACCGGTTATCTGACCATCAAGTCGTACGACGAGAGGATGCAGCTTTACACGCTGGGATATCCGAACAAGGAAGTCAAAATCGGTTTCACGAGAGGGCTTCTGGGCGAATATCCAAGCAATACCGGCACCGCGTCAGGATTCGTGGCACATTTCTATGCCGCAATGGATTCCCAGGACATTGACATGGCTATGGAGAAGCTGCAGGCATACCTTGCCGGAATTCCGAACGACTTGGAAAACAAGACAGAAAAGCATTATCAGACAATAATTTACCTAATTTTCTCGCTACTTGGCTTCTACATCCGGACAGAAGTAAAATCCGCCATCGGCAGGGCTGACGCCGTCTGCTACACCGATAATTGCATCTACGTTTTCGAATTCAAGGTGGATGGCTCGGCTGAAGACGCGCTCAAGCAGATTGACGACAAGGGCTACATGCTTCCTTATAAATTCGAGGAAGGCAAGAACCTCGTCAAGGTCGGCGTGAACATTTCCTCGCAGACCCGCACCGTCGAGAAGTGGATTGCGGAGTGATTCCATTTTGGCGTGGAGTGTAAATCGCATACTATCAGATGATTAACCGAAATCAGAGTCGTGAAAACCGCAACTCTGAAAGTAGTTAATGCGTTAATATTTAGGTAGTTGCGCACCACGCTCCTTGTATGCTTTCTCAGGACTATCCACACAGACGGTATCGTACATCTTTCTTAATTTTGTGAAAACGAATACACAAATATCTATGTTAAGTAACGTAAAAAAATAACCTGCTTCAGATTAGGAGAATATTTTCGAGGATAGATCTGTTTTCGAAGATGGAGTGTGCCGGTGGCACATGATTGATGAAAAAGAGATATAGACCGAAAAGATTCCCTTAGATGATGCAGGTTATTTTTTTGAATGTTACTATATTTGCAGATTATTAAAACAACGTCATAGAAAAGATGAAAGAATTCTGGCAGGTACTTGTCAAGTACGTCAAACCATACAAGGGTTACCTCGGAGGCTCGATCATACTCAACATTCTCTCGGCAATCCTCAATATCTTCTCGTTCACGCTGATTATCCCTATCCTGCAGATATTGTTCAAGATGAACGATACGGTATACTCCTTCATTCCGTGGGACACTGCCGGCATGGGCATAAAAGAGATTTTCATAAACAATGCATATTACGGGATAACGCTGCTCATCCAGGACAAGGGTGCGTCAATGACATTGTTCCTCCTGTGCCTGTGGCTCAGTATCATGACACTCCTGAAAACCGCATGCTACTTCGGTTCATCGGCAATCATGATCCCTATCCGTACGAGTGTCGTAAGGGACATGAGGAGAGAGCTTTACCACAAGATCCTGACTCTTCCTCTGGGTTTCTTCTCGCAGGAGAGGAAAGGTGACATCATAGCCAGGATGAGCGGTGATATAAACGAAGTCGAGAATTCCATCATGAGCACCCTCGACATGCTCCTGAAAAACCCGATTCTCATCATATTCTACATAGGGACATTGATAGTGACCAGCTGGCAGCTGACATTGTTCACGATCGTGGTCGCCCCGGCATTGATCTGGCTCATGAGCGCCCTTGGAAGGACATTGAAAAAGAAGTCATTGCAAGCGCAGGCATTGTGGAGCGACACGATGTCGCAGCTGGAGGAGACGCTCGGCGGCTTGCGCGTCATCAAGGCTTTCGTGGCCGAGGACAAGATGCAGGCGCGTTTCGACCATGTGACCGAAGCGGTGAAGAAGAAGACCGGAAGAGTCTCCACCAGGCAGGCATTGGCCCATCCTATGAGTGAATTCCTGGGCACCGTGCTGATTGCGATTGTACTGGGATTCGGCGGCGTCGTCATCCTGAGTGAAAAGGCGTGGTTCGACGCTCCGACCTTCATTTTCTACATGGTGATTCTCTACAGCGTCATCAACCCGTTGAAGGATTTCGCGAAAGCAGGTTACAATATTCCTAAGGGCATGGCTTCCGTAGAGCGCGTGAACAAGATTCTCGAAACGGAAAGCAACCTGAAGGAAATTCCTGATGCAAAGGAAGTGGAGGGATTCAATGATGAAATCACTTTCGACCATGTGTCATTCTCCTATGATACTGACAGAAAGATACTTGACGACATCAATCTTTCCGTAAAGAAGGGCAGCACCGTGGCTATCGTCGGTGAATCCGGCGCGGGCAAATCCACATTGGTCGACCTCATCCCGAGATTTTACGACGTGACCGGCGGCTCGATAAAAATCGACGGCACTGACATCCGCGACATCAAGATCCACAGCCTCAGAAGCCTGATGGGCAATGTGAACCAGGAGCCTATCCTGTTCAATGACACCATCTTCAACAATATCGCTTTCGGTGTCGAGGACGCGACCATGGAAGATGTCGTCGCAGCGGCGAAAATAGCCAACGCACATGAGTTCATCATGGAGAAGGAAGATGGATACAATACCAATATCGGCGACCGCGGAATGAGGTTGTCAGGCGGACAGCGCCAGAGGCTCAGCATCGCCAGGGCAATATTGAAGAACCCTCCTATCCTTATCCTGGACGAGGCTACGGCATCGCTTGACACTGAATCAGAAAGACTTGTGCAGGAGGCTCTTGACCGTCTGATGTCATCACGCACGACCATCGCCATCGCACACAGACTTTCCACCATCAAGAACTCCGATGAGATCATCGTGATGCATGAGGGCAAGATTGTGGAGCGCGGCAAGCATGAGGAACTCCTCGCGCTCAACGGATATTACAAGAAACTTACAGACATGCAAAGTCTTTAATACATAATAGATTATGAACGGACAGAAAAATCTCAAGGTTCCATATATACAGGGTTTGGACCGGGTGCGGGATTTCAATGAATTCGCATCGAAACTCGAAGCAGCCGCCGGATGCGGCGCAGGTGCAGGCAACATTGATACTGTAAACTGGCCGGAAGACTTTCCTTATCAGCCGGAATGCAAATTCGTCGCAGGCTGGTGCAAAAACGGCATCGGAATAATGTACAGCGTACGCGGGCTTGACCTCAGGGCACAGGCGCTCAAAGACAACGGCCCGGTATGGGAAGACAGCTGCTGCGAATTCTTCATCTCAGACCCGACTGACGGCACTTACTACAACTTCGAGATGAACTGCATCGGCACCCTGCTGGCAGCCAAGCGCAAGAGCAGGGAGGACTGCGTCCATTTCTCCGCCGACAAGCTCAAACAGGTCAGAAGATTCAGTTCCAATGAACATAAGGCAGTGGAAATCAATGACAAGGAATTCAGCTGGAAACTTGGACTTTTCATACCGTTCAAGCTCATCGGGGTAGACAAGCATAATCTTCCGGCAACTTTGCACGCGAATTTCTACAAATGCGGCGACAAGACGGCGCACGTCCATTTCCTGAGCTGGTCTCCTATCGGATGCCCTACCCCGGACTTCCACAGACCTGACTTTTTCGGGACTCTCGAACTGGAACCGATGCCGGAACCTGGCGGTAAAAAATTAGTATGGCCGGCAATCATGTCGCTGTACCTCATCACATTGGGCATTCTCTGCTTCGGTCATTTCGACGGCATATCAGAAATGCCGGGGACAATTTTGGGATTCGCATCCGACAAGTTCATGCATTTCTGCATGTTCCTGCCGTTCCCGATATTGGCATACTCCACTTTCTGCCACAAGATACGGTCCAGGAAGAAATCCGTATTGGCAATTGTCGGATTTTTCATCGCCGGCTGCCTTATCGGAGGCGGCATCGAGCTGATACAGGGGCTCACCGACTATAGAAGCTGCGACATCATGGATTTCAGAGCAGATGCAACAGGCCTTGTAATCGGTTCATTGATAACACTTTTCATCTACACTATCGGACATTGTAAACAGAAATGAGATGAGACTGCGGTTTCTTTCCGTACTATTCCTGAGCATCGTTCTTGACCTGCAAGCGACGGGACAGCCACAAAGCATGGTCCTCAATGCATTCAGAAGCAAATGCGACACCCTTGCGACATTGATTCAGAAGCGGACGTCAGTGACCGCCGTCATCAATCTCAAATCCGTGGAACGCCGGAACGGCTATCTGGATTTCCGTTTCACACAGGGCATGGGAGATATTCCATGGCGGAAGGAAGATCTTACATGGCTCCGCAGGACGCTCCATGAAATTTCACCGGCAGAATTCGCCCATTACAAGATCGGCAACCTCTATTGCGGCAGGACTCCGCTTACCCAGCTGGCCCTTCCGGCTCCGGGCAATGACGGCAGGCCTTCCGAACATAACTGGCGGACTCACGATCCGCTGGACAAATATGTGCCTATCGTCCGGAACGAGGAAGAATTGAAATACCGCAAAGGACTTAGCGGCAGACAGATAGCACTTTGGCAAAGCCATGGTTACTATTATGACGCCAAGACCTGCAGATGGAAATGGCAGCGCGCGCCGCTGTTCACGACTGTCGAGGACCTGTACACGCAGAGCTATGTACTCCCCTTCCTGATTCCGATGCTGGAAAACGCCGGGGCATACGTGATGACTCCGCGAGAGCGCGACACACAGAAACATGAGGTCATCATTGACAATGACCCTGCTTTCAGCGGCCCGCGCGATGGTTTCATCCGCAGGACTGGCCAATACGCCGAAGCGGGAAAATGGACTGACGCAGGCACCGGTTTCGCCGATCTCAAGAGAGTGTACACCGGCAATGACAATCCGTTCACTCACGGCACCGCGAGAAAGGCCAAATGCTCGCGCGAGATTAAAGGCAATGCTTCCGCGACATGGACTCCAGATATTCCGGAGCGCGGAAAATATGCCGTATATGTTTCATATATATCTCTTCCAAACAGCACGGAATCAGCACATTACACCGTCCATCATCTTGGAGGGGCAAGTCATTTCCTCGTAAATCAGAAGATAGGCGGAGGGACATGGATTTATCTCGGCACCTTCGAATTCGCTGAAGGTTCTTCATGTTACGTTTCGCTGGACAACGGTACCAGGAAGGGTGTCGAATTCGTTCCGGGCGCAGTAGTCACTGCAGATGCCGTAAAGATCGGAGGCGGCATGGGCAAAATCGCCAGAGGGACGGCGGAAATGTCAGAGGACCAGTACACGATATCCGGGCAGCAAAGTTCTGCCGAGGGAGCATTGTACTGGATGCAATGGGCCGGCATAGATACCACGGTTACAAGACGTTACGACAACGACTATACCAATGATTTCGGTGATCGCGGTGCATGGGTTTCCGCTATGAGCGGCGGTTCCCACATGAATCCGAAAGCGGAAGGCAAGGGCGTTCCATTCGACTTGTCATTGGCCTTCCACACTGATGCCGGAATTACTCCAAATGATTCTATCATAGGCACTTTGGCCATCTACACCCTCATCTGCGAGGGCAGCAGGAAATTGCCGGACGGAGAGGACCGCATCCTCGGCCGCGTCATGGCCAATGACATCCAGTCCCAGGTCGTTTCGGATCTGCGGGCACAGTATGATACGGCGTGGAGCAGAAGGATGCTTACAGACAGGTCATACAGCGAGTCCAGGACTCCACCCGTGCCTTCCATGATTCTGGAACTGCTTTCTCATCAGAATTTTGCAGACATGAAATATGGTCTGGACCCTGCGTTCAGATTTTCCGTATGCAGGTCCGTATATAAGGGTATCCTGAAATTCCTGAGCGGAAGATATGGATTCCATTATGCGGTCCAGCCATTGCCGGTGCATTCGTTCGCGGCGACATTGACCCGGGACGGAAGCGCGGAATTGAGCTGGAAAGCGACTGTGGACACCCTTGAACCGACAGCATTGGCCGAAGGCTACATCCTTTATACGCGGAAGGACGACGGCGCTTTCGACAACGGCCGGATTATCAAGGAGATACGGCACGAGGGCGGAAGAGTCTGCACCACGGTTCCGATAGAAAAAGGGCATCAGTACAGCTACCGCATCGCCGCGTACAATGCCGGCGGAAAGAGTTTTCCTTCACAGACATTGAGCCTCGGCGTTCCAGAAAACGGGGGCAATGCTGACAGAAAGGTATTGATTGTCAATAATTTCGACAGGGTAGCGCCACCGGCTTGGATTGATTTTCCGGATTACGCCGGTTTTCTCGAAGAGAAAGATGCTGGCGTGCCGTACATGTATGAGATCAATCACGTGGGGCCGATGTACGAGTTCAGGCGCGACAAGGTCTGGCTGGATGATGACAATGCCGGTTTCGGTGCTTCGTACACGGATGATGCGGGCAAGATTGCTCCGGGAAACACTTTTGATTATCCGTATGTGCATGGCAAGGCGATAATGGCGGCCGGATATGCGTATTGCTCGGCGGATGCGCAGGCGTTCTCGGATAACGTGGATAATTTACAGGGATTCTGGGCGACTGACATCATTTGCGGAAAGCAGGTTACGACGCCGGCCGGGAGCGGTTCGGTCCAGCGCAGCCGTTATGAGGTTTTCCCGGAGCGTCTGCAGGATGCCATACGTCGCTGCACGGAAAAAGGAATGAACATCCTGATTTCGGGGGCGAATATCGGAACGGATCTCTGTGATGAGGTCTATCCGGGATGCCGGGACACTGTCTACCAGGCTGGAGCCAAAGCCTTCGCTGCCGAGGTTCTGGGCTATCAGAGCCTCTCAGGACATGCCACGAGGAACGGAAAAGTGGAGTATCTGGCCAATTCTTTGATGAATTTGTCTGAAAGTGGTGGGCCTTTTACTTTCAATCAACAGAAGAATGACTATATTTACAATGTCGAGAATCCTGACGGGATAGCTCCGGCGTCTGCGGATGCCGCCACGTTCCTCAGATATTCAGGTTCCGGCATATCGGCAGGTGTCTGCAAGAAGGGGACGTGCTACAGAAGCGTCTGCATCGGATTTCCGATAGAGACCATCCTGGATCCTTCCGAGACGGCATCGCTGATGAAGGTGATATTGGAATTTTTTAAATAATTGACAACAATTTCTAAAGCACATGTCATGACGGCAAGAGAATGTGAGATTATCGGGCTGATTCACAAAGAGGTGAAACCAGCATTGGGATGCACCGAACCTGTAGCTGTCGCACTCGCAACGGCAAAGGCAACAGAACTTATGAACGGAAAGATTCCTGATTTCGACAGAAAAGGAAGCGGGTTCAAGATCAATGTCGGTGTAAGCGGAAACATTTTGAAAAATGGCATGGGAGTGGGCATCCCGGGTACCGGAATGATAGGTCTGAGGATTGCCGCTGCACTCGGTGCCGTCTGCGGTTCATCGGAGTATGGTCTCGAAGTGCTGAAGGATCTGAATGACGAAGCCGTGGTTCTGGCCAAAAGGCTGGTTGCGGAGAACCGCGTAAACATCTGCATTGTAAATAATTGTCCTAAACTTTACGTCAAGTGCGATATTCTGGCTGACGGGCATACGTCATTCTGCGTCATCGAGGATGTGCATGACCGTATCGTGGAGACCGGTGTGGATACGGAGTACGCCGGACCATGCCACAAGAAAGAGGGCAAGTCAGAGGAGGAGAAGAGC
>FR882204.1:0-4736 GCA_000434935.1 Bacteroides sp. CAG:709 | reverse complement strand
GGAGAAGAGCACACGCGATTACGGACTCACTGTCAAGGAGATATATGAGTTCGCCGAGTCTGTGGACTATGAGGATATCAAGTTCATTCTGGAGGACAAGACATTGAATCTGGCGCTCGCCGAAGAGGGTTTGAGAGGAGATTACGGATTGAAGGTGGGCAAGACCATCAGCAATTCCGTAGAAGTATTCGGCAATGATTTCGTTTCATACGCCATGGCGCTGACGGCTGCGGCTTCCGATGCCAGGATGGCCGGGTGCACTTTGCCGGCTATGAGCAATTCCGGTAGCGGAAACCAGGGCATCACGGTCAGCATGCCTGTCATTGCATACGCATTGAAATACGACGTTTCTGATGAGAAGCTCGCGAGGGCGCTGATTATGAGCAATCTGATCGCCATACATATAAAGGGTTATCTCGGCCGTCTTTCTGCCCTGTGCGGCTGCGTAGTGGCGTCTACCGGCTCTTCTTGCGGCCTTGTCTGGCTGCGCGGCGGCGGTTATGAGCAGATTTGTTCTGCCATCAAGAACATGATCGGCAATATTACCGGCATGGTCTGTGACGGAGCGAAGGTAGGCTGCGCCATGAAGGTGGCTTCAGGTGTTTCCAGTTCAATCCAGTCCGCCGTGCTTGCCCTGGACGGAATCCATGCTTGCGAGACGGACGGTATCATTGACAAAGACATTGAAAAGACGATTGAGAATCTTGGCAATGTCGGTTCGAAGGGCATGGAGCTTGCGGACGAGCTGATCCAGAAGATCATGGTCTGCAAATAATCCTTCGGGATTTAGGGAGAGGGTAACGTGATGATTGAGTAGAGGCATCAATCCCGAACCCGACAAAAACCAATTGTATAACAACGAGTCGAGTGCTCGAATAACTTCAAAACAGATCGGCGATGGACATAGATTTCGTGGTAACCTGGGTTGATATGAATGACCCCGAATGGAAAAAGAGTTTCGCTAAAGCCAAAGGCACCATTGACAACTCCCAAAATCAATATTCGGAAGCACGCTTCAGAGATTACGGTTTTCTGAAATATTGGTTCAGAGGTGTCGAGAAGTTTGCTCCGTGGGTGAGAAAGGTACATTTTGTCACTTGCGGGCAGAAGCCGGAGTGGCTCGACACGTCAAATCCAAAGTTGAATTTAGTGAACCATACGGACTATATTCCGGAAAAGTTCTTGCCGACGTTCAATTCGTCGATTATAGAGTTATTCTTCAACAGAATTCCGGGAATAGCAGACAGGTTCGTATATTTCAATGATGATACCTATATCATCAGTCCGACTTCTCCTACACGTTTCTTTGCGGAAAACGGGCTGCCGCATGATATAGCTGCGTTCCGTTTCAATACCGGGATGAGTCTTTGGTCGAAGCTTCTGGAGAACAATATCCGCATTATCAATGAGCATTTTAATAAAAAAGATGTTCTGAAGAGGGATCATGACAAGTGGTTCTGCCGTGAATATGGTTCCAAGGCAAACGTTACCCGTTTTCTCCAATGGTATGACAAGTTCATAACTCTCGTGGTTCCGCACAACGCTCAGCCATATCTGAAGAGTACTTATGATGAGGTTTGGAAGAATGTAGCGCCGGAACTTGAGGCTGCTTCGGTACACCAGTTCCGTCATCCGGCCGATTACACGCAGGAACTTTTCCGTACGTGGCAGATCTGCGAGTCTAATTTCGAGCCATACAATACGTACAAAGACACCAAAATGTTCCCGCTGATGGTGAAGCCAAAGAAGGCCGTTGCAGCCATCCGCAATCAGAAGTACAAGCTTGTCTGCATCAATGACAGTGTACACATCCGTAATTATGACCAGGTAATGCAGAATTTGGAGGCTGCTTTCGAGAGCATTTTTCCTGAAAAATCCTCATTCGAATTATAGCTACAGCTTTATCGAAACAATCATTATCCCTCTCGTGCATGGAATAGCATATTCTGCGCAAGAGAGGGATAATTACGTAAATGATGCGATTGGAGTGGCGGACGAGCTGATCCAGAAGATCATGGTCTGCAAGTAACGTCAATTTGCTATTGCTGAAAGTCCCGGCCAATCGTCGATATTGTACTTGTCCTTGACTCCTGCCGGTGCGAGAGGGAAGAAACTGAATTCGTTTCCTATCTTCTTCTCGATGTCGGAAACTGAAAAGATATAGTCTTTCAGTGCAGGAAGTGAGGACAGGTATGCTCCCGTGAAATTCTGCGGGAACCAGAATCCGATGGCCATGACCTCGTCTGACGAGCATTGCCAGATAGGTTTTCCGGTGTTGCCGTTCTTGGTTCTCATCACGATCTTATATCTGGCTGTCGGCATCACGCAATCCTTTGATTTAGAAGACGTTTTGCCCCAGTCGCAGGCGTCTTTAAGTTTCCAGGATTCATCGCCGTAATAGCAGCCTGCGACAACGTAAATCGTGTCGTTGCAGCGCCAGTTGTTCGGCAGGATATTTTCTATCATTTCCCAATGGGACTCGTCTCTAGTGGAATTCTGATAAAATTCCGGGGCGATATTGGTCGGATAGAATGTCTGCACATTCAGATCTATCGGATTAGTCTTGATTCCGCATCCACGTTCCGCAGAGCGCATCAGATGGCCTTTAATTACTGTCTTTCCTGACGGCATAGGCGCCCAGTAATGGTGTGTGTCCTCAGGACTTCCGCCATTGTCTGTCCAAGGCCAATTATTCCAGTCGGTAGCATAGATGATGGACTGTTCGCTTTCCTGGAATTTCGGATCCGGTCTCCAAGGGTCCTTTGTCGGACGTGTGTAGCCGCCTTCCCAATAAATATCATGGCAAGGGTATGCGACCCACATCGGATTATGTCTTCGTGTATCGTAGCATGCTTCATAGTTGCGGACGTTCTTCTTGCTTCTATAGGTGGTCCCCCTATGGTCGACATACTTATAGGCGGCATTCTGTTTCAGTGTCTGCGGTCGCTCGATATAGTCTTTAGTCTGTACAACCGGCGGTTCCTGTCCCCCGTCATGTCCCAAATCGTAGGTCCACGTGGCGTTCCCGGTGGTCGTGACGAGTCTGAGGTCATCTATACGTCCCCGTGCTCCACCTGCAAGCGCAACTATCTTGATATTCAACTTGGTGGTCTGAATTGAGCTTATTTCAAATATGGATGTGGCTAACCACCAGCTGCCATGTTTTGTGATGGTGTGGTCCAGCAGTTGCTCCTTCTTGCCGTGTTCATCAGAAATTGTAATCTTGTACTGTTTGTTTGGTTCGGCCGCCGTATTATAAGGATGCAGGCCGACCGTAAGTTTGTAAGTCCGTTTGTCTGCAGGCAACTCGATGTTGTTCACGGCCATCCATGCGCCCTCTCTACTGAAATAGACTCCGTTTACTCCCGAGGCGCCGGGATAACCGGAAGATTGATAGGAGCTTATGACAGAAGTATATGAACCAGTATAGGTAACATTTGCGATACCGCTGCCTTCCATATTCCGGCAGGCTGTCCATGTGTCGAAATAATGAGAATTGTCTGTAGCCTTTACTTTATCCAGGTTATCATAGTAAACCACGGTCTCCACTACCGGCTCTGGTGTGGGTGTGGGTTCGGGCTTTGGTTCAGGCTCGGGTTCAGGTTCTGGATTTGGCTCAGGTTCTGGTTCAGGCTTGACTATTTCCGATCCTGGGTTATCCGGTTCCGTATCTGGTTTACAAGCAAAAAAGCCGAAGAGTAGGCTGGCAACAAGTATGGCTGGCAATAATTTCTTTCTCATAATAGTAAATGTATCAATGATTTCACGTTTTCAAAGATAACAAAAATTTTCTGAAGGAAATGTAGACTAGGACGACAAAACTCAGTGAGGCTCTGCCGTGCGTAAAAAGCCCCGTTTCGCGCACGGCAGGGACAATTTACGTGGTGACGTGAGCGAAAAACGTTTTAGCACGCACGCCATGGAAAGAAACGTGGCTAGAATTGGATAGGACCAGTGTGGAGACGACAAAGGGACGGCAAGTGCGGCGGGAGAGTGATGACAAGCGAGTATGGTGAGGATGGAAAGTGTGTCGGTAGTGAGATGTGGGATTGCGCATGGTGGGAGCTGTGGGGTTAGGACACATGGCACGACAAGAGTTCGCGCGCGGGAGGAGCCGATGGTGCGATGGCGCAGGGGCATGGCACATCACTGCCAGGCACCGCATGGACATGGCATTGCGACATCAGGGGTGCACATGGGGATAATTGTGAAGCTCAGTGAGGCTCTGCCGTGCGTAAAAAGCCCCGTTTCACGGACGGCAGAGGCAATTTACGGGGCGACGTGAGTGGAAAACGTTTTAGTACGCACGCCATGGAAAGAAACGTGGCTAGAATTGGATAGGGCCGGTTTGGAAACGACAAATAGATGGAAAGTGCGTCGGGAGAGTGATGGAAAGCGAGTAGGGTGAGGATGGAAAGTGTGTCGGGGTCAGATGTGCGATTGCGCAGGGTGGGAGATGTGGAGTTAGGACACAGATCACGACAAGATTTCGAGCGCTGGATGCACCGACACGTGGCACTGTCACGTGGGTCCCTTCACGGAGCACTGCTACAGGGTACCGGCACAGGGTACTGTCACAGGACACCCATCACAGGGTATCGACACTGGATACCGTCACAGGGTACCAGTCACAGGGTACCAGTCACAGGATACTGGCACGGAGTACCGACTTGGGGCTCCGCTACGTAGGTATTGTCACGGCTCAACATCACAGCGGCATATAAACAAAGACACCC
>FR882203.1:90910-98710 GCA_000434935.1 Bacteroides sp. CAG:709 | reverse complement strand
CTCGTGGCTTTTTTATAGAAGCCAAAGGCAAAGCGTTGAGATACAAGTGCTTACAAGGACACATCAATCCCTGGTGGCACCACACGAAACCCTCGTAGATGCATTCTACGGGGGTTTGTTGTATTTACGCCATGTGGTAACATCCGTATCATTGGACCTGTTTCGCCATGACTCCGGGGCATGAGTGTTTCGCCATGAATCTTTTCAAAGATTGTCTGCCTGCTCTCCCACACCACCGGGCTTTTTTGCCATGTGTTTTCATTTTGTGTGGTGCGTAAATCCTTGTTATGTAATAAATTAACCTTCTTCAGAGTTGCTGTTATGCGAACTCTGAAAATAGATATCTATCTCATGATCAATTATTTGTGCTCCACACCACGTTGTCATTTCCTGATTTTGGTTGACTCCGATTGGAGTCTTTCCCTGAAATGAGTTTACTCTGGTTGTTCATTTTTTTGGATCCATTTTCCGTGGTTCATTTTGTACCGCGAAAACGTTTTGGGCGGTACCGAGTGTGCTTGCATGGTAGTTTGGTTTCGCGAAAACGTTTTAATCTGTACCAAATGTGTTTGCCGAGGCGTTTTGTTCTGAGAAAACGTTTTAGATGGTACGAGGCGTTCGTATTATAGTGTTCGGTACGAGGAAAACGTTTTAGGCGGTACAAAACGAAATATTTTGGGATAAAATGATGGGCCATCCAGTCTATTATAAAGATTTCTTCACCCGAGATGTGCCCTTTTGCCGAAGATTTTGTTATAACCGATATGTACATATATATTTGCAGCCTTAAACAACAATACCGGGAAATATGTGTACAAATGCAACAATGCTTGTGTGAGTTGCATCTTTGTATGGATGGATGAGGGGGAGAGTGTGGATTGGTTATCAAGGAATCCTCAAACAAATATTTTTTAATGCGAAAATTTACATTGGCGGCGATGGCCGTCATTTTTGCTGTCAATCTGGCTGCCCAGAACAAGTGTACAGTCAGCGGATATATCCGGGATGCAGCTACGGGGGAAACGCTCATTGGAGCTGGGGTTATGGTGATGATTACGGATGCTGCGTCGGGGACGAAAACTTCCGCGGCGACACCCGGGGCAAATGCTATAGGGGCAATGTCAGCTGCAAGTGCTTCAGGTACGAAGTCTGAGGAAAAAGCCTCAGCGACGACACCCGGGGCAAATGCCTCAGCGGCAACAAATGACAAACCGAGAGCAAACTCCAGAATCATTGGCGCAGTCACCAACGAATTCGGATACTATACGATCACCATCCCGTGCGGAAACATTGACCTCACTTACTCCTATGTCGGATGCGCGGATGCGAAACAAAGCATTGACCTGCAGCGTGATACTGTCATAAATATTTCATTGGCGCAGGCGGCTTCACTGAAAGCCTCGACTATTGTGGCCCGAAAGGACGCCGGCATACAGTCCACCTATATGGGCGCATTGGAAATCCCGCAGGAGATGATCAAGAACATGCCGGTGGTGCTGGGCGAACCTGATGTCATCAAGACCATTCAACTGATGCCTGGCGTGCAGAGCGGCATGGAAGGATTTTCCGGAATCTATGTGCGGGGCGGTGGCGCGGACGAAAACCTTATGATGCTCGACGGAACACCGCTTTACAATGTCAGCCATCTGCTCGGCCTGCTGTCGGTTTTCACTCCGGAAGCGGTCAAGAAAGTCACATTCTACAAAGGCTCTTTCCCGGCAAGATATGGCGGCAGAGTATCGAGTATAGTCGACGTCAGGACCAATGACGGCAATGCCAAGGGCTTCCACGGCTCGGTATCAGCAGGACTCCTTTCGGAAAAACTCCACTTCGAAGGCCCTATAGCCGGCGAAAACACCACCTGGTCCTTCAGCGCGCGCGGGATGCACACCTTCCTGTTCGACAGACTGATAAAGGCCTGCGGAAGCCCTGCCAATTACGCGTTTTATGATATCAATGCCAAGGTAACCCATCGTTTCAGCGACTCGGACAAGATCTTCGTGGGATTCTATACCGGACGCGATTACTTCAGGTACTCCGATTCAGACAAATCCAGTTCTAGATATTATGGCCCTGACTATGAGCCATATACGAAGTACGAAGAGGAGAATACGAAAATGAACCTCAAATGGGGCAACACATTGGCATCGGTAAGGTGGAACCATGTCTTCAGCAGCAAGCTGTTTGCAAATACCTCGGTTTCGTGGAATACATATAAGATGAACATGGTCACCAATACCAGGGAACTTCTGAAATCGGAAACGGAGAACTATGACAAGCAGTACAGGTATTCCTATACGTCAGGCATCCGTGACCTGGGCGCGAGAATTGACTTCGATTATATTCCGGCGCCTTCGCACCTGATAAAATTCGGCGGCGAATTCGTGAATCACCTTTACCGCCCGGAAGTGGAACGCTCCCGCAGTCTCAACAACCTTGACGGCAAGGAAGAAAAAAGCGACAAGGTGAACGACGCCAGCCCGAACCTTTATGGCAATGAACTGTCGGCCTACATTGAAGATGACATGACCTTCGGGGAGCATTTCTCATTCAATCCGGGATTGCACCTGAGCCTGTTCCTGGTCAATGGCCGTACATATTTCTGTCCGGAGCCACGTGCCGCGGTCAAGGTCTCGTTCGGAAAGGGCTGGGCTGTCAAGACGGCTTATTCCAAGATGTCGCAATACGTGCATCAGCTCACATCGGGCAACCTCAGCCTTCCTACTGACCTCTGGGTCCCTATTACCAAGAATATCAAGCCGGTAACATCGGACATCGTCTCGCTCGGCACATATTACAGCGGCCTGAAAGGATGGGAATTCTCGGTGGAGGGCTACTGGAAGCAGATGAACAATGTCCTTGAGTATAAAGACGGCAAGATGTCATTCTCATCGGCTGCCGACTGGGAAGAAAACGTCGAGATGGGTCAGGGGCGGTCGTATGGCGTGGAACTCTATGTCCAGAAGACACTCGGTCGCACCACCGGAACCGTCTCATATACATTGTCCAAGACCGACCGCATCTTCCGCGACGGCACCATCAACAATGGAAAACGCTTCCCGTTCGTTTATGACCGCAGGCACAACTTCTGTGTCAGCCTGAATCAGAAACTCGGTAAAAGAGTGGACCTGAGCGCAATATGGACCATTGCCTCCGGAAACTGGATGACGGTTTCCACCAGATCTACTCTCACACTTTCGCCGGACGGAAAGGGAATGTCGATGGTGGACTATATTTCCAGCAGGAACAATTACAGGCTTCCGCCGTCCCACAGGCTCGATTTCAGCGTCAATATCCACAAGAAGAAACGTCATGGCGAGCGTATCTGGAACTTCGGAATGTACAATGCCTATGGCGCTAAAAATCCTAACTGGGTGACTTTGGACAGCAGGGAAGTGAAGAACCCGGACACCGGGAAAACCACGTACACCCCGGCATTGAGCAAGAAGACCTTCCTCTTGTGCCTTCCTTCTTTCAGTTACACCTTCAAGTTCTAGAAATCATGAAAAAGTCAATATTGATAATGATTGCGGCAATGATGTCGGCCGCATGTGAAGAATACATTGACCTGCGCAGGGAAGGCCCGGAGAAGATGCTCGTGGTGAACGGCAATCTGGTGGCGGGCGACACGCTGCATACGGTTTTCCTTACCTGGGGCATGTATGACGCTGTGAAACCCGTCGAATCGGCGCATCTTGAATGCTACGTGAACGGCAAACTGGTGGCGTCTACGGACAAGGTGACCGAGCCGGAGCGGTTCTCGTACAATGCCAATGCCATCCGGTTCAAGGCTCCGTTCAATGCCGGTGACGAGGTCAGGATCAAGGTCGATGCCGGCGATGCCCATGCCGAAGCGGTCGCTGTCGCTCCCAATGCTCCTGTTGTCAATGCCGTGGACACGGCTTCATTCATGGCGAAGAACAAAGGAGGCGAACTGGTCGATTTCTATATGACCAAGGTCCATCTGCAGGACGTTGCCGGAGAAAGAAATTTCTACCGTATGGTAATGTCTTATGAATCAGAGTACAGGGCTTCAGAAGTGCCGTCCGGCAGTCCATACAAGGAAGGCCAGTTCTTGTGCAGCGGATACAGGGACATCATGTTCGATAACAAGTATGAGAGCCTGCTGTACAGGAATCTTAAAATCGGTATGGAGGACAGTTCCAGTGATGCGAATAATTATTATGCCAATAAATATAACTTGTTTACGGACAATACTTTCGCTGACAAGGAATATACATTGAAACTGGCTGTGGAAAAGACGCTCCTGCACAATTATTATCCGAATTCATGGTCGCGTGATGAATATGTGCCGGCCGAGTACGGGAAAATCTGTTTCCGTGTATTGTCAATGTCCCGAAGCACCTATACTTACATGAACGACTACGCATTCGACAATTCGGAGCAAGGTTCCTGGAACTTCATTAATGGAATTCCTTATCCGAGCAATGTCAGCGGCGGTACCGGCATGGTTTCGATTATGACTCCGGCGGATTTTTATATTGACCTTAAAAAGAGATAACAACAATGAACAAGATAAATTTTGCGTTTGCATTGGCATTGACCTTTATGGCCGCGGTAGCGTGCGACAAGAACAAGGTCGTATATGATATGACGGATGCGGCGCGTGCCGCGATGGACAGGCTTGTCGGTGAGTATGAACTCGTCGGCGCGGAATGGGACGGGGCGCCGGTGGACCTGAATGACGACGGCGTGGCTTCCGCTTCGATTTTTGATGAATTGAAAGAGGTGCCGGACCTGACAGATGAAATCGGTATAGAGATAGATATGACGGCGCCGTATCGGACTTCCGTGAGAATCAGCCTGCTGATAGAAGAAATCTACCTGAACACTTCAATCGCATTTTGGAACAAGAGTATTTTTACGCCGAAATTCTCCGTGGACTCGTCCGGGAATTATGACCTGGGCATTGACCCTTATTATGGAAAAGTATCCGATGACAGTCGCTGCCAAGGTTATTTCTATAAGATGAATGTCAGGCTGGAAGGTGATGATATCCTGTATCTTTCGGGTTATACGGTGTTGCGTGACGACCGCTCCGGACAGCCTGTGAACGGAACGCTTACATATAAGTTCAAATGTGTTTCTGGAAAAGGAAAAAATGAAATAAAATCTTAACAATTTAATTTTTGCAGAATAAATATTTATGTCTAACTTGCGCGCCCTTTTGATAAAAAGGTTGATATAATAGATATAAAAACCAATATAGTAGTAAGTTAGATGAATACGAAGCTTTACGAAGCTCCGCTGATGGAGCTCTTGTCTGTCGAGGTTACCTCTTCTTTCGCGACCTCCGAGTGTGTTTCCACCCCTAAAGGGCTTGATAGACTTGAATCCGTAGAAACGAATTGGGATTAAAATTCACGGATTATGAGAAAACTTTATTTTGCCGGATGTGTTTTCGCGGCTGTTGCCTGCTTGGGAGGTTGTACCAAAACGAACGATATTGAACCGGTGTCAAAGGGCGTTGACTTTTTTGCGCACGTCGACAATGTAGACACCAAAACATCTATTGATGGTCTGAAAGTATTGTGGGCAAAGAAAGACTCGATAGCCATTCAGGTTACTGAAAAGCATCTTCACAATGCTTCCAACCCTGGAGCATACTCGACTACTCTTGGAATATACAAATTGGCCGATGATGCTGCCGGTACGAGTGTCGGAAGATTTACATATAGTAGTGGTGAGCAGATTAAAGGAGATGAAGAATTCTTCGCATTCTATCCTGCTTCGTATTGCACAGCCAATAAGAGCAATGGCTATTTCTATGTGGATTTCCCGATGACGCAGTATTACGAAGACAACATCGGCGATAAACTGCCGCTTCCGATGTATGGCATAGGAGGTAACAGAAATGTCGATTTCAAATATGCGGGCGCAGTAATCAAACTCCGTGTCTGGTCAAAAGAGAAAACCTCCATACATTCTTGTGTAATAAGTGCCGACAATCTGTCCAAGCGCGCTTTTACATATGTCAAGGATGGAAAATGGCAAGGGCTTTCAAAAGCCTACGATGTGAACAATCTCAACATGAATATGCGTAAGCCTTTGGAAATCAGTAATGATGAGAGTAATCCTACCGTGATTACCATAATCATTCCGCTTGCAGGCACCAAGACACTTAAGAACCTTAAGTTTTCCATTAATTGCGAACGCGGCGGCTCGGAATTGAAGAAGAAAAGCGACCTGGACGTGGTACCTGGAACTGTCGTGACATTTCCTGTGAAGGAACTGACAATAGATCCGGACAGGATGTTTGTGGATGGTCTTGAGGGTGAGATTGATACAGAATGGGTCAAGACGGCAAAAGACTCAGTCAGGGTTACTATGGTTCCTTCATCCAAACTCAGTCCAGTTGACTTCAAAAAAATTATGGAAGCAACACGTAATCTTCATGATAAGAATAAAAAGATTGTCTTGGATTTGAGTGGGGCTAATGCCAAAGAAAGCACATTGAAAGGCTTGAATACAGATAATTCGTATGTCGGTTTCTGCGGAGGAAGCAACCGTGACAACGGCATCAAAAACATCAGCAAATTCTATCTCCCGGAAGGCATCACCACGATTTTAAACAGAGCATTCGCGTATAGCGGCTATACTGAAATCGTGCTGCCGTCGACATTGACCAAAATTTCCGGAAGCCCTTCAAATGGCTGTGATTCACTGATTTGGAAAGTAGCTGACGGAAATAAATCTTTCAAGGCAGATGAAAAAGGCGCGTTGTATGACTATGACATGAAGACATTGATGGTGCTTAACGGCGGAAGCGGCGACAGCTATGCTGTGAAGGATGGTACGACCACGATAAGAGAGTGGGCTTTGTACGAGAACTCTGTGATTAAGACATTGACCATTCCCGCAAGCGTGACGAGACTTTCTGGGGACTGCATTTCAGGTACGCCTAATCTCACTACGATAATTTGCCTGGGCACAAAGCCGGCAGAATTCATACCAAACACCGGAAATAATAAGGTAGGTCCTTCAAAACAACTCAAAACCCTCTATGTTCCAAAGGGTTGCGTTGAAATCTACAAGGAAAAATGGGCGGCTCTCCTTAAAGAAGGAACCTGGGAAGTCAAAGAATGGCGGAACTAACTTCTACTGAAGCGCTTGAATCCTGAGAAAAGTCGCTGCGGCAGCTCCATTGCGAATACGATGCCCAGGACTATGGCGATGGCCGCCTTGAGAGCATTGAAACCGGTCGTGGAGGAGAGGCTGAACTGGCTTGACACCATGTAATAGGTGAACCAGAAGACGCCGGCCCCGGGCACGAGCGGGAAGATGCCGCAAAGCAGGAATACCGTGCTCGGACACCTGTCCAGGACTGCTGCGATTCGTGAGAAAATGCAGATCAGGGCGGTGGCAAGTATGATGGCGGCAAATGTGGATGCCAGGTCTGCGCGTACCATTATGAGGAATGCCGCCCAGCCGAGCGCGCCGATGAGACCGGCTGCCGTGTATTGTTTCCTCGGGGCGCCGAACAGAATCGCGAACGCGAAAGTACCGATGAACGCCGCCAGCGTCTGCCAGCCGAGACCCGCCGTCTCAGGATTGACGGTCATGCCGCCGAGGTCAATGATGCCGCCGGCAATCCAGCCGTCAAGCATGAATGCAATACTGACGCCTATGGCAATGCAGAAGAAACCCAGCATCGCGTCGGTGAGCCTGGTCAGACCTGCGATATAGTCGGAATTCATGAGGTCGCGGACACCGTTGACAAACGGAACTCCTGGAATCAGTGGCATGATTGCGCCGATGATGATGTTGCTGAGGCTGTCG